>VBHI01000290.1 GCA_005881495.1 Chloroflexota bacterium
TCAGCGAAGAAGCAGGAGCATGGTTACCCCTCATCTTCAATCGCGAAACAGTAGGAGCCGCACTACGCACCCGCACCCACGTCAAACCAATGATCATCTCTCTGGGTCATCGCATCAGCCTCGCCATCAGCCTCCACTACGTCCTCGCCTGCTGCAAAGGCTACCGCCTCCCCGAACCAACCCGCCAGGCCGACAAACTCTCCAAAGATAATTCATTTCATGAAATGTCGGGGTAGAGCTTGTCTCTACCCTGCACATCCTATTCTACCCTGACACCTGCCTCCTATCCAGCGGAGCAGTCAAGAAGAACGTTGTACCCTTCCCCGAAGTACTCTCAAAATAAATCGTCCCACCATGCTGCTCAACAATCAGCCTGGCAATAGAGAGACCCAGGCCATACCCACCCATTTTCGATTGCTGCACGTGGTTCGACTGGTAGAAACGCTCAAAAACATGCTGGCGATCTTCCACAGGAATACCAAAACCCGTATCAGCCACAGAGATCAGCACAAATTGCTCGTTATAGTCACGCGCTCGAATAGTCACCGTCCCTTCCGGCGGCGTAAACTTGATGGCATTCGTCACCAGGTTATTCAACACCTGTTTCATACGCTGCGGATCAACATAGAGCAGCGGAGAAGGGGAAGGAATTTCTTTATTGATGACAACCCCTGCCTTGCGTGCCTGGGGCTCCAGGCTCGTAACAACCTGCCCCGCCAGCACAAGCAGGTTCACCCCTGGCTGCTGTTTGATTTCAAATTGCCCCACGTCCGAGCGCGTCATAAAGAGGATATCTTCGACAATCGAAATAAGCTGCTGTACCCCCTCGCCAGCGTACCCGAGATACTTCTTCTGCTCCTCTGTTAGTTCACCCATATGACCCTGCAGTAGCAGATCGACAAAGCCATGCACTGAGTTCAGCGGCGTCCGTAGCTCATGCGAGACCATCGACACAAAGTTCGCGCGCACCCGATTCGCCACTTTGAGAGAGGACATATCGCGTGCAGTCATTATCACCTGCATTTCACCATTGCCGGCATCGATAGGCGTCACACTGGCAGAAACCTCGCACCCCTCCCGCATCGCTCTGTCGGCAAGGGAAGCTCCACTGCGTTCCGCTCGACATACGCTCCCCTCCCCGCAATCCCCAATGATCAACTCTTCATTAGGCAACGGCTGTTTCAGTTGCAGAACTCGCACAAGGGGGCAGCTAGAGGTACCACAAATTTCCATCTTGTTCAAGTTGCGACAGCCCAGCACCTCGGTGCAGTTACACCCAATAGCTTTTTCCCCGCTTACACCAAGAGCAGCTTCTGCCGCCGGATTGAGTTCAAGCACCTGGAAATGCTCATTGATGGCGATCATCGCATCTGAAGTATTCGCGACAATCGCTTCCAAATGAGGATACCTTCTTCGGTCAATCGTGACAACCGTGTTGCTCTTCCTCCCCTTACTCTCCACTTCCTGCTCATCGATAGACCCGGACTTTTGCCCGGCGTCTTGATGTGGTACCTCATGCGCATCTTCAGGTACGACCACCCGTCCAGATTTGTGAGAACGCTTCGACACAGCACCCCCTATTTCCCAGCAAACTTATAACCAACGCCGCGAACAGAAATAATATGCTGTGGGTACTCAGCATCCTCCTCCAATTTGACACGCAGGCGACGGATATAGACATCCACAATATTGCTATTGCTCTCGTTATCATTCCACACGTCCGACAACAATTGCTCACGCTTGACCACATGCCCAATATTTGTCATCAGCATTCGCAACACCTGCATCTCCTTTGGTGTAAGAAAGACAGTAGGATGGTCAGGTATGACGACCTTTAACTCGGATGGTAAAAGTTCGAGCAGTCCACAACGAATAGAGTGATTCTCCGCATTGCCATTCCTTTTAATGCGGCGCATCACTGCCTGAACACGCGCCACTAACTCTTGATGGTTAAAAGGTTTACAAATATAGTCATCTGCGCCAATGTTAAAACCCTGCAATTTGTCCTCAATCGAATCCTTCGCCGTCATAAAAATAATAGGTGTTTCATATCCCTCAGCGCGTAACTTCGCAGAAAATTCAAAGCCGTCAATGTAGGGCATCGTGACATCAAGTATCAGCAGGTCCGGCTCACGCTTTTCAATCATTTGCAGCGCGCCGCGAGGATTGTCCAACGTCTCTACTTCAAAACCTTCTTTGCTGAGAACAAATTGTACTAACGCATTGGCAAATTGGTCATCATCAACAACAAGAATATACACAGTTCTTCATTCTTCCATTCTTCACCCGTTTTAGACATAATGCGGTTATTAATCATAATGTGATTATCAGGAACGCGCCCCCAGCGCCCGTTGCTTCTCCAGGTACACCATCAAAATTGCCACATCCGCCGGAGTCACCCCTTCCACCCGCGAAGCCTGCCCAACAGTGCGAGGACGTGTCAACGTCAGCTTCTGCCGCGCCTGCGTACGCATATGCAACACCTCTTTATAATTGATCGTCTCAGGAATAAGCTGCTCTTCCAGGCGCTGCGTCCTGCGCACCGTCTGCTCCTGTTTACGCACATAACTCTCGTACTTCACCTGCAACTCCACCTCCTCCGCTGCATGCTCCCCTAACGCAGGAAGAGCCGTCTGCCCCGTCCGTTTTGATAATTGCTCTACCTGGACATACCGCACATTCTGCCGGCGCAAGAGTTCCCGCGCCGAAAGCATCTGCCCGAGCAGCCCTATCCCCACCTCTTGCGCATGTTCCTCAACAACTCTTGATGACGTAAAGACCACGCTATCCAACTGCACCAGCGTCCGCTGAATATGCTCTCGCTTCTCAACAACCTGGACATAACGCTCTTCGTCAATCAGCCCAATGCGGTACCCGTAGTCGCTCAAGCGCAGGTCAGCGCTCTCCGGCCTCAGCAACAAGCGGTATTCCGCGCGCGACGTGTGCAGCCGGTATGGCTCACTCATGGGACGTGTCACCAGGTCATCTATCAAAACGCCGATATAGGCTTCATGTCGCCCCAGCACAAAGGGAGCCTCTCCACGCACATACAACGCCGCGTTAATACCCGCCATAATCCCCTGCGCCGCCGCCTCCTCGTAGCCGGATGTGCCGTTGATCTGACCCGCCAGGAAAAGGCCTGCTACCGCTTTCGTCTGCATGGTCGCAAACAATTGCTCTGGCGGTACATAATCATATTCCACGGCATAACCCACGCGCATCATCTCGACGTGCTCCAGCGCGGGAATACTACGCAGCATGGCCAGTTGCACATCCTCAGGCAGGCTGGTATTCATCCCCTGAACATAGACTTCACCCGTACGCCAGCCTTCCGGCTCTAAGAAAATCTGATGCGATACTTTATCGGCGAAACGCACGATCTTATCTTCAATGGAAGGGCAATAGCGCGGCCCAATACCCTCGATAACTCCCGTGTAAAGCGGCGAGCGATGGAGGTTGTTGCGAATAATCTGGTGGGTCTGTTCCGTCGTACGCACAAGATAACAGGGCAATTGTGGTCGCCAGCCGTACAAATCCTCGTCTGTTACCGGATACAGCGGGTTAGGTCGGCTTCCTGGCAACTGCACATCCTCACGCGCGCTCGTATCTCGCGAAAAATACAGCGGCACACGGCTGCCAGGCTGTGGTTCAGTCTTGCTGAAATCAATCGTACGGGCATCGATGCGCGGAGGAGTTCCCGTCTTAAAGCGCCGCACCGTCAGCCCCAACGCGCGCAGCGCATCAGACATACCCAACGAAGGGCCTTCTCCCGCTCGGCCACCCGGCTGCGTCTTCTCGCCCACTACCAGGCGTCCATTGATGAACGTACCGGTCGTCAGGATCACCGCGTCCGCCTCGTACTGCCAGCCATTATTCGTCACCACACCCGTAATGCGCGGCCTCCCATCGGCGCCCACCTCGCTCAACAGACGCGAAATCGTCACCTGCTTCAATTCCAGGTTCGGCTGCCCCTCCAGCACAAACTTCATAGCAAGACGATACGCCTGTTTATCGCATTGAGCGCGCAGCGCCTGGACAGCAGGACCCTTACTGGTATTCAGCAAGCGAATCTGAATAAACGTGCGGTCGGTATTGCGTCCAATCTCACCCCCCAGCGCATCGATCTCCTTGATCAGGTGCCCTTTCGCAGGCCCCCCCATCGAAGGATTGCAGGGCATAAGCGCAACGCTATCCAGATTCATCGTCAATAAAAGCGTCTTGCGACCCATGCGAGCGCTGGCAAGGGCAGCCTCACAGCCCGCGTGCCCCGCGCCAACCACAATCACTTCATATGCTCCCCGTACAATCTCATCCGGAGGAATCATGTTGCTCTCCACAGTGATATTTATTTAATACAACACCAGTTCATCCACAATGAACATTTATTACACAACCTTGACCCGTATTATGCCCTAGTCAGGATGGTACGTCAATATAAATGAGAAAAAGGATGGAAAGCACCAAAAAAGATCATTGACGAATAGCCAGTAGCATGTTAATATCATGTCAACCCAGGGGGCGGTGATGAAATGGTAGACATTGGAGACTTAAAATCTCCTGGCCGCAAGGCCGTGAGGGTTCGAGTCCCTCCCGCCCCACCCCTCTCTAGAAGCCCTTCTAGAGCTTTGCCTTTTGCTTTGTCATACTATGGCAACTTATAAACCCTCCCCCGCGTCTTACCTACTCTCTTTAACACCCCTTGCGCTACCAGTGTTTCCAGATCGCGATTTGCTGTCTGCTCAGAAATGTTCGTCATCTCCCGATACTCGCGGTTAGT
>VBHI01000291.1 GCA_005881495.1 Chloroflexota bacterium
CGCTTTCCCTGCAGGGCCACCAGGATGTTGCCGGGTTCATCCGGGCATTCGCGGGAGACCACCGCTACATCGTGGACTATCTGGTCGAAGAGGTCCTGCAGCGTCAGCCCGAATCTGTACGGAGCTTTTTACTTCAGACCTCCATTCTCGACCGGTTGCATGGCCCGCTCTGCGATGCCGTCACCGGCCAGGAGGAAGGCAACGCGCGGTTGGAGGCCCTGGAGCGCGGCAACTTCTTTGTCGTTCCGCTCGATGACCAGCGCCACTGGTATCGTTATCACCACCTCTTTGCCGAAGTGCTCTCTGCGCATTTGATGGCGGAGCAGCCCGATCAGGTATCTACGCTGCATCGGCGCGCGAGCGAGTGGTACGAGCAGCATGGTTCGGTGGCCGATGCAATCCGCCACGCGCTGGTCGCCGAGGATTTCGCGCGAGCGGCGGACCTGGTCGAGCTGGCAGTGCCAGACATGCGCAGGAGTAGACAGGAGACCACGGTGCTTGGCTGGCTGAAGGCGCTCCCCGACGAGCTAGTTCGTGCCAGGCCCGTACTCAGCGTTCACTATGCCGGGACATTACTGGCCAGCGGCGAGCTCGAGGGCGTTGAGGCCCGACTGCAGAATGCCGAACGGTGGCTGGACACGAAGGCAGACATGGGTGAGCTTGGGCTCGCCCCACCGGCTGAGATGGTCGTCGTGGATGAAGCGGAATTTCGAGTTCTACCCGGTTCGATCGCCGTGTACCGTGCCGGAAGCGCCCTGGTTTTGGGCGATGTGGCCGACACCATGAAATACGCCCGGCGGGCGCTCGACCTCGTCCCTGAGGATGACCATCTCCGGCGAGGATCGGCAGCGGGGTTACTAGGACTCGCATATTGGACGAGCGGGGATCTCGAGGTAGCGCATCAGTCCTATGCCGATTGCATGGCGAGGGTGCAGAAGGCCGGGCACATCTCTGACGCCCTCGGTTGCTCTATCGCCCTGGCTGATATACGGATTGTGCAAGGTCGTCTCCGCGAGGCAATGAGCACCTATGAGCGGGGATTACAGCTTGCGACAGAGCAGGGTGCGCATGTGCTGCGGGGAGCGGCAGACATGCACGTGGGAATGAGCGAGCTCCTCCGTGAGCGTGACGATCTACATGCCGCCATGCAGCATCTGCTGAGAAGCAAGGAACTGGGTGAGCTCGTCGGGTTACCACAAAACCGGTATCGTTGGCGCGTTGCGATGGCTCGCATACGGGAGGCCCAGGGAGATCTGGACGGAGCGCTCGACCTGCTCTACGAGGCAGAGCGCCTGTATATGAGTGACTTCTTCCCCAACGTGCGTCCGGTCTCGGCGTATGTGACACGGGTGTGGGTCACGCAGGGGAGGGTGGGTGATGCCCTCGACTGGGCGCGTGAGCGAGGCCTCTCCGTTTCCAACGACCTCAGCTACCTGCGCGAGTTCGAGCACATCACCCTGGCCAGGGTGCTCCTGGCCCGGTCTAAGAGCGAGCGTGCAGAACGCTCCATGCAGGAGGCAATGGAACTCCTGGAGCGCCTCCTGCAAGCGGCGGAAGAAGGGGAGCGGACGGGAAGCATCATCGAAATCCTGATGCTACAGGCCCTCGCCCATCAGGTGCAAGGCGACATCTCTGCTGCTCTTGTGCCACTGGAACGCGCCCTGACGCTGGCTGAGCCGGAGGGCTACGTCCGAATCTTTGTTGATGAAGGCCCACCCATGGCGGTCCTGCTCGCAAAGCTCCACGAACACTCGCGGAAACGACCCCGTGCCGCCTCGACGAACGTTCCCCTGGCATACATCGAACGGCTCCTCGCACTGCTGCGCGGAGAACGGGTTCAGGAAGGTACCTCCCCTGCTGCCACCTCCTCACCCTCTGCACCAGCGCCTGCCCAGTCGCTGCTCGACCCGCTGACCGAGCGCGAATTGGAAGTACTCCGCCTCCTTGCGGCTGGCCTCTCCAATCGTGCGATTGCAGCCCGACTCGTCCTGGCTTTGAGCACCGTCAAATCGTATGTCAATACCATCTACAGTAAGCTCCAGGTGGAGAGCCGCACCCAGGCGGTGGCACGCGCCAGAGCACTCCACCTGCTCTCCGAGTAGCCACCTCCCATCCCTCCCTGCATCCACCCCCTCGTCACCAGCACGGAAAAACTTCCACCCCCCATTACCACCCTTTGATGGGTGCGAACCTCCCTCCTGTCCTGGTACACTTCCTACAACAACGATGCGCGTGAGAAAGACATCGTTGGCAACGAGGAGAGAGATCATCACCTATGCGTGCATGGAGAAGAAAACGAGCATGCCACAGGAGTTCTACCAGATTACCGTCAAGGGCCTCCTGAACCCGAACTGGGCCAACTGGTTCGATGGGTTGACCATCACTCCGTTGCCCAATGGGACCACCACCATCTCTGGCCCAGTGGTCGATCAGGCCGCCTTGTATGGCTTGCTGAGAAAAGTGCGTGATTTAGGCATGCCATTACTCTCGGTCACCCGCGTCAGACCCGGCCAGGCCAATGCGTAAGATGTCAGATATGGAGTTGAGGCAAGCAGCTGAGAAAGGAGAACTGCCCTTGATACATGTATAGCCTATGCGCAGGCCCTAGGAACAGGATCGGCGACCACAGTTCGAGGCCACGTTCAAATGCATTGAGCGTGTCAGTATCAGAAAGAATCAGCAAGGAGAAAAAAACGATGGCTACCAACGAACACACGAGTGCAATCAAGCAGACTGCAACCCTGAAAGGAGACACACAGATGAATACCAATCGCGAGACCTCAGCCACGCGTGAGAGCAAAATGAAGATAACACCCTCGAAGCTCATCCGGTGGACCGGATTAGCAGCTATAGTGGCAGGGATCATTTTCGCAGGATATCAGCCGATCCAGCCACCTGAAGTGCTTTCGTCCGTCACCACCGGCACCTGGGCCATCATCACCCCCTTGAAGTACGCCATGTGCCTCCTCTTCCTGCTGAGCTGGACAGGGCTCTACGCCAGACAAGTGAAAGAGGCCGGGTGGCTTGGTCTGGCAGGCTTTCTCCTGTTGAGCCTCAGTTGGGCGCTCCAGTCGGCCTTTGTCTTCGCCACAGCCTTTATCCTGCCGCTGTTGGCGACCACGGCGCCCAAGTTTGTGGATAGCCTCCTGAGGAGCGCCTTTGGACCCGTGAGCGGCGTGAACCTCGGAGCCCTCCCAGCGCTCTTTACGCTCGTCGGGATCGGGTATATCCTCGGTGGCCTCCTCTTTGGCATCGCGACGCTGCGCGCCGGCATCCTGCCGCGCTGGCCGGCCGGTCTGCTTGCCGTCGCGTCCGCGCTGCCCGTCGCGTTCGTGCTGCCCTCCGTTGCTGCGCTGATCCCGCCCCAGATCCAGCATTTAGCGGCGATGCCGCTGGGGATAGCTGTGGCCTGGCTGGGTTATGCGCTCTGGTCAGAACGGCGAGAGCAAGCCTTGGAACCCTCAGCTGACAGGGGAGGCCCCCAGGTCCGCCAAACCGGAGCCGAGTAAGTTCGCTGGAAACGGCAGGGAATGGACAAGCGGCCACACGGCCGCTTGTCTCATCGGTAACCCGCGTCAACCCAGCCAGGCCACTGCGTAAGGCGTCAAACACGGAGTTGAGGCAAGCGGCTGAGAAAGGAGATCTGCCTTTGATACAGTTCTAGTGGAACGAGTGCTTTGTTCCTCGATGTCCTCCCCTCTCATGTGTGATCACGGTGTGAGGAAGACACCCCATGTTGTGAGTATCAGTTGGTGGTCATCATGTCGATGACCTCATCAAACAAAAGGAGTTTCAAATGAGTCCACTTAGAAAGACCGCTCTTGTCGCGGGCGTGCTCTACCTGCTTACCTTTGTCTCGATCCCGACCCTCATTCTCTACGTTCCGGTGCACGGTGCGAACTACATCATCGGCGCTGGCCCGGACACTTCCGCCATCATCGGCGGTATCCTGGAGATCATCGTGGCTCTCGCCGGCATCGGCACCGCCGTCGTGCTGTACCCGGTAGTCAAGAGGCAGAACGAAGCGGTCGCGCTGGGCTTCGTCGGTTCGCGAGTCCTGGAAGCCGCCACCATCTTCGCTGGCGTCGCGTGCCTCCTGTCGGTCGTGACCTTGCGGCAGGCCGGAGTCGGAGCGGCTGGGTTGGTCAGCGCCCAGACGCTGGTCGTCCTGTATGACCGGACGTTCCTCTTCGGACAAAGCTTCATGCCGGCCGTGAACGCCCTGTTGCTGGGCTCCCTGCTGTACCAGTCGCGCCTGGTGCCGCGGGTTCTTCCCCTGCTCGGATTCATCGGAGCGGCCCTGCTCGTCGCTGCCGACATCGCCGTGCTCTTCGGTCTCATCGGGCAGCATGCCCCCTCGACGGCGCTGGCCGCAATCCCGATCGCGCTATGGGAGTTTGCGCTGGGCGTCTGGCTGGTCGTCAAAGGCTTTAATCCCTCACCCATCACAGCTGGCATGGCCGCTACCAGTGACGTGACCCCTGCTCGTTGAGATTGGAGGCAAGCGATGGAAACGACTTTTCGTTGGAGGAGCTGGCTGGGCGCTTCCGTGATCTTCTTTCTCATCTTCGGAGTGATCAATGTCGGATTGGCGATCGCAGTACCCGCAACGCTGCATCTCAACGGTTCATTCCCCGGCGTTGTCTTCGGTGCTGGAGACGCACAACTACTGGGCCGCTCGTTTGCTGGCCTACGCCATCGGCCTGGCCACCGGAGAAATGGATTGCGCATGCATCATTGGGAGCGGCATCAAGCGAGCGGCCAATCCATTCGGTTCCGTTTGTGAGCCTTCTCGCAGCATACTCACGTCGTATTGGAAATGGTGCTGCACAGGAAATGTGACCTGGCAGCGAGAGAAAAAGGAGCATTGTTATGACACAGACCAATCCAAAGACCCCACGAGGAGACTGTGAAGAGTTTCAGGGAGCGAGTGGAGACACTATGAAAGCAATTGTATACACACACTACGGATCACCGGATGTTCTTCAGTTCAAGGACGTAGAAAAACCTACGCCCAAGGACAATGA
>VBHI01000339.1 GCA_005881495.1 Chloroflexota bacterium
TCCGCCGTGTGCATCCTGCCCATCATCGGCACCTCGTCAGAACCAAGAATCGTGAAAAAATTGGTCGCTGTAGGCCCCGGACATAGTGCGACCACGCGCACGCCAAGCTTCCGATACTCCGCCCAGAGCGCCAGACTGAACGAGAGCACAAACGCTTTGCTCGCCCCGTAGACAGCCTGATAGGGTAGCGGCTGAAAGGCGGCGATCGAGGCCACATTGATGACGCCCCCTGCTTTTCTCTCTACCATCGCTGGCAAAAAGGCATGCGTCAGATCAACCAGGGCCGTGACGTTGAGCATGATTTCCTCGTGTTCCCGCTCAGAGGTGAGTGTGTCAAAGCCTCCAAATGTGCCAAAACCAGCATTATTCACCAGCAGATCAACAGGAACACCCAGTTCTTGCGTCCGCCGGTAGACCTCCTGCGCAGCGCCTTCGCGGCAGAGGTCAGCAGGGACGACTTCGGCACGAATGCCGTGCTGTTCAGAGAGTTCTTGCGCCAGCGCGCGCAGTTTGTCTGCCGAGCGTGCCACCAGTACCAGGTTCATGCCGCGCGCCGCCAGGATATGTGCAAATGCCTCACCAATGCCCGACGAGGCGCCTGTGATCAAGGCGGTCTTTCCCGCATAGTTGAACATACGTTATTGCTCCTTCCCTTTCATTACACAACGCAGACCTTTCCAGTATGGAGTGTAATGCACGGGCGTCACAGGGATATCACCAAAGCAGGCATTACTCTTACAGAATCATCACATCATACACAAACCCCGACTCCCTGCCAGTTGTTAAGAGGTACACCCAACTTTAGGTAGCAGCATCAAGAGACCAATGCGCTTAAATGGGAAGAGGTCCTTCCCGAATAAACCCATCAATTTACGGGGAGGAAGACAATATGATACAACAAAGTGAAGCCGGTGAGTCAATACACGAGCAAGCAGGCTCGACCTATGGGAAATACGAAGGAGATCAGGAATACGCTCGCCAACTCGGTGAGACTTCCTACGAGCAACCACTGAGAGAAGAACCTGGAGGAAAAGTGTATCTGCCACCTAGTTACAACAGGAATATGTTCTATCAGTTCGTGACTGTGTTCGTGCTATCGATGGTGGCGCTTTTCGCGTTTGCTGTTCTCTGCCTGGTTTTCGTCGGAGGTACAGGAGGATGGATTGGTTTCATCGCCGCTAGTTTTGCCATTCTCTGCATAGCTTCAACATTTATCGGCATGAACACCATGAAGCGGGAGGGTGGAAAATAGTTCACCGCTATACCGATATCGACCCGGCAGAACATGATGATGTGGCTATAAGTTTGCAATCCTCGCAGGGACAAGCAGGCGAGTGATCTGTACCAGCTGATTGGCATCCATGATGAGTAGCCTGGCGGAGAACTGCCGCCGGGCTCTTTGTGATTTCGGTACGTGCTTTCTACCAGAGAAGACGGAGAATGTCATCATTACGTTGCCATCCACGGAATAAGGAATGCTTCTGACCTCTCCGCTCCTGCGCTCCATCTTGTTGTGGAAGCTCACCTGTAGGCCGCGCACAAAGTAGGCTTGACTCAGCCCTGTATCTTGGATAGTATTAAGCTAGAGGTTTTCGTGAGTAGTGTGGCTCAAGGAGATTGCTGGGGATGCTAACTCTACATGTTCGCCTGCTGGGTGACTTCCTGTTACTCGCCGATGATGTCCCTATAACGACGTTTGAGATGCCTCGCCTGCAGTCTTTGCTGGCTTACCTGTTGCTGCACCACGACGCGCCGCAAGTCCGCTCGCATCTCGCCTTTGTGCTCTGGCCCGATTCGACTGATGCCCAGGCGCATGCCAATCTGCGCAATATCCTGCATCATGTACGCAACGCCATCCACGCCTTCCAGGCCATCCACGCCCTGCCCCAGGCTGACAGCTACTTGCAAATCGAACGGCAAACACTGCAATGGAAACCGAGTGCTGCCTGGACACTCGATGTACTCGACTTTGAACACGCTCTTAGCGAGGCCGAACAAGCGCAACAGGCAACAGGCAAGGCATTGCGGCGGGCACTTGAGCATGCAGTGGAACTCTACCGCGGCGATCTGCTGCCCGGTTGTTACGATGAATGGATTCTGCCCGAGCGAGACCGCTTGCGAGAGCAATTTTTCACGGCTCTGCAACGCCTCATTAGCCTTCTAGAGCAGGAGCGTGATTACGACGGGGCGATCAGCGCTACCCAACGTCTCTTGCGCCATGATCCCTTACGAGAAGAGGCCTATCGCCAGTTGATGCAATTGTATGCTGTGCTTGGAGAGCGTGCCCTGGCCTTGCGTACCTACCATACCTGCGCTTCTGTGCTGGAGCGCGAACTGGGGGTAGAACCTGGCCCGGCCACTCGCGCAGCCTACGAGCGGCTGGTGCAGTCACAGCAACCGACCGGCCCCCTTACAACTCAACCCGCTGCGCGAGGGACAGCGGAACTGCTGGTTGACCGCAAGCACGAATGGGCTGAACTTCAGGCGGCCTGGAAACGCATCTCACATGGAGGGCCTCCACACGTCGTGATCGTGGAAGGAGAAGCAGGGATCGGCAAAACGCGCCTGGTCGAAGAGTTACGAACATGGGTCAGTCGGCAGGGCATCATAACCGCCACGGCTCGCTGCTATGCAGCAGAGGGAGAGCTGGCCTATGCACCAGTGGTGGCCTGGCTCAAACAAGAGAGCTTGCGGAACTGCCTGGCGAGGCTTCCTGATACCTGGTCGACCGAAGTGGCCCGGCTCGTCCCCGAAATTCTGGTGCAGAGACCAGACCTGCCTCGTCCCACCCCCATTCGTGAGGGCTGGCAGAGACAGCACCTATTTGAGGCATTGGCCCGTGCTATCCTGAACACGCGCCAACCGCTGCTGCTCGTGCTCGATGATCTCCAGTGGTGCGATGTCGAAACTCTCGAGTGGCTGCATTACTTGCTGCGCGTTGATCCACAAGCACAGTTTCTGCTGGTGGGAACAATTCGTTCGGGTGAACTCACCCCGAACCAGCCACTAGCATCCTTGCTGGCGAGCCTACAGCGGGAGAGCCGGGTCACCGAGATTGTCCTGGGGCCATTAGATGCCGCAGATACGGCCTCTCTGGCTCAACACCTGGCCGGGAAGAACCTGGATGCGGACATGATGACCGATCTTTACCAGGAAACCGAAGGCAACCCCTTGTTTGTCGTTGAAATCGTACGGGCGGGGGTGTTGGAACAGGAGAGCGATCACGATGGTCCCCACCCCCATGGAGTTGATGACCATGGGTTTGTTTTGCCACCTACGGTACAGGCGGTTATTGCTGCACGACTCGCACAACTCTCGCCACCCGCGAGAGAACTGGCAGGATTGGCGGCAATCATCGGACGGGCATTTACCTTCAAGGTGCTGGCGCAGGCGGGCAAGAGCGATGAAGACGCCATTGTGCAAGGGTTGGATGAACTCTGGCAGCGGCGCATCGTGCGCGAGCAGGGGGGAGATGCATACGACTTTAGCCACGATAAATTGCGCGAGGGAACCTCTGCTGCCTTGAGCAGCGCACGCAAACGGCTGCTGCACCGGCGAGTGGCAGAGGCGCTCGAGGCAGTGTATCAAGAGAACCTGGGAACTATGAGCGGGCAGATCGCAGTACATTATGAATTGGCGAGTCTTCCTGAGCAAGCGATTGCATACTATGAGCAAGCCGGAGAAGAGGCACTACTGATCTTCGCGTATGAAGAGGCAATAAGCGCTTTTCAGCACGCATTAAGCTGCTACGAAACGCTGCTTGAACGTACTGAGCCTGGTTTATAGAAGACGAGGACAGGTAGAAGAGGTCCAACGCTATGCCTCGCGTATGCAAGCGATGCAAGCACCTGAATATCTTGGCGTAGTCAAAGCCCACCAGGCCTGGATAGCATGGCGTGCCGGAACATATGCAGAAGTACAGGAGTACAGCAAAGAGGCTTTTCAGCTGTGGGAGCGAAGTCCCCTCGTCTATTATTATCAGTGGACGGCCCTCTGGCCGATAATGGGGGTAGCACTGGCAGAAAAGCGAGGCGCAGATGCAGTGAAGTATGCCGGGATGCTGCTGGACCCTGAGCAGCAGCGCCTCCCCGATGAGCTGACCGGTCTGCTGGAAGCTGCCGTGCAAAGCGGAGAGGCCAATCAACCGGAGGCCGCGTATTCCTACCTGGAGCAAGCGATCGCGTTGGCTCAGAAGATGGGCTACCTCTAATCGACCCTTGACTTCTTCCCCGAAATTCATTATGCTGTTCTTATGGAAGAACAATTAGTTCAATATAGCGAACAATCTGATATTCATGAAGAGACTGGCACGGCGCCTGTAGTGCCTGCGCCGATGGTTGAGCGTACCTTCCGTTTGCTGGACCTTTTGAGCGTCACGGAGGAGGGTTTGACGCTTTCGGACCTGGCACGCGCACTCACCATGAGTAAAGGGAGTCTGCACGGACTGCTCAAAACCTTGGAGAGCAATAGCGTAATTGAGCAAGCAGAGGAGCACCGTTTTGTCCTGGGTCCGCGCATCTATGAGCTCGCCCAGACCTACATCCAGCGGGCAGGTTTGCGCCACTTTGCTCTGCCTGCCATGCGCCGCCTGGCAACCAGTACAGGCGAGACAGTTTGCCTGGGGAAGGTTGAGCAGAAGGGAGTGAGGATTATTGAATGTATCGTGGGTGAAGGGGAAAAGGCTGCGCTGCATATTTCTGTGACGCGCGGCCTGCGCGTACCTCTGCTGGCGGCAGCTACTGGACCTATCGTATTGGCGAACTGGTCGGCTGCGCAGCGCGAGACCTTCCTGCATGCTGGTCCCCTGCCCCGCTTCACAGAGCATTCGCTAACTGACCCTCAGGAGTTTTTGGCCCGCGTTGAAGAGGCTGCCCGTACGGGTATTAGTTTTGACCACGAGGAGTACCTGGTTGGAGTCAACGCGGTGGCAGCACCCATTTATGGCACAGGAGGCACGTTGGTGGCTCTGCTCTGGGTTGTTGGCTTTGCCTCACGATTTAGAGATGAAGCCCTGGAATGTGCTGCCCGGAAGTTGCATAGTGAAGCTGCGGAGGTATCGCACGCATTGGGGGCAAGTAGATAGGACGATTGCGCGAAAGGGAAGGAGGCTGAATTGAGGGAACTCATTACGCTGCGTGTGAACGGCGAACGCCGCGAACTGGCAGTTTTGCCGCATCATACCTTACTTGAAGTTTTACGTGAAGACATGGGGTTGATTGGCACCAAGCATGGCTGCGAGCTTGGAGAATGTGGGGCCTGCACCGTGCTGATCGATGGCTTACCAGTGCTCTCGTGCCTGACTTTACCCCTGGAAGTACAGGAGAGCGAGATCACCACCATTGAGGGGCTGGAACAGAACGGCAAGCTGCATCCTTTGCAAGAAACCTTTGCCGAATTGGGCGCGGCCCAGTGTGGCTACTGCACACCAGGTATGTTGCTTGCTGGCGTCGATCTCTTGCGCGAGCATCCCCGGCCTACGCGCAAGCAAATCAAAGAGGCGCTGGCGGGAAACCTTTGTCGCTGCACTGGCTACACTAAAATTTATGAAGCGGTGGAGGCTGCCGGTAATCGTGTAGGGACGCGATAATGCTGTTTAACTTTTTCATCTGGATAGCAGAAAATCCAGCGAGGGCCGATAATGCAGTTTAACAAATTGATGAGGGGATAGGGTAGATTTCCCCAGAGGCCGATAATGCAGTTTTAAAAAATAAGACGGATGATGAAATCGGCCCCTCCACTGTCACCCTGAGCGCAGCGAAGGGTCTGTCACGCTGGGCAGAGAGATGCTTCGCTTCGCTCAGCATGACAGTGCTGTGACCAATACGGATGGCCAGACTGTTTTGTTAAAAGTCATAAGCAGATCCCCTGATAAAGAGGTGCATCATGAGTATCAGGACGAATGACGGGGTGGGAATGTCTGCGTCGCAGGGACGCGATAAATCGGGTTCATACAAGTACATTGGAGTGCCTTTGCCTAAAGTTGATGCTTATGGCAAGGTGACCGGTCGCGCCCTTTATGCCGACGATATTATGCTGCCGCGCATGGTGTATGGGCGGCTGTTGCGTTCGCCCTATGCACATGCTCGCATTCTCTCCATTGATACGAGCCGCGCTTTGGCGCTGCCGGGCGTGCTGGCGGTGATTACCGGCCAGGACTTGCCCCAGAAGTATGGCATCCTTCCTTCCAGCCAGGACGAATACGCGCTGGCGCTCGACAAGGTACGCTATGTGGGTGATCCCGTCGTTGCTGTTGCCGCGCTCGATCCCGACATTTTGGATGAAGCAATGAAGCTGATGCATGTCGAGTATGAAGTGTTACCTGCGCTGATGAGTATCGACGAGGCACTGGCGCATCCTGAGGTCAAAATCAACGACGAGGCGCGGATTGGGAATATTCACAAGGCCGTCGCGTATGAGTTTGGCGAAGTTGAAGCCGGTTTTGCCGCAGCCGACTATGTACGCGAGGACTGGTTCTACTACGAGGGCAACAATCACGCGCCGATCGAAGCACACGCCTGTGTCGCCAGTTGGGAACCTGATCCCAGCGACCCGGTTGGCGGTAAGCTTACGCTCTGGTCATCCACACAGACGCCGCATTATGTTCACCGCGAGTTGAGCAATGTATTGGGCTTGCCGCAATCGCATGTTCGTGTCATCGCCCCCCATGTCGGCGGAGGCTTCGGTGGAAAAAGCGATCCCTTCTCTCATGAAATCTGCGCCAGCGAATTGTCGCGCCGTATTGGCAGGCCCGTCAAGATTACCTGCACGCGTGAAGAGGTATTTTTGAACCACAGGGGACGCCATCCCGTCAAAATGTGGATTAAGACAGGAGTGAAGCGGGATGGCACGCTTACCGCCATGCACTTCCGTTCTTTTCTGGATGGCGGCGCCTATGGTTCGTATGGGATTGCTTCGACATATTATACTGGCGCCTTGCAGACGGTGACCTACAAGCTGCCCTGCTACAAATTCGAGGGCATGCGTCTCTTTACCAATAAGCCGCCGTGCGGTCCCAAGCGCGGGCATGGGACGACCCAGCCGCGCTACGCGGTAGAGGCACATCTCGACAAAATTGCCCATGATCTCGGCATGGACCCGGTTGAACTGCGTCGCCATAATCTGATTGAGCCGTATTCGCGCACGGTCAACGGCCTGCGCATCACCAGTTGCGATCTTGGCGAGTGTCTCGATGCCGTCGTTGAACGCTCGGGCTGGAATGAGTTCCAGTCTGATATCCATCCCTGCAACGCCGACGTGCTGGATACATCCGCACTCTACAGCGCTTCTACTTTCAGTCAGCAGGGACGCAAGGAAGTGCCAGCATCCGTAAATGGAAGAAGCGCGATGAATGGTTCTCACGGAAGAGCAGAGGATTCTTCTATTAAACGTGGGATGGGTATAGCCGCGTCCTCCTACATCTGTGGCGCGGGCAAACCCATTTACTGGAATGATCTGCCGCACTCGGCTGTGCAGATTCGCCTCGACCGTGGAGGCGGCGTCACGGTCTATTGCGGCGCGACCGACATTGGCCAGGGATCGACTTCTGTGCTGGCCTACATCGTTGCGGAAGAACTGGGTATTCAGATAGGACACATTCACCTTGAAACGGCAGACACGACGCTTACCCCGGTTGATCTTGGCTCGTATTCCAGCCGGGTCACCTTCATGGCCGGAAATGCGGCCATTGCTGCCGCGCGCAAACTGAAAGCGCAGCTCTTCGAACTGGCAGCTGAACAGTTACACGTCCCGGTGGAGCGCTTGAACGCTGCTGAAGGCATCATTTTCGACGAAGATGACCCGGGAGTAGCGTTATCTTTTGTGCAAGCGGTGCAGTTGGCCGAGGCCCGCTATGGTGCGCTGGTGGCATCGGGGTCTTATGCCCCGCCCGAAGGCATTCACGGCGATTACAAAGGGGCAGGCGTTGGACCTTCGCCCGCTTACTCCTATTCCGCGTGTGTAGCGCAAGTGGCGGTCGATGTGGAGACAGGTGAGGTGGTCGTTGAAAAACTCTGGATGGCGCATGACGTGGGGCAATCCATCAATCCCCTGCTGGTCGCCGGCCAGGTCGAGGGTGGCGCGTACATGGGCTTTGGCGAGGCGCTGATGGAGCAGCAGGTCTTCCGCAAGGGACAGCATAAAATACCATCTCTGCTGGATTATAAACTGCCCACGACGCTGGACACACCTGAAATTGAATCCATATTGATAGAAATCCCTGACCTTGAAGGTCCCTATGGAGGTAAAGAGGCAGGGCAAGGACCACTTAACCCGGTCATCCCAGCTATTGCCAATGCTGTTTATGAGGCGATAGGCGTGCGCATTGACGAGGTACCCATCACACCAGACAAAGTATTGAAGGCCCTTAAAGCCGAAACAGCCACGACGCGTACATTACCTCGTCCACAGGTCATGCCTAGCGAGGGGCCGTCACCGTGGCCAACTCGGCTTATTAGATGGCAGCCTGGGGAGATCGACGGAGCGCGGAGCAACCAGGGGGACCACGGGGACCACGAGGGCCAGGGAAGGGGGAGAGGGGCAGCGAAAGAGGGGGGGTCCTGATGTTACGGCTTCCACCATTTCGCTACCTGGCTCCTCGTCGCCTTGAAGAAGCCGCATTGATGCTGGCGCAGGAAGGTGAACAGGCGATGCTGGTCGCAGGAGGTACCGATCTCTTTCCAAATATGAAACGCCGCCAGTTCACTCCAGAGGTTTTAATTGGCCTGCGAGGCATTACGGCATTGCAGAGCACCGGTGGATCCGCGGAGCAGGGGATGCACATAGGTGCTGGTGTGACGCTCTCTACGCTGGCCTCACATCCTCTCATTCTGCAACACTATCTGGCGCTTGCCACTGCTGCTGGTTCAGTATCGACGCCCCAATTGCGGAACGCGGGCACCATCGGCGGCAATCTCTTGCTGGATACGCGCTGTAACTATTACAATCAGACCGAGTTCTGGCGTCACTCTATTGGCTATTGTATGAAAAAAGATGGCGATATCTGCCTGGTTGCTCCGGGTAGCCCACGCTGCTGGGCAATCTCTTCGGCGGACACTGCTCCTGTGTTAGTGAGCCTGGATGCGCAGGCGCGACTGGTGAGCGTACGCGGCGAGCGCGTGTTGCCGGTACGAGAACTGTTTCGCGATGATGGCATGGACCCCTATACAAAAGCCAGGGATGAAATACTCGCCGAGATCATTTTACCGCCTGCCAACGGTTGGCGCAGTGTCTACCTGAAATTGCGGCGGCGCGGCTCATTCGACTTTCCCATCCTGGGGGTAGCGGTGGCGCTGCGCTTTGCTGATGACCAGACGGTGGCTGATGCACGAATCACTTTGGGAGCTGTGGCATCGCACCCGGTGGAGGCGACCGAGGCCGCCGCACAGCTGGTTCACCAGTCGCTCAGTCCTGAACTGATAGAGGCAGTGGCGGCGGCGGCCGCCAGGCGTTCCAAGCCGCTGGACAACGCCGACTTGACGATCAATTATCGCAAACAGGTCACGCCCGTTTTTGTGCGCCGCGCGCTCAGTCAACTGGCGGAGTCATGAACACGTACTGTTTTGATTTCAATTTTGATTTCAATAAGGAGCGGGCAATGATGAGACGAGAAGATTTACGCGGGACGTGGGCGATGCAACGCGAAGCTGAGTGGCCTTCGATTCGGCGGGATGAACTGGACCAGCAAGCACTGGCGTATGGATTGGAGTCAGCCGACTCTATCCGCGACAGGAGCATCTCTTTGTTTAATCGAGGGCGTCATGGTTACTCGGCTGGATGCCGGTTCATGGGCGTTCCATTCCTGGAGGACATGCACACACTTGGTGGTCAGGACGTTGCTGTTGTTGGAGTCCCGCTGGACTGCGGGACTACCTTTCGCTCTGGTACACGTTGGGGACCCCAGGCCATCCGGCGTATATCGCTGCTTGGGACTGGTTATAATCCATCACTGGGCGTCGACCTGGTGGAATCGCTCAATATGGTTGATGCCGGAGACGTGAACGTGATTCCGGCGAACATCGAGAAGAGCTTTGACCAGATCGCCAAAGCGGTCAGCTATGTTCATGAGCGGGCTGTCTTTCCCGTCATACTTGGCGGGGATCATTCGATTGGTTACCCGGATATTCGAGGGCTGGCGCCGCATGTTGAGGGCAATATTGGCATCATTCACTTTGACCGGCATGCCGATATCAGCGAGTACAGCATGGACGAACGTATGCATGGAAGTCCATGGTTCCATGCGACCAATATTTCTAATGCTCCCCCCACTAACCTGGTACAAATCGGCATCGGAGGTTGGACACAACCCCGCGATTGGTATTCTACCTCGCGCGAGCGACGGACGACGATCATGACGATGGAAGATGTGGATCACTACGGCATCGACCGAGTGGCTGAGTATGCACTTGATATTGCCTGGAAGCAGGCTAAGTGCGTCTTCCTCAGTTTCGATATCGACTGCCTAGACCCTGCCTTTGCGCCAGGGACGGGTACTCCAGAACCAGGAGGGTTTCTTCCGCGCGAAGTATTCAGACTGCTCCAGCTTGTGACGCGAGAGGGATTGGCGGGGATGGAGGTTGTGGAGGTCTCACCGCCCTACGATGTGGCCGACGTGACTGCTCTGCTCGCTTCCCGTGTGATCATGGATGTGCTGGGGGCACTTGTTATGAACAGGAAATTAGGTCGTGTTCCTCCCAGGGGAGAGGCTTCGTGATATCATGATACGCAAGCACAAGAATTCCGTGGAAGCTTTTAGAAAGGATCTAAGATATGGCACTACCAATGGTAGCTCCCGAACTCTATCGTCCTCAGGTGGATTTCCCGAATGTCCCTTATGATCACTTGCTGCGCATGGCTGCCGACCGTTTTCCTGAGCGCCGTGCGATCATCTACCATGAACTCGTCCTGACCTATCGCGAAGTCGTCTCTATGGTCAACTGCCTGGCCAACGGACTGCAGCGGTTTGGACTGGGCAAAGGGGATCATCTTTGTACGTTCACCACCAATTGCCCAGAATACCCCCTTCTTCTTAATGCTGCCGCGACTATTGGAGCGGCTCTCAGCCCGATCAATCCTGTCTACAAAGAGCGCGAGCTGGCCTACCAGCTTGCCGACTCCGAAGCAAAGGCTATCCTGGTCCAGAGCGAACTGCTGCCCATCCTGCAAGCCGTGTTGCACGAGGGAACATTTCCGCATCTACAACATATCATCGTGACAGGAGACCGCGTCCCCGAGAGTATGCCGGGAGCCATCCCTTTTGCCAGGCTGCTGCGCGAGTCGTCACCGAAACGACCTGCCCCTGTCCAGATCAGTGGCGATGACATCCTGGCCCTGCCCTATTCCTCTGGCACGACGGGTTTGCCCAAGGGCGTGATGCTCAGCCATCGCAACCTGACCACAAACCACCTGCAGTTTCTGACCGCCTCGCGAATCTCTTCCGTTGATACCACACTGATCTTCCTCCCAATGTATCATATCTACGGCGTGCTCTTGACGGGCAGTTTTCTGGCAGCAGGGGCCACGCAGGTCCTGATGGAACGCTTTGACCTGGCGCAGTCGTTGGAGTTGTGCGAGCGCCATGGCGTCACCTGGTTTTTCGCGGTTCCTCCTATTTTGCTGGCCCTGACCGCAACCCCGACGGAGTTGCTGCAACAGAAGATGAAAACCGTCAAGTATATCATGTCAGCCGCAGCTCCTCTGCCCAGGGAACTGGCGCAATCTATACAGAAGAAGCTTGGAGTGATAGTTGTCCAGGGCTACGGCTTGACGGAATCCTCACCTGTTACTCACCTCTCGCCGGTGGATCCCGCGTTGGATCGTGCGGGGAGTGTGGGTCTGTTCGTGCATAATACCGAGCAGAAGGTGGTCGACCAGGAGACCGGGGATCGTGAGCTGCCCGCGGGAGAGGAAGGTGAGATTATTGTACATGGGCCACAGGTGATGCCTGGCTACTGGAAGGCACCTGAAGAGACAGCACGCGCCCTGCGCCATGGCTGGCTCTACACAGGGGATATCGGCTATGTGGATGCTGATGGCTACCTCTATGTCGTCGATCGCAAGAAAGAAATGATCAAGTATAAAGCCTTTAGCATTGCTCCCGCCGAGCTCGAGGCGGTGCTGCTGGAACATCCAGCAGTGCAGGATGCGGCAGTGATCGGGATTCCTGATGAGCAAGCGGGCGAGGCGCCCAAAGGCTTTGTGGTCCTGCGACCAGAGCAACGTGTTACTACCGATGAGTTGATCACATTTGTCAACAGCAGGTTGGCGAGCTACAAAAAGCTGCATGAGGTCGAGTTCATCGATGTTATTCCCAGGGTTCCCTCAGGGAAGGTTCTACGCCGTGTATTGAAGGAACGTGAAAAAGCGGCACGTACTGCTCCGCAGAGTGAGACTCTTTAACCACGTCATTCGGCTTGACACGCTGGCCAAAGAGGATCCTATATACACGCTTCTTCTAACTCTATTTAGGCGGTCCCTCCTTGATGCGTGTCAGCGCCTGGTCTCCTTCTCCAGGTTCCGGCAGCACGAATTCGATCCACCAGGTCGCTCCCGCTTCAATATATGACTCGACATGCGCTCGCGCCTTTACCGGGTCATCGCCAGGGCTGTGTCCCCCCGCGGCGAGATCAAAGGGAGCAGAGCTTGATCGGTGCGCTTCGATAAAGGCCTTGATAGCGCGTATATCGGCTGGCTTGATGTAGCCGTCACCATGTTCATCGGGCACCTTGGCAGGGCAGAAGCCATCCCAGCGAGCTGCGCGCAAAGCCGGAGCTTTCCGAGGCCAGAAACCACCAAGCCAGATGGGAATCCGAGGCTTCTGGACCGGCCCTGGCCAGAAGGTGACATCGTGCACCTGGTAATGAGTGCCCTGATAACTGAAGGGCCGCCCACTCATCAAGCCCGCAAGGAGATCCAACCCCTCATCGAGCATCCTGGCACGCTGCTTCACATCAGCGACCTCGCCAAAGTGACGATCTTGTGCGTCACCCAAGCCAACGCCCAGGATGAGGCGTCCGTGCGAAAGGTGATCCAGCGTGATGGCCTCGCGGGCGAGCTTCCAGGGGAGCCGGGACGGCAACGGCGTCACCGTAGTTCCCAGATGCACGCGCTGTGTGCGCAGCGCCATGGCTGTCAGCGTCAGCCAGGGATCGTAGGTAACACCCTGTGCGCCCCAATAGATGATGTAATCTTCCAGGAATACCCCTTCCCAGCCTTCCTCCTCGGCAATGTGTGCATACTCAACCAGTTGTTCAACATCGCCCTCGATGCCTGACAGCGGCAGTACAAGTCCATACTTCATCGCGTGTTTCTCCTTTGGTTCCTTCATACTTATCTCCTTACACAGGGATGCCCTTTCCCCTGTTCCCTTGACATCGCCTTCTGTGGGGCAGACCATCAAGTACTGGGAAGTTCGCCGACCAGCAGATATAGTACGTGGTGGTCGGTTCCTCGCAGCACTTCTAAGGAAAGTGTCCCACTTTGTACGGTCAGTAGTTTCTGATGCAGGCAGTCAATAGATCTGATCTCCGTGCCACCAGCCGAGACGATCAAATCTCCCTCTTGCAGCCCCGCTTCTGAGGCGGAACTAGGAATTGCTACTGCCTGGACAAGCAATCCAGGAGCGTCGGTCAAACCTGCGGAACGACGTATGTGCCTGGCGACATGAGCAGGGGCCAGTGATGCACCAATCCAACGGGAGGGGTGTTGCGGATCCTCTGAGTCAAGAGGATCAAAGCTGAGAAGCAGGATACGCAGCAATGAAGAGAGCTGTTCGCGTTGCTCCCCATTCAGGGCCGAGAGGAGGCGATCTTCATTGGCAAGGTGGACCGGAGCCACTTGATCGAACAGCTTAGTCCCCTTCTCCGTGAGGCGGACGAGAACTCCACGCTGGTCATTGGGGTCAGGCAACCGCTCGACGAGGCCATCTTGCATCAGGCGGTCGATACGCACGCTAATCGTCCCACTCGTCAACTGCAGTGCATCCATCAGGGCACGCTGAGAAAGCTGGTAAGGCGCACCCACGCGACGCAACGTCGTGATCACCGCGAATGAAGGACCGGTCAGACCGAAACGCTCAAAGACTGCCCCGATCTCAGCATGCAGATACGATTGTAGCAGCCCCAGGCGGTTGATAATGGCAACCGATGAAACATTCAGGTCTGGTCGCTCATGTGCCCATCCTTCGAGAATCCAATCGGTATGGTCTCGTAGATGACGAGTCACGCTTCCTTGTTGCCCGGTCTGCTCGTGCTGAAACGCGTCTATGTAATTGCTCGATGTCCTACTGCCCGTGTCTGGGACAGCAGGGAGCGAAACTTTCTTGCTACGCTTCATGCGTGAAGTCCTCTCAGGTCAATGACTATTGAAACAATTGACAGTGACTACTTGTCTAGTGTATACTACCACATGTTTCCATTGGAGTAAATGTTTGAAATCAAACATTTACTCCAATGGAAAGGAACAAGAAGTTCTCTCTGCTTATGAGAACTTGCAACCTGAGATGACGAAAGAGAGAGGAAGAACGATGACAACCAGAACACTCAGCATTGCTGTCCTTGGCGCAGGCAACGTCGGTGGAACGCTTGGGCGGAAGTGGAATGTCGCCGGATATCGAGTTGCCTTTGGTGTGAGTGACCCCAATGGGAAGAACGCGCAGGCACTGAGAAATGAGCTAGATGACCAGGTTACGATTGGTGCGGTCGCCGACGTGCTGAGCACCAATCCAGAAGTAGTGGTGATGGCCCTGCCCGGCACGGCTATGGATGCCACTATTCACGAATATGCTCATCAGCTCGATGGCCGCATCATGATCGATGCAGCAAATCGCTTGGGAGGCGGCCCCATGAACAGCTTTGCTACCTTCCAGCAGCACACGCCACGGGCTCGCGTCTTCCGAGCTTTCAACTCGATCAGTTGGGAAAACTTTGCCAATCCAGAGTTTGATGGGATAACGGCGGACCTCTTCTACTGCGGCCCCAACGACGATGCTCGCAGTATCGTGGAACAGTTGATTGCCGCTATTGGGCTGCGCCCGATGTACCTGGGTGGTGATGAACAGGTTGGCCTGGTAGACGCAGTTGCAGGGCTGTCGTTCGCGCTGGCCTTCGGTCAAGGCATGGGGCGTCATCTGGCCTTCAAGGTTCTCACCCGGTAGCGGGTCCAGCTCCCTCATCTGTATGCTTTCCTCGCCGTGAAACCCTGGTCAATTCGGTGATGTTTGTTATCGCGTCCCAATGAAGCCGCACACAGGGAAGCCTACACGAATAGTGGCACCATACCGAGCCGGGTAGCCAGTGCCTGCATTTGTTCGTCCGTTGGACCCGCTGACCCTTCCTGCCAGCGGCTGGCGGCATCGAGTACTTTGGGAAGCAGGTGAATATCTCCAACTGTGTTCAAGAAAATACCTGGCCGCTTCAGCACCCAGTGCACCGCCAGGTCGATATCCTGCTGCTCCTCCAATGGCTCATACCACACATCTCGAGTGCGTGTGCGGCCCATCCAGGGCTGGTAAGCGATCGACTTGATCGTCTGTACAGCCACATTGCGCTGCTGACAGGTCGAGAGCAAGGCATTGAAGTTTTCAGCATAGTAGGGATTCTGCATGGTGATGTAGTTGTAGGGCAGCAGGACCGCGTCAAAGTCGAAGCGTTCAAGGCTGCGGCGGTGCGTGGCAGCAATCTGCAAGCCATGCCCGGTGACACCGACCACTCGTATCAATCCCTGCTTTTTGGCCTCCACGGCAGCATCGATAGCGCCGCCAGGACTCAAAGCTATGTCCCACTCAATGGGGTCAACGAGGTTATGCAGTTGCCACAAGTCCACGTAATCGATGCGCATGCGTTCCAGGGAGCGCTGCAGTTCCTCTTTCGCCTCCTGCGCTGTGCGGGCATCAGTCTTCGTCGCCACGTAGAACAGCGAGCGGTGCTGGGCCAGCCAGGGAGCGATGCGCAATTCTGCATCGCCGTAGCTCGCCGCCACGTCTATGTGGTTGACGCCATAGCGCAGCAGCACCTCTAGTGTGTGGTCTGCTTCCTCCTGCGTGACGTTGCTGAGAGACGCGGCCCCGAAAATAGTGCGTGTGCTCATGTGACCGCTACGGCCAAATGGTTGTGTCGCAATCGACATCTCTTTCCTCCTAATGTTTGCTCGCATACCTTTTTAGACAATTGTAAGCCTATAGATTCACACTGCGGTTCAATTTTATCACTTTTCGAGAGGGGTATAGGGAGTCAAGTGTTTAAATAGTTATCGTAATGAACGTATGCTATAGCATAGTAATGCATGGGAGAGTCGCCAACCCCCAAACTCAGGCGCGTGATATGATGACTATCATTAACTGAATGAGGCTTGTCACGTCTATCAAAAGCAGGGAAAGCTAGCCAGCCCCGTCTTTGCATGGCCTCTTCCCTGTATCTTCTCACAAGGAAGATGTTCTCGCGCTCTCAGCTCTTTTGGAGCCTTTACGTTGCTACTTGCCTCTCTCCCACGGGAACTTCCAGCGGAAGAAAGAGCTTCTTGCAGTAGACCTGTAGCGGCTCAACGGCGAGGGATTGGCTGCGGAAGCCGATATACCCATCAGGGCGAATGAGCACGAGTCCCTCCTGAGCCATGCCGTAGCGCTGATGCAGGAGGTATTCGGGGTCGTACAGTACACTGGCGTTCTCCTCTTCCGATTGCTGATCGGTTCTTACGAGGATGAAATAGGCCTCAACCAGTTCACGGTAGCCACAGCTGAGCAGCTCGTCGATCTCCCGCCATCGCTGCTGGATCGTCCTGGCATCGTGCTGTCCGGCAAAGACCAGCAGAACGTGGCGGGTCCCGCGTAAGCCTTCAAAAAGCCTCATTGCTGCCCTCTCCGGTCCCGCCTGGACCAGTCCGTCGGGGGCGCGGTCACCGGCACGCAGCTTGCCGCGCTGGCCGCCAACGTCACGGACAATAGGACTGTGGCGGTACGAGACGCGAAGCATGGCCAGGGTATTGGCGAAGAGGTGTTGGACCGCAGAGAGCGACGTGATGCGCGGGATGAGCATGTTTCGTAGCGTGACCAGCAGTGGCGCACGCAACACGGCCAGGCGAGTCAGCAGTTCGGTTCCTTGCAGCAGTACCCTCCCAACGGGTTCTCGCTCGGCTTGATAACTGGCTAAGAGCGATGCGGGGGCCTGCTTGGAGGCAACGAGGGCTAGCTTCCATGCCAGATTGAAGGCATCCTGGATGCCTGTATTCATTCCCTGGGCAGCCAGCGGTGAGTGGATATGGGCCGCATCACCCGCCAGGAAGACGCGTCCCTGTCCGTATTGTTTGACCTTGCGCTGATGAATATGGAACCCCTGGAGTCCGACCGGGTGCGAGACGCGTACCCCGTGCAGGCCGCATGCCTCCATCACGTGCTCCACATCCTGAAGCGTCACCTCCTCTCCTGGAGCGCCTGGGTGAGGGCGGTAGGTGGCAATGACGCGGAACCTACCGCCGCCCAAGGGGAAGAAAGCGATCAGACTTCCCCTGCCAACAAACCCCACAACCCGATCATTCGGTCGCTCCCAGGCGACCTCCATATCTCCCAACGCGAAGTGCTGCTCAAAGGCGGTTCCGCCAAACCCCATGCCCATCAGGTGACGCACGCGACTATGTGCCCCATCACAACCGACGAGCCAGCGCGTGTGTACCCGCGTTTCGCTGCCGTCGGAGCGGCGCAGCACTGCCTCCACCCCGTGCTCCTGCTGAGCCAGATCGATCAATTCCATCCCGCACTCGATAGGAATGCCCTGCTGGTTGGTCAGGTGTTCAGCCAGGATAGTCTCGGTGATGTGCTGCGGGATGAGAAACGCATAGGGATAGGGGCTGTCAATGAGGCGAGTGAAATCGAAGTGAGCTAGCTGTTTCTCCTGGCTCAAGACGCTGAAACCCTTCGCCTTGTTCCCCCGAGCCAGAAAAGTGTCCGCCAGGCCCATTTTTTCAAAGAGTTCAAGCGTGCGAGCCTGGATGCCCGCCGCTCGCGACCAGGGTGCTACCTCCTGGGCCTTGTCGATGATGCGACAGGACACGCCGTGACGGGTTAACTCACTGGCGAGGGTCAATCCCACCGGTCCCGCTCCCACTACCAGCACATCACAGTCATAAGAGAGAGACATTGAATGCATCAGGAAAACCTCCTTACTTCTTGAGGATACGTAAGCGCTCGCATCTCCTGTTCATGTAGGCCGAACAGACAGCAGAAAGTAGTCGATATGCTGTTCGGCGAGGCGATGTCCCTCGTGGCGTTGCGCTTCGGTAGCATCAGCATGCAGGTAGAGAAAACGAATGGTAACAAGAGGAGCGAGCAGTTCCCACACGAGATGCTCGGGCGAGACATGCTCCTGGATGCGCCCTCGCTCCATCCAGTGGCGAAAGATCTGGCCAAACTCCTGCTGCGCCTGCCGTATCGCTGCCTGGACGCTACCCCTCCCACTCTCGGTGGCGAGCACGCCCTCGCGCATAAAGAAGCTGGCAAAGCGACGGGCGCATGGCTCGTCCCATACGATCAGCAGATGCTGTGTGAACTGGCGCAGAATCACCGCCGGGTCTGCTTCTCCCATCGCATCTCCACTCGTCTGGAGGAAATCCAGCACAAAGGCGGTCGGCGGGCCAACCTGCTCGAACAGGGTCTCGTAAATCGCTTGCTTGCTCTCAAAATGTGCATAGATGGCGCTTTCGCTGATCCCGATGGCGTGGGCGATCTGGCGCAGCGACGTGCCTGCAAAGCCCTGAGCCGCGAATAGCTCCAGGGCTGTGTCGAGAATGGCGTCACGTGTCTGGCGTGCTCCCAGTTTTGGTGGTCGTCCAAGTCGACCGGTCCGTTGTGATCTACTCATACCTATATATTAATGATCGATCGTTAATTTGTCAAGGGGAAAAGAGAGGAATGTGCCACATGCCGTAGATGTTTCTTGAAAATGTAGCATTAGAACTGACTGTAAATCCCAGGATTCTGGGCACCTGTCCCAAAAAGGGCAGCTCAACCCTCTTTATTTGTGATGATCACATGTGATGGTCATCACGACAACGTCTCTACTCATAGAATGAGATAGAATGAGAAGGAAAATATGGCAAAAATATATCAGGCCCCGACGTTTCATAGAGGGACATTACCACGCTCAAGAGGAGATTGAAAAATTATGGCACATCATCCTTTGAAACTTGGTTACAAAGCTTCAGCAGAACAGTTTGGCCCGCGAGAGTTGCTCAACTTCTCTATCGAGGCTGAGCAACGCGGCTTCGATAGCGTCTGGATTAGCGATCATTTCCAGCCGTGGCGACATACCAATGGGCATGCGCCATTCGCGCTCTCCTGGTTAGGTGCCCTCGGCGAACGTACTTCGCGCATCCAGCTTGGGACTAGCGTGTTGACACCTACGTTTCGCTACCAGCCAGCGATTATCGCGCAAGCATTTGGCACGCTTGGCGCGCTCTATCCTGGCCGTGTGATCCTGGGCGTCGGCACGGGCGAATCACTCAACGAGGTTGCTGTGACAGGTGCGGAATGGCCGCCTGCTAAGGAGCGCCTGGCTCGCTTGCGCGAGGCCGTTGCACTGATCCGCCAATTGTGGGCAGAGGATCTGGTTACCTTCGAGGGCCAGTACTATCGCACGCTCAATGCGACGATTTATGACCGTCCCGACCAGCCAGTGCCCATCTACATTAGTGCTGGTGGACCCGTTGCCGCCAAATATGCAGGCCGCGCTGGCGATGGCTTTATTTGCACGTCTGGCAAAGGCGATGAACTCTACCGCGACCAGCTTTTACCAGCCGTCGAAGAGGGAGCCAAAGCCGCCAAACGTGATCCTGAGGCCATCGAGCATACTATCGAGGTCAAGGTTTCGTTCGATACGGACCGTGAGCGCGCGTATGCCGATACGCGTATCTGGGCCGCGTTAGCCTTGCCTGCCGAAGACAAAGCAGGCGTGCACGACCCACGCGAGATGGAACGCAGAGCGGAAAAAGTCGCCGACCAGGCCCATCGACGCTGGATTGTTTCCAGTGATCCTGAGGAGCACGTGGAGCAGGTCGGTCATTATATCGAACTCGGCTTCACACACCTGATTTTCCACGCACCGGGCGATGATCAATCGCGCTTCCTCCAGCTCTACTCTAAAGAAATCCTGCCTCGTATCAGGCAGCGCTGGGGATAAGACTTCTCGGTGGCATCCTGCATATCAAGAGGCTTACAGATGGACAAAAAATAGTTCCATTACTCTTGACAAGCATGACATGTGCTGCTATACTCTCTATGTGAGTAATTACTCACTCACATAGAGAAAGGAAAGATCATGCAGGGAGGAACACAGCAGCAGATCCTGGAAGCAGTCGAGCGACTGATCCACTCGAAAGGGCTGGCGCGTGTAACGACAAAGGAGATCGCTCGCGCCACCGGCCTGTCAGAAGGGGCGCTCTACCGCCATTTCGACCATAAAGAAGAGGTCTTCTTTGCCATTCTCATAAAGAATCTGCCTTCTTTCATTGATACCTTTAACCAGCACGTCGCCGGCACCGGAACGGTAAGCGGCAATCTCGAAGCCATCGGGCTGGCCGCCCTCCGCTACTATGAGCAGCTCATCCCGCTGAGTGCCTCCTTCTTTGCCGACACCGAGCTGCTGGCGCGGTTCCGAGACCTGATCGGCCAGATCAACGGGGGACCGCAAAGCGTCTTCGAACGTGTTGCCGTGTATATCGAGGAGGAGCAGCAACTGGGACGCATCGAAAAGCACGTCCCTGCTCTGAGCATTGCTACACTGCTGCTGGGACCATGTTTTCAGCGTATCTTCGTACGACAACTACTTGGGAGCGATCCCTTTGGCAAGACCGATCAGCAGTTCGCCGAGGAACTGGTGCAGGCGCTGATACCTGGTCTCCTGGCCTGGTAAGTAGGGATATAGGGAGAGACAACATGATGCAGAACGACACGCCTCAGATCACGCCGGCGACACCGCTCCATGAGCTGGTGCTACGGTTGATGAATGATACCGCGCCGGGACAGGCCTTTTTTCGTTGGTTTGGGAAAACGCGGGGAAGCTTGCAGCTTCGACGCTGGAGAAGCTCGTTGCAGACGATTCCCTGGACGCCATTGCAGCGTCCTATTGCGGAGGCGACGGTCGCGCTGGTGACGACCGGCGGCGTCCATCTGCATGCTGATTCGCCGTTTGACGTGCAGAACGACGCCTCGTTTCGACGAATACCACGCGCGGCAACGGCTGCCGACCTCTGCATCACGCACGACAAATATGACCGCCGCGATGCCACTGAGGATATCAACCTCGTCTTTCCCTTGCAACGACTGCGCGAGCTCGAAACAGAGGGCATCATCGGCCGCGTGGCCGAGCTGCACTACGGATTCGGATACGTCAGGAATCTCGATGACCTGCTTGCACAAGCAAGGGAAGTAGGTCGCCGCCTGAAACAGGCGCGGGTCGATCTTGCACTGCTCGTCCCTGCCTGACCCATCTGTACACGGTCCGTGGGACTGCTCGCGCGGGAAATCGAAGCCTGTGGCGTCACGACGGTAGGCCTGGCGCTAGTCCAGGAATTGGCCGTCGCGGTGAAGGCACCGCGTCTGCTCTTCCTCCACTGGCCCTTCGGTCATGCCCTGGGAGAACCAGGCAAGGTCAACCAGCAGCGCACGATTCTGCGGGAGCTGTTCTCGCTGGCACGCGTTGCCCCGTATCCCGGCCTGGTCCTCGAGCTTCCCTACCGGTGGAAACGTCAGACATACCCACCAGTTGTCGATTGGACAACCGAGAGCGAGGCGTTCACCCAGGCGCTTGCCCGGGCACTGGCGACGGAGAAAGCGCCTCTGTGAGGCCCGTACACACAGAAGAGAACACGAAAGGAGCATATGACTTATGAGGAAGAGTATTACGGTAGATACCATGCAGGACGCGCTTACGCAGCCCGGTACCACCTACACGGTGTTTTTGACCACGTTCCGCCGGAACGGCCAGGGAGTTGGCTCCCCGGTCGGAATGGCGGTCGCGGATGGCAAGTTGTACTTCATGACCCCTGCCGCTACCTGGAAAGCCAGGCGCATCGCCAACAACCCTCGGGTGACGCTTGCCCTCTGCACCTTTCAGGGAAAGGTGCTCAGCCCAGCTGTTGCGGGCGTGGCTCGCCGACTTGCTGGCAAGGAGGTCAGACGCGCGCGCGCCCTGCTGCGTGTGGGATTCATAGGGTGGATGTGGAACATCATTTTCAGCCTGCGCTATCCTGGCGATAAGACAGCGGTGTACGAGGTCTCACTGGTCGCCGAAGGGCAGACCTCGCAAGCAGAGGAAGAAGAGCATGCGCTCCTCTGAGAGAGCAGGTCGTCTTTTCCTCACCTGGATGATTGTAAAGAAATTCTCTACCAAAAAGGCGGCGTGAGTGCCCCTGGCTCGAGCCATGGGGGTGAAACGCCGCTGTCCACAGACGGCACCGCTTGACAGATGCCGTCTCACGTCCAATAATGAGAACCATGAGAACGTTTGAATACAGACTGTATCCGACGAGAGAACAGCGGCACTTGCTCATGCAGGGTTTGATCGAGTCTCGTCATCTCTATAATGAGATGTTAGAGACGGTCAAAGTACAATATGCGGACAAAGGCACGTTCCCTACCAAGTACGACTTGACCAAGCTGTTCAAAGGACAGGGTGGGGAGCATGTGCCCGCGACCACGGTCCAAATGCTGGCTGATCGACTCAGTAAATCCCTCAAACGCTTTCTTGCCCGTAAGGAATTGGGCGAAAAGGTTGGCTTTCCGCGCTTCAAAACGCCCAATCGATGGCACTCTCTCCAGCTGAGGCAGTATGGGAAAGATGCTTCTCTTCATGAGGATAGGAAGCACTTGATGGTGCCTGCCAAGATAGGGAGGTCTCTCAAGATCAAGTTGCATCGCCCGATAGAGGGAACTCCCAGGACGATCCACCTTGTCCTGCGTGCGGATGGACATTGGTATGCCCTCATTGTGTGCGAAACCA
>VBHI01000340.1:0-17709 GCA_005881495.1 Chloroflexota bacterium
CAAGCATACCGGTCGATTTACGCACTGGTACAGGCTCACCGGTGAGATCAGCTTCACTCACGCTGGAGGAACCCTCTACAACGATTCCATCGACGGGGATCAACTCACCAGGTTTGACGACAACCTCCATATCGACTTCGACCTGTTCAGCCGGGATGTTGACTAGTTGTTCGTCTTGCCAGACGTGGGCTGTGCGCGGAGCGCGATCAGCAAGTGCCGACAACGAGCTACGCGCTCGTTGAAGCGCAAAGGCTTCCAGGGCCTCACCGCCTGAGAGCATGAGAACCACGAATGCGCCAGCCAGGTACTGGCCCAGGAGGAGAGATCCGGTGATGGCAAGCACGGCGATGAAGTCGATACTGACTTCTCTGTGCCACAAATGCTGCACTGTTTCCCATAAGAGTGGTAGTCCTCCCAGGAGGACAATCGTAAAGAGCACCCAGTTGGCCAGGTCGGTTCGCCCGAGAAGCCAGAGGACCAGGCTCACCAACAGGAGCGCCAGTGCTCCACTTGGCAGCGGATAACGTTTCAGAATATGCCACACTCGCAGGAAAGTTGAAGTTTTTCTCTGCACACCTGCTGTTTCTTTCATCTTTGTCATCATGGTGTTTTATCGCAATCGTGAGCAATGTGTCCTTTGATCTTTACTCTATCGAGCATATGATTACGGAATCACAGAGCAATCACTAGCAGAGTTTAGCTCATCTCAATCATGTCACAGCATCATGATCATTTCTCGTTAAATAACGCTGTATGCTTGCGTCAAGATGAAAGCACAACTTATACTATTGTAGAGTTGAATAGGTCAAATTTACAACTTTGTTTACCTAATATGTAGGAACATTGACAGCAACCCCGACAATGACGGACAATGACAACTGGATACCTACGGACAAGAACATGTTCTCCAATACAGCAGGAAGATTGGTGAAGGTAGTGCGCGTTGGAGAGATGATTAGCAATGAGGAAGTGATTATCCGCACCATGTATTTAGATAAACCCTTACAATACTACCTTGATGAACTGGCATCGGCGAATTCCACGCCTGGGGGTGGCTCTGCTGCCGCATTAAGTGGGGCAATGGGAGCTGCACTTGCCAGTATGGTTGCCCGTCTCACACTGGGAAAGACCGATTACGCGGATGCGGCGTGGATGCAGCCAGAGATTGAGGCACTGTTGCAACAAACCGAAAAACTGCGTGAGCGCTTTCAGCAGCTCATGCAGGAAGATATTGATGCTTATGGTAGGCTCTCAGCCTCCTTTAAGATGCCACGCACTACCCCAGAGGAGGTAAACGCGCGTAGTAAGTCTATTCAAGCGCACCTTGTCGAAGCAGCGCTTGTGCCACTGGAAATGGCCGAATGTGGCTCCTCATTGGTGAAATGCTGCTGTAGGATTGCCGAAATTGGCAATGTGAATGTACTCAGTGATGTAGCAACTGGAGCGCTGCTGGCTTCAAGCGCCGGAGCAGGTGCAGCCTGGATGGTACGGGCCAACCTGCGCGCTATGAAAGACCTGGAACTGGTAGAAGTATTGAGTAAGCGTCTCAGTACGGCTCTTGATGAGATCGCTGAATATAGCCAGCAGGTAACAAGCATAGTAGGGGGCAGAGCGTGACGGCACAGATAATTGATGGGCGTGCTATGGGAGCGGTAATCAAAGCAGAGTTACAAGATGAGATTCGCCGCTATATCCAGGTAAAGGGAAGGGCACCGGGACTGGTGATTGTACGTGTTGGTGGGGATGCCGCATCTGGTGTGTATAGCAAAGCGATTTTGCGTGTAGCTGAAGAAGTTGGTATAGAGGCTTCACTGGAGCAATTACCCACCTTTACCCCTGCGGATGAACTGCGCTCAATACTGCTGCGTTTGAATAATGACGAAACAGCGCAAGGAATCATTGTGCAGATGCCCTTACCTGCTCACCTGTCACAAAAAATGGTTGCTGATACCGTATCCGCGAGCAAAGATATTGATGGTATTAGCCCTCGAAGTGCCGGGAATCTCTTTCTTGGTTTGCCAAGCTTTTTGCCTTCTACAGCGGCAGCAGTGATGGAAATTCTCGAGCGCACGCGTACAGAGCTTGCCGGCAAACGCGTTGTCATTTTAGGGCGAAGCAACGTCGTTGGCAAACCCCTCATCATGATGCTGTTACAGAAAAATGCTACGGTTACCATTTGCCACTCGCGAACAGTCAACCTGGCCAGGTTCACGCGGGAGGCGGATGTACTTATCGCGGCTGTGGGCCAGGCGAATTTGATTAACGCGGATATGGTACGCTCCGGGGCGGTTGTAATCGATGTGGGGATCAATACGTCGCCAGAGGGGAGAATAGTTGGAGATGTCGATTTCGCATCGGTACACCAGGTGGCTGGATCTCTTACCCCAACACCTGGAGGTGTCGGGCCACTGACGAACATCCTCCTGCTAAAACAGTGCGTTCAGGCCGCATGGAATGCGCTGGATGTTGAGATGTTCAACCATACAAGCGGGAAATATCAGTCAGGTACCCCATAGCTACAAGCTAGGGGCATGTGTATTGTGGAGCACTTTCGCTCCGGCTGTTACATGCCTGGACCTGACCAGACTCAGCCACCAGGCGCAAGCCTGATGGGGCTACGTTACCGGCAAATACATAGGTACGTTGGAATGCCTCCTCAGTTCCAAGCTCTACGGTACAGGATTAAACAGGCAGACGGGGTTCGAGCCAGTGTTCTGTACACACAAACTGCCGGATAACTTTGTCGAGAGGAGCCGCTTCGAGCAATCGAGGCGCGTGACACAGGCCCTTACGGGCGCAGTTTGAGCGTTCTGCACCGAAAAACGCTCCCCCACAAGGGGCAAGACAGAAAGGAGGCGGCGCTTCCTCCCTATGCCTGGAAGGGCAGGGGCCTCCGCGCCGCACGATGGTGAACGACCATGGGCATGTCCGTTTGAAAGCCATCGCTGCAACTCTGACGTGCTGGATACATCCGCACTCTACAGCGCTTCTACTTACGGTCAGCAGCGATGCAGGGAGTACTGGATTCCGAAAGGAACCAGGTTTAAGATGATAGCACCGTGGAAATTACCGAGTACTATGGAATATCGGCCGCACTGCTTGATGCTACCTCAAGCTTTACCACTGCGACGACGGCGAGCAGCGGCGGCTTTTTGACGGCGTTCACGCCGGTGTTGCACCTTTTGCGTTTGTTGCTTCGAGTCAGATTCATCTGTTGAATCTAGTTTGTTAGTAACTGAACCATTGCGTTCTGGTTGCGCTGGGGTCTTTTGCGCGGTACGACGAGTATTGAGGATGGCCTGTCTGATGACGAACGCGGCCAATACAGCGGAGCCGAGAAGGACTATCAAGTAAAAGGGAACTACAATACTTTTCAGGCTACTTGGCAGCGTGTGGTTGTTGATATTGATGCTCATCAGAAAAACAAATGAGAGGAGCAAGTACTCAAGGCCTGTTAACAGGTTGATCTGCTTATACCAGGCAATCGTTTGTCCGCTCTTCTGAGCCTCTCGCCGGCGCTTTAAACCTATGTAAATGTTGTAGGCTCCGAGGAGGATAAAAACTATCGTAAAAAGTGTGAGAAATTGTGGATTATTCATCGGTTATGCGATCCTCCTGAAATATGTTTCTTCTGTGTACAGTTCAATGAACTATATCTTTCCTCTTTTTGTGTAGAATAAACGCAAAAGCACAGCCAATCCCAGGCAAATGAGTGGTCCGCTAATAAGGTTGAGCATAAAGGTAGTCTGATCCAGGATATGCAGAGTTCGTATCTGAATTGAAATAACCGGGCTTTGCAGGAGTCCCTCCAATCCCCTTACAATCCACAGGTCGGCAGGTAGCACTAAAAAAAGGCCCAGAAAAAGCTGAAGAAGGATATACATTGGCCAACGTATGGTGGAAGGTTGTTCAGAAGCCCCATTTTTTTGATCTCGTAAGGTTAAGAGGAGCATACCTAGCGCGGCACCATTGAAGATATAGGGCTCCAAAGCTTGTATATCAAACATTGTTGGATTACCGAGGAAGACAGGGATACGCCACAACTGCCATAAGAAAAAAATCATGGTTGTTGGATTATTGCTAGTAAGATTCGTAGCAAAGGGAATTTGCCAGGGGAGCATGGCACTGAGCAAACGCAGTGTCGGATAAGGGCCAGGGAAAAAGTGATTTATACTCAGCATATAATCAAAGGCAGCAGAAAAAACGAATCCAGCAATCGTGGGAGCCAGCCCAAGTAAGAGCACGGATATGAAATAGCCAACGAATAAACGCTGTTGCTCGCCTGGCTTAGGCTCAGAAGCGATGACCATGGTAGGTGAAGACGGGGATGGCTGAGTTCTCCTCTTCGTGGGAGGTAGGGGGCGCATAGGCGCGAAAGCCAGGTGTCCCAACGTTGCACCGATGACACTAAAGAGCAAGGAGAAAGCCGCTATCAATACCCAGGTGGTGAGGAAGCCAACTTTCTGATCAGCAGAGATACTGATACTATAGATGACGTTTGGATAAGAGATTGCTACAAGGAACTGGAAAAGTGCCAGGAACAGGCCTCCTAGAGCAGCTTCAAACAAGCCAGGGTGTTCTGAGGTGTGAAGTTTACGGATGGCAGTAACAAGTAAGCCACAACCTGTAGCACTCAGCACAGCGATAGGTGCAATTGACGTTGAAGGCTGGAGGTTGAGACGCGCAACCAGTGCAAAAAGCCCGGCGATCAAAATGACCACGACAAGAGCCAGCCAGTCAAAGCGTTCTGCACCTGTTTTAAGACCGGAAGTAGGCGCAGGTGCTGTATGTTGAACCGCCAGTACCTCGTCGCTTGATTTTGCTGTTGGTTCTTGAGATTCTATTGTAACCTCGCTATGATCTTGCCCTTGCATGGGTTAATACTGCTCCTTATGAAATCCTCATGACGGATACTAGCATATAAGCGGCAGAGGGGCAAGTCTCTTTCTCCAGGTAGTTTGATTGTGTACACGCGTCAAAAAGGAAGCTGTAATGGATCATAAAAGGTATTTGAGGAAAGTATAACATTGAAGTCCAGAAGAATGTTTTGTGAAATATTACCTGTTGGAACATGATCAATTTCCACCTTTACTTGCGTCTAATTACTATAAGTACACTCGTTTTTGGAGGGAAACTTCTACGAACATAAATGAGTATCGAAAATCGAAAAATAGCTGCTCTTGCGAACAGTCTGGTTTGGAGTATATATCTTCAAGGCAACACGCTTAGAACTTCTCGGTAAGCTTAACATGCGTGTTTTTCTCGTTTCCAGGAGAATAAAATGTAACACCTTAATGTTACATATAATGGAGTGTATTCTACCGGACATCCCCCAGTTGGGATAGTACTATTGTCTTGTTACCAAAGTGTAATCTCTTCCGTCCTATTGAGACATAAGGAACCTTATGTTCTCCCAAAAAAATATTCTATAAAACGTGCACATTCAAAGGGTATGTGTTTAGATGAACCAAATTTTAAGCAATTATCAACCAATCAATTCTTACGGAGTAATCGGCGACTGTCATTCAGTAGTCTTGATCAGTCCTGAAGGCTCAGTGGACTGGGGATGCCTGCCGGACTTTGATAGCCCTGCTCTCTTCTGTCGTTTGCTCGATGCGGAGCAAGGTGGCTATTTTCAAATTGCTCCTACCGATAGCGCCATTCCTGGATCACAGCACTACCTGCGTGGCAGTAATGTGCTCCAAACCAGGTTTGCCAGCACCACTGGTGAGATAGTGCTCACCGATTTTATGCCAGTGGAAACATTGAAGGCCTGGCCGTACCAGGGGATGAATAATAATACCTGGACACGCGAAGATGGCTCTTGCCATTGCCTGGTGCGCAGTGTGGAGTGTACACATGGTGAACTTCCAGTTACCATGACACTCAAGGTCAGCCCAAACTATGCAGCATCGCCAAGTGAGATATTCCTGGCTGAGAACCACCTGGGAGCGGTAATCACTGGCGGGAATCAGCATGTTGGCCTGGCAATTGTGGGTGCGTATCGTGTAACCTCCTTCTCAATGAGCGTTGAGCAGCATGAAGGGGTAGCACATCCATCGATTGTCGTACAGATGACCCTGCGCGAGGGTGAAAGAATCCTTTTCGCTGTTGGGGTGGGTCGTAGTCTACAAGCAGCTTGTCGTCTCGTGGAACATGAATTACAGCAGCGCAACTTCGACTTTGAACTTGCCCATACCTTACACTGCTGGCGTAAGTGGGTGAAAAGCTGCAGCTACGTTGGTCCATATGCCGACGCGGTAGAACGCAGCGCGCTCACGCTCAAGATGATGACCTACGCACCGACCGGTGCTATTGTCGCTGCTCCAACCACTTCTCTTCCAGAGTTCCTTGGAGGCACGCGCAACTGGGATTACCGTTATACCTGGCTGCGCGATGCCACGTTTACGCTCTATGCTTTGAACGTGCTTGGTTTTACGGATGAGGCACGCGCTTTTACTCACTGGCTGCGTCGCCTTTCATATGCCAACGGTGAAGACCTGCAGATTATGTATGGCATACGCGGTGAACGTGATCTGACCGAGCACATACTCACGCATCTCAGTGGCTACAGTAATACAGGTCCTGTGCGGATTGGTAATGGCGCGGTACTTCAGAAGCAACTTGACGTTTTTGGCGAAGTAATGGACTGCATTCACCTCTATCGCCGCCAGGGCTGTTTTGAGCGGTATGGCGAGACACTCGACAGCACCCTATGGACGATGTTGCGCGAGTTTGTAGAGCATGTTTGTGCGCATTGGCACGAGACCGATAGTGGCATCTGGGAGGTCAGGGGAGACCTTCGCCATTTCGTGTATTCTAAAGTCATGTGCTGGGTGGCACTTGATCGAGGAATTCGAGCGGCACAGCAACTCAATTTGGAGGCTGATCTTCCTCGCTGGTGTGCTGTACGTGATCAGATCCGTGCCGATATCCTTTCACACGGGTACAATACCGCTCTCGGCGCGTTTACTCAATCGTATGACGATGATACCCTTGATGCCTCAAATCTCTTGTTGCCGCTTGTGGGTTTCATTCCACCCGATGACCCACGGATGCGTTCAACAGTTGATCGCATTATAGAGCGTCTTACCGACGTGAACGGTTTCGTTTATCGTTATACTGCTAATGATGGGATAGAAGGTTCTGAGGGTACATTTTCTATCTGTACATTCTGGCTGGTAGATAACCTGGCAATGCAGGGTCGCGTTGACGAAGCCAGGTCGCTATTCGAGCGCCTGTTGTCCTATACAGGCCGCCTCGGCCTGTTTTCTGAGGAGATTGACTCACGTAGTAAAATCGCTTTAGGGAACTACCCTCAGGCCTTTACGCATATCGCACTTATCAATAGCGCAATAAACCTTCAGAAAGCCGAATTGCGTCTCACCAAGCCGCATACAGACCCTGTGATCGCTGCGATTAAGTTGCACACTGATCATAAATAAGGTAGCCTGGTGGGATCAAGGCGCTCACGAATAAGCAGAGAGATGGCGAACCGCGGTTCGCCATCTCTCTGCTTATTCGTGAGCGCAATAGTCCATAATGAAGCATGGTTTTATGCGATAATACCCAAAACGCCTGAATAAAGAGAGAAACTATTGTGTCATTACCCGTTCGTTACCCAACTGCCAGCCTCAAACCTCGCCGCGAAGAGAGCCTCCAGAGCGGGCATCTGTGGATATTTTCTGGTGCGCTCCAACAACCCCCGCACTGGATAGAACACGGTGGGCTGGTCGATGTCAAATCATCTACTGGAGAGTTTGTTGCTCGCGGTTACTATAACCCGCGGACGGATATAGCAATTCGTATCCTGACACACGATGTTGAGGAAGCCATCGACGGCGATTTTTTCCGCCGACGTATCCGCAGCGCAGCCGAGCTTCGACAGGTATTTGACCCGGAGCAGACCAATACCTATCGCCTGATTCACTCCGAAGGCGATGGCCTCCCAGGGGTAATCGTCGATCGCTACGCAGACATTCTTGTCGCACAAATCCACACTGCTGGAATGGAGCGACTGCGACCATTGTTGATCGATGCATTAATGGAGGAAACGGGAGTAGCGGGGATAGTGTCACGCAATGAGAGCCAGTCACGCCGGCGCGAGGGCCTGGGGTTAGAGGAACCTGTTGTAGCCGCCGGTGAGGTGCCAGAGCAGGTAGCAGTACAAGAAAATGGCGTACAGTTTCTTGTTGACCCATGGCAGGGCCAGAAGACCGGATTCTTTATCGATCAACGCGATAAGCGCGCGGCCTTGCGCAAATATACCAGGGACAAGCGTGTACTGGATTGCTTTAGCTACACTGGCGGCTTCTCTGTCTATGCAGCGCTGAGTGGAAAGAACACTATTGTGACAACCGTCGATATCTCTGGGTCGGCCATCGAGGCGGCACGCAATCACTTTACATTAAACGGTCTTGAGCCGGGCAAACATGAATTTCTTTTAGCTGATGTGTTTGACTACCTGGAACAGGCACGGCGAGATGGCACCAAGTTCGACGTGGTTGTCCTCGATCCTCCGGCCTTCGCTAAAACGCAAGGTGCGCGGTCGCAAGCTCTGAAAGCGTATCGCCGATTGAATACGCTTGGTATGCAGGTGTTGCGACCTGGAGGGATATTACTCGCCTGTTCGTGTTCAGGGGTTGTGGGTATGGACGATCTGTTAGGTACGCTTTCGCAAGGAGCGCGTTATCTTCGGCGCCCTGTACAATTGTTGGAAAGCTACACACATGGTGTTGATCACCCCATCAACCTGGCAATGCCTGAGACTGCCTACCTCAAAGCCGTTTTTTGTCGGGTAGGCTAAAAGCCGTTGCTTGTGGTATACTTGTTCCCACCGCCCCTACATTTTCAAGGACGTGATTACATCGAGGTAATTAATGGAGTATTTGTTCTATGGCTCAGAGCATTGAAGATGGTCGTGCGCAGCTTCTTATAGACCAGCAGGTACCAGAAGATGGACTGGCCCAGCTGAACCGCATTGCAATAGCTCTTACTTCTGAATTTGATCTGCAAAGGTTACTGAGCCTGATTTCTCCATTGTTGGTCTAGCTGCCAATGCTGAAGAGGCACTTATACTGATAGAGCGTTTGCGTCCAGATGTAGCGCTGCTTGATGTTCGGCTTCCAGGTGTGAGTGGTATTGAGGTTTGTCGTATTGTCACGGAGCGGTATCCCGAGACTGCTGTCATTATCTTGACCACCTTTACTGATGAACAACTCATAGCGCAAAGTATTCAGGCGGGCGCCAAAGGTTTTATCTTAAAAGATGTTGAGCGATTTGACCTGAAGCGCGGGAAAATGCGCGTCTTCACTTGTACGACTGTTTGTTGGAGGTGATATTTTGATTCCTGGTTCCTTCGATTATGTTGTAGCGAACAGTGTTTCCGATGCTGTCTCCCTACTGCAACAACACGGTGACGAGGCCAAAATTCTGGCTGGTGGCCAGAGCCTCATTCCCCTTATGCGATTCCGTCTCGCCAGTCCTTCGGTTTTGATTGACATCAATCGGATTGCTGATCTGGCGTACATTCGAGAGACGAATGGCACATTGTGCATTGGCGCACTTACTCGCGAAGCAGAGTTGGATCATTCGCCCCTGATACGCACTCGCTACCCGATACTGCTCGATACTTCTTCGATGGTGGCTGATCCTGTGGTGCGAAACTGGGCCACCGTTGGTGGGAATATTGCTCATGCTGACCCTGCCAATGACCATCCTGCTACCATGTTGGCTCTGGACGCCCTTGTGGTAGCTGTTGGCCCAGATGGTGAGCGTATCATACCTATTGAAGCATTTTTCACTGATTCGACCTTTGAGACCACACTGCGACCTGATGAGATATTGACAGAGATACGCGTTCCGGCTCCCAAGGAGCGTAGCGGAGGAGCGTATGTTAAGTTAGAGCGCAAAGTTGGTGACTATGCCATTGCTGGAGTCGCAGCATATGTCATACTGGATGGCGATGGACATGTCAACTATGCAGGTATTGGGTTGACCAATGTTGGGCCTGTGCCGGTCAAAGCGCGAGATGCCGAGCATTACCTGCTGGGTACATCTCTGGACGAAGCTAATATTCATCAAGCAGCTGATCTCGCTGCCGCTGCTGCTCAACCCACCAGCGATATACGTGGGCCTGCAGAATATAAGCGCGCGATGGTGCGCACTCTGGCGGTTCGCGCCTTACGCAGAGCATCCGCCCGTGCAAGAGGAGAGGAATAGCATGAGTACACATCATATTCGTGTCACCATCAATGGCACAGTTTACGAGGGTGATGTCGATTCACGAACGCTGCTAGTCCATTGGATACGTGATGACCTGCAATTGACCGGCACACATATTGGTTGTGATACAACAGCCTGTGGCGCCTGTACTATCATCGTCGATGGAAAGGCTACCAAATCCTGCACCATGTTTGCTGTCCAGGCGAATGGCCGCAAGATTATGACCGTAGAGGGCCTGGAACAGGGAGGCAAACTCCATCCCTTGCAGGAAGGTTTCCATGAGAAACATGCGTTGCAATGTGGGTATTGCACACCCGGAATGATGATGACGGCAGCGGCGCTCTTACAGCACAACCCAAACCCCACAGAACACGAGATTCGCGTGGGCATTTCCGGCAATCTTTGTCGCTGCACCGGTTATGTCAATATCGTCAAAGCTATTCAATATGCCGCAGAGAAATTGCAGGCATCCGAACAGGTCCCGGTCAGTGCTGGCGAAGGAAGTTGATATCTATCAAGGAGAGGCTAATCATGGCGACTGAAGCGTTTAAACATGGCCTGGGCGAAGCGTACAAACGTAAGGAAGATGCGCGCTTTATTCGTGGTCAGGGCAACTATGTCGATGATGTACAACTGAAAGGGATGCTCTACGGCGATATTGTGCGTAGCCCCTATGCCCACGCGCTTATCAAGCGTATTGATAGTAGTGCGGCAATGCAGGTACCCGGTGTGGTAGCAGTGATAACGGGGAAAGACCTGGATGCCGCTGGACTGGCCTGGATGCCCACCCTCTCGGGGGACACCGAGGCAGTGCTCGCACTGGATCGTGTCCATTTTCAAATGCAAGAGGTTGCTTTCGTCGTTGCCACCAGTCGCTATGCCGCCGCGGACGGCGTGGCTGCTGTCGAGGTCGAATATGAACCTCTTCAAGTGGTAGTTGACCCCAAAAAGGCGCTGGCACCTGATGCCCCGCTTTTGCGCCCGGACAAGAAGGACAAACAACCCACCAACCAGATCTACCATTGGGAGACAGGCGACCGGGCTGGCACCGATGCGGACTTCGCCGAGGCAGCAGCCAATGGCGTTGTTGTCAAGCAGGATATGTATATTCCGCGCATTCACCCGGCCCCGATTGAGACGTGTGGCTGTGTTGCAGATTACAACAAGGCGACAGGTAAGCTGACCGTCTGGCTCACGTCGCAGGCGCCGCACGTGGTGCGTACCCTCCTTGCCATCGTTGCTGGCCTGCCTGAGCACCGTATTCGCATTATCTCGCCTGATATTGGTGGTGGTTTTGGCAACAAGGTGCCCATCTACCCTGGCTATGTGTGTGCTGTTGTGGCCTCTCTCACCACGGGCAAGCCCGTCAAGTGGATTGAGGATCGCTCCGAGAACATCGCTAGCACAGGCTTTGCTCGTGACTATCATATTCACGCGGAGATAGCCGCTGACAAAGATGGTACCGTGAAGGCATTAAAAGTCCATACATTGGCGGATCATGGCGCATTTGATGCCGCGGCACAACCTACCAAATTCCCAGCAGGATTATTCCATATCTGTACGGGCTCGTATGATTTCAAACATGCCTTCGTCGATGTGGATGCAGTCCATACGAATAAGGCACCCGGCGGCATTGCCTATCGCTGTTCGTTTCGCGTGACCGAGGCCTCATACCTGATTGAGCGTATGATGGATACGCTTGCCCATGACCTTGGGAAAGACCCGGCGCAACTTCGCCTGCAAAACTTCATCAAACCAGAAGCATTTCCCTATCGTTCTGCCCTTGATTGGACATTCGATAGTGGAAACTATGAAGGCGCACTGAAGCTGGCAATGAAGAATGTAGACTATGAAGGGTTACGTCGTGAACAGGCCGAAAAGCGTGCTCGTGGCGAACTTATGGGCATTGGCATCTCTAGCTTTACAGAGATTGTTGGCGCTGGCCCCGGTAAACACTTTGATATTGCTGGTATCCAGATGTTCGATAGCTGCGAAATTCGCGTCCATCCAACGGGCAAGGTTCTCGCGCGCATCGGTGTGCAAACACAGGGGCAAGGCCATGAAACCACTTTTGCCCAGATCATTGCGGCGGAACTTGGCATGTCACCCGATGATGTGGATGTCGAGCATGGTGATACAGATACCGCACCCTATGGGCTAGGCACCTATGCCAGCCGTAGTACGCCAGTGGCTGGTGCTGCCACCGCCCTTGCGGCTCGTAAAGTGCGTGACAAAGCGAAGAAGATCGCCGCCTACCTCCTGGAAGTCGGTGAAGATGATCTCGAATGGGAGCCGGGGCGTTTCTTCGTCAAGGGAACGCCTGGTAAAGGCAAAACCATACAAGAACTGGCTTTTGCTGCCTATACAAATTGCCCGCCCTACCTGGAGCCTGGTCTGGAGGCAGTGAACTACTACGATCCACCCAATCTTACCTATCCCTTTGGAAGCTACATCTGTGTCGTAGATATCGATAAGGGCACGGGCCAGGTTCATATCCGTCGCTTCATGGCGGTGGACGATTGTGGCACGATTATCAATCCAATGGTGGTCGAGGGACAGATACATGGCGGATTGACGCAAGGGCTTGCACCAGCTTTGTATGAGGAGATATCATTTGACGACAATGGGAATATCCTGGGCGGTAACTTCCAGGACTATCTCATCCCTACTGCGATGGAAACACCACACTGGGAAACGGATAGAACCATTACGCCATCACCGCATCATCCTATTGGAGCCAAGGGAGTTGGCGAGTCGCCGACTGTCGGTGCCCCGCAAGCGATCGTCAATGCCGTTGTTGATGCTCTTGCTCACCTTGGTGTGCGTCACATTGACATTCCAATAACTCCGTGGAAAGTCTGGAGTATCCTCAAGGAAAAGGGCCTGACAGCGGACTAGGTATTGCAGTTCCCATTTTTCTCGGAGGATACTATGTCCGATACACTACTGAAGCTTGCACACCAATTGACGGAGGCTGGCGAACCATTTGTGCTGGCAACAGTCGTGTGGTGCGAACGTCCCACTTCGGCGAAACCAGGCGCGCAGGCCCTCATCCAGGCCAATGGGAAGATGGCGGGTTGGATAGGTGGCAGTTGTGCGCAACCTGTCGTATTGCGCGAGGCTGCGCGCATCTTGCGGGAAGGCGGCGAGCCTTATCTCTTGCGATTAGGAGCTCCAGATTTGGGGATCATGCGTAAGGATGTGCGAGTGTTCCCGATGTCATGTACCAGTGGAGGCGTATTAGATATCTATATGGAGCCACATTTACCCCTGCCTCAACTCATCTTGATTGGTGACTCCCCCGTGATCGCAGCCTTACGTCAACTGGCATCCGTCATCGACTTTGCGGTCATCCAACTGCACAGTGCCGATCTCAGCAAGGTCAATATCCATGAGCAGACCTGTATTCTTGTCGCTACTCATGGCCAATATGATGAAGATGCAATAGAACAGGCATTACGCAGTCCCGCCTGCTATGTTGGTATGGTAGGAAGCCGAAGACGCGCTGAAGCTTGTCGCACTTACTTGCGTGAAGCCGGTTTGAGTGAAGCGCAAATAGCTCTCCTCAAGGCTCCAGCGGGGCTTGATATCGGTGCGCTCACTCCTGAGGAGATTGCCGCCAGCATTCTGGCGGAACTCGTGCAGGTTCGCCGTAGAGGTTCACCTGTTCATGAGGGCAGCGACCAGTCCTTGCAGAGGGTTCAAAACGAAAAACAGGCTACAACTGCTGCCAATGCTGTGGCTATTGATCCTGTTTGTGGTATGGAAGTGGAAATAGCGCACGCGCGCCACATCAGCAATGTTGAGGGCCGTAGCTTTTACTTTTGCTGTCCTGCCTGTAAACGATTATTTGAAAGGAACCCACAAGAATATCTCGTTCAGCCAGAAAGATGAAACCACGTTCCGCCTGTACCTCCATCCTGTGGTATGATAGTAGACACAATGTGCGTCGGACGTCGGATATGGAATCAATCGAGAGGTTGGAAACTTTGTGGTTGTTCTGCTGATTGCTACCGACTGTCCGAGGCTTTACGTACCTGTTCAAGCGAAATCACACAGGGTATGTATCAGTACGAAAGGTAAGGGCTTTGTATGGAATTTTCTGGGACTCAAACCATCGATGCATCCATCGACAAGGTGTGGATGTTTCTGCTCGATGTAAATAAGGTAGCGTCCTGCGCCCCTGGCTTTCAAAGCCTCGAAGAATTGGGAGAGGAACACTGGAAGGCGATCGTCGGTGTAGGCGTTGGCGCTGTAAAAGCCAAGTTCACTATGGATGTGACACGGCCAGAGATGCAAGAGCCAGAACGTATGCTTGTCCAGGGGCGAGGTAAAGCGCCTGGTAGCGCTGTTGATTTGTCTGGGGATATGCAGCTTTCAGCACTTGAGAATGAGCAGACACGCATGGATTGGCAAGCCAAGGTCGTTGTAAGCGGCACAATCGCGAGTGTTGGTGCTCGTCTCCTGCAGGGCCTGGCCGAAAAATTAACCGACCAATTCTTTGAGTGCCTCAAAACAAAGTTACAGGCTGCCGATGCAGAGGTGGCTGCGGAGTAGGGAAAGTGGGGAAAAGGTTTCTATGGAAACCGCTGTAGAACGTTGGGAGGCAATACTCAATGCGCGGGCGCAACAGATGGATGCGGCCTATGCGCGCCTTGGGCGCACCAGTGCAGATTTCTGGGATCGCCGGGCACGGCGCTTTCACAGTACAACGAAGGATGCTGTTGCCCATGACCCTTTATTTCACAGGTTACAGAGCGTAGTCACCACCCAGATGAGCGTGCTGGACGTCGGAGCCGGTACGGGGCGATTTACCCTGGCGCTCGCGCCGCAGGCCCGGCATGTCACTGCCGTTGAGCCGAACGCTGCGATGTTGGGCTACCTGCGTCAAGATGCTGCCGAACAGCATCTCACGAATATCACGCTGATGCAATCAACATGGCAGGATGCACCTGAGAACCTTGCGGCAGATATCGTCATTTGTAGCCATGTGCTCTATCCAATTTTCGCAATTGCACCCTTCCTGGCGAAACTCTATACTGCTACACGCCAAATCTGCTATTTCTACATGCGAGCGACCGCCATTGATTCCCTGATTGGCGGCCTCTGGCAGCATTTCCATGGAGATGAGCGCTGTCTGCCTCCTGCCTACATTCATGCACTCGATGTATTATTTGAAATGGGTATCTATGCAAACGTAGAGATCGTTTCGCTTCCTCTTGTCCTCAAATATCCTTCCGTCGATGTCGCGGTAGAAGAGATGCTGGAGCAGCTCATTCTGCCTGATGACGAAAAGACGCGCGCAGAGTTGCGACAATTATTGCAAGGGTGGCTGGTTGAGCGCGATGGAATGCTGGTCCCACCAGTTGGGGAAATGGTTGGAGCTATTATTTCAGTGCAGAAATAAGAGCGTCCATTCGTTGCGCCCTTGTACGTGGATCAGCTTTCCAGAGAGGCGCAATAAATGGACGCTCCCAATTTTACCCAAATGTGCTATGTGGAGTGGTGGATTGAGCAAGATATGCTATACTGTCCCTTGATGTTTCACCTTATTTCATGACCGGCGATAATTTGTTGAAAAAGCGTTCAGAGGTTGATGATGCACTGGCAAGATAATAGCGATGAGAAGAAACAGCAACAATGGCAATCCCGTGTTACGCGAGAGAGATTAGACCTTTCAGCTTCGGTAGAAGAGGCATTGATCGACGAATCTGCTCAGGAAGTCCTGGAATTGGAAGAGTTTGATGACTTTGTCCCTGATGTGGAAAAAGCCATGCTCATTCCACCGTGCCTGAGCATTCAATCCAAACAATTGCCTGCCGTTCGTACGCTGCCAAAGGCACGCACTGATCATCTTCCTATCGCGACAAAAGAAGGGGTGGTCTTCCCTAAAACGGAGTTTCCCAGAACAGTACCGAACAAGAGGCGTTCTCCTTTGCACACGACAAAGGTACACTTGCAGGTTGTTCCCAAGCCTCAGGCAATCGCAAGGGCTGCCAGCGTTGATGTATCTCGTTCTAAGACGGCTACGAATCCCGGGTTGCCAGCAGTAGAGAGCTTTGAGGGGCGCTTTGCATCGCCTTTACGCGAAGGTAGCGCAGCAACGACTGGCTCGGCCAACTTTGAAAGGGATCAATCCGAGGTGATGGTTGCCAATGCTCATATTACAGCAACGAGCGTTGTGGTTGTGGTGCTCACAGCTGATCCAGGTCCAGTAGTAGTACAATACGTTTCACTCCAGCCAGCAGTGGGTTTTACCGTCCATTTAAGTGCGCCTGCGAAAAATCCGACCACCTTCAACTATCGAATTTGCTAGGATTGCGTGCTGCTGTGTACTCTCCAATGCCGCGCTTGCTAGAGTTCACCAGCGGCCGTTTCTCTTTCTAGAGGTGATGAAGGTAAACTGAAAATAAAGCGGCTACCCTGACCAGAGATACCGGCGCTTTCTGCTCGGATGGTGCCGCCATGCATCCGGATAAGTTCCGCGACAATATAAAGGCCGAGCCCTATCCCTCTTGTCCTCTGCCCATCGATGTTGGACCCTCGATAGAAACGTTCAAAGAGTCGGGGCAGCGCATCTTGAGGGATACCAATACCAGTATCTTCCACGCATACGTCGATAGTTTGCCTCCCGTTGCCCTCTTTGCTCTCATGCTGGCAGAGGGAGATAGTAATGGGACCGCCGAATGGGCTGTATTTAATGGCATTCTGTAACAGGTTGGCTAGAACCTGTTTAAGCCGTGCGTCGTCTCCAATGACAATGTAGGGGTGATCGCTGGGTGCTATTTGACAACTGATCTGGTGTACCGCTGAAGTGGCGCTGTGGGCTGCTACCACATGTTCAGCAATCTCTGCCAGATCGATTGGTTCTGATTTGATGACCAGTTGTTTGCGATTGATCTGTGTTACTTCTAAGAAAGTATTGACAATGTTGGTCAACTGGTGCGACTGTTCTTCAATTGCAGTGAGACTATCGTTCACCCTTTGAATGGTCTGCGGTTCAGTGCCCTTTCGTAACGCACGTAAACCAACCTGGCTGTGAGTAAGAATAACGGTAAGTGGAGAACGAAACTCATGTGCAGTAATAGCCAGAAACTCGTCTTTAAGAGCGTTTGCTTCGCGCATCGCGGCCTCGCTGGTGCGAGCCTTTATAGCTTCTTCCTGCCAGCGAGCCTGCTCAATTGCCAGCCCGGCAAGCTGTGCAATACCTTCGATGACTGCCATGTCCCAGATTGAAAATTCTTGAGGTCGGGATTGCCGTTCCTCTTTACTGGGTGCAGTACCCGTGTTATGCGATGAGAAGCGATCCACTATCATCAGACCCAATAGGCGATGATTATGGGTGATCGGGGCGGCAAGCACCATCGTCTGATTGATTGGATGGTGCTGCTTATCATCCTGCTCGGCATTGATGATGGTGGCGTGCCCCTCCAGTACCTGGTTGCGGAACCCTTGATACTCGTTTTCAGCGGGTGAAAGCCAGAG
>VBHI01000340.1:17793-41367 GCA_005881495.1 Chloroflexota bacterium
GATGTCTTCTATTTCGGTGATACCAGAAAAAGCTTCTGCGACATTGAGCATTGTTTCTAATGCCTTGCGTATCCGCTGTTCAGCACGAGCCTGCTCCGTTATATCGCGGAAAGCGCTGACGAGCCCTATCTGCCGCTGGGAATCGTCCAGCATGTGGGTGACGCTTACCTCGAGCACCCGCTCAACGCCGTCCCCACGAACTGTGACGAAGCGCTCTCCATGGATCCGCTCGCCTTTCAATGCGCGGCTCAGGGGAAATTCTTCCTCTGATAGTGGCTGCCCGTGTAGTGTGCGCGTTGGGAAGCGTTGAAGAAGTGCCTTCAGGTTAGCGGTTGAGTTTATTGGTATCCCTAAAAATCGAGAGGCAGCGTTGTTGCGAACAAGTACCTCCCCGTCCTGGTTGAGTACAGTGATACCTTCGGTCATTGCTTGGAAGACAGCATCGAGCGTATTCGCACGCTCGGTTGCCAGGGCGGCAGCGGTGTGAACATCGGATAGAAGACGATCTTTTTCTACGGCAAGCGCACATTGGGCCGCGATATCTTGAGCAAAAGCAAATTGTCCTTTGCCCGGGTGATAGCCGGGGTTTTGAAAATTGACGAAGGCAAAACCAATGCACTGAGATGTATGAGGCGGTGAATAGGTTCTCGGTGTCGAAGATTTTGCATGACCACTGCCAGTAATAAGAGGAACAACCATTACACCGCTAAAACTCAGTTTGCGAAATAATTGTTGTTCGCTTACACTAGCCTGTTTTGCGGTGACATAGAGAGGTGAACCTGTCGATGCAGCCCGGTGAATATGGGGCAAGTCTCTCAGCGCGAACGCTGTCTCGACTGAAGAGGCCATGTGAAATTGATCTTGCTCAGCGATATCAGCGAGGCGCAACATATCAGCCTCCAGGAGAACGATCTTGCCACCATCCGCGTTGAGCCCACTAACCAGGTGATGTGTAGCGATTTGTAATACTGCCGAGAGATTCTCCTCTGAATTGACGGCTAATGCCACTTGATAAATTGCTTGCGCACGTTCAATTAAGCGCTCGGCGCGAGTTCGTTCTGCCTGTGCTTGTTGATAGAGCCGGGCATTGTCTATGGCAAGTGCGGCCTGCTGTCCAATTGCACTGGCAAGTTGTTGCTGTTCAGGGGAAAATGTGCGGATGAAAGACGGATCATCCAGTGTCAGCATACCTAAAATACGATCTTCGCGTTTCAGGGCAACGAACAGTATTGAACTGACAAAGAATCCATCTGCAACGTTTCGTACTTTTGGATGGTCATGGAGATTGTTGATAACGAGCATGCCCTTTTCTTGCAGGAGGTGGAAAATATCCGGATCATGGAAGCGCACGGAGCCCTGGCGCCAGAGATGGTCACCACTGGAGATTTTCTCGCGATCAATACGTTGTGAGGAAAGATAGTAGGCTGCTGGCCGAAAAACATCTTGCGTATCATCTCGTAGCCAGACTGAGCAGCGCTCAACTTCACAGACCTCGGTAGTACGTCGCGTCAGGACAGTCAAGATGTTATTCAGATCAAGTGAAGATGCTAACAGCTCTGCTAATTCACGCAAAATCTCACTTTCGCGTAAAGCAGTGACTAGCCGTTGATGTTCTTGCTCGTGGGTGAATGAGGGGCGTTCACCTAACATGCTTTCTTCCTCTTCAACAATTAAGATGATTGGCGCAATTGATGCGCTGTGACATAGTGCTCACTACAGGGACAAACGTTCATAGCGCTTGATAGGTAATGTGTAAGGGGTATGTGTTTGATTATGTCAAAGTGTAACAGATGGGTCTGTGTAGCGTCAAGCAAAAAAGGGCCTTTAGACTTGACATATGGCTTGTAATGAGGAAAATAGAAGGAATTATAAGAGGATAATCGATTCCTTGAGGAGCGACACCATGGTTTTAAGTATCGGCATTGATTGCAATGGAGAAGATTGGAGAGCCAGCTTGCTGGAAAATGGAAGAACGCTGGAACTTCGACCATTGAATGACGTTCGTGCGGCATTAGAGTATGTAAGACATATTTGTAGTTTCTATCCTGAGCCGGTTATCGCTGTATCAGCCAGAAAAGATGGCTATCCAACTCACTTGACTGCCACTGCAAATACCTCGGTATCAAATGGTACTTCACCGCATAACCATGGTGAAAACAAGGTCCATGATTTTCTTCTCGCGCTGGAATCAGTGTATTTCAACACCTATTACCTCCCTTCTATCAGGCAATTAGCAAGTGTACCACTTTATCGTAAGCAATATAGATTGGATATGGGCTCATCAGGCGATTTGTGCGCAGTAACCACTTTAACTTTTCGTATGAGAAAGCAGGAGGCTAGCTGGCAAGAGATGCGTTTCTTCTACCTGACGGCAGGTTGTCATTCCAGGAGTATCATTGTCGTTGAAGATGGGCGAATTGTTGATGGTATAGGTGAAACCTCCGCTGGCTTTAGCACTCTTCAACATGGCTCTATCGATCATGTTGCTTGGCAGGATATTCTAAAAAGCGAAGCAATTGCAGAACAAGCCTATTGGGAGAGCCTGACCCAGGACCTGGCTGGATTGATGGCTATTCATCAGCTCGAAGATATTGTAGTGAACGGCCAGCGCAAAGACAACGTCATTGAGTGGTTGAACGATAGGTATCAATGCTATCTTTTCCCGCGTAGTGATGATGAACAGCCTGGGTATGAAGTCGCTATTGGGGCTGCAATCATCGCTGAAGGACTTTACCATCCTGGTCTGGCTAATGAGGTCGTCGAGCGGCTGCAAACTTCTCCCATAAAGCTAGGAATGTTGGAATGAATGCACAGCCACCTCAAAAGTCTTTTGCGGCGCTATTGTGGGATGTTTTGCGTTTGAGTTTCAAAACCCTCTGGGAGAACCGCGCCAATCCTGCTCGCCCGTTAATAGAGCGCCAGCAGGCTTTGAATGTACTGGGTTTGCCGCCTAATGCAACTCCACAGCAGATAAAACGTCGTTATAGAACGCTCGCCAAGCGCCACCACCCTGATCGGGGAGGAGACCAGCAACAAATGAAACGCATCATCGCTGCATATGAGTACTTGATGAGGGATCAGGCAAAACAATGAACACACTACGGCAGTCGCGCGCCACAATTATTGCAGAAGCGCTTGCCAGGCCGAGCACGTGCCCCACATTGATCACAGAATATCGCTTCTTGCTGCTCCCTTTGTTGTGGAGGTGTTACGGTACTTCGCACTTGAGGCTGCGACGGAGGCGTATATGAAGGCGAAGAGGGTGCTGGCCGTTGTGGCTGAGCTGTTGGGACTGGCTGACTTGCTTCAACGGGTGGTGAGGAAGGACCATTCTGTTTTTGCCCTGGCCCAGGTTCTTGTGCAGTCTGTATGCTATCCTGGATAGTTTTCGCTGCCTTGATCGCCATGCCACCTATGGTACCTGCGATTTTCAGGCCTTTGGCGATATCATCCATATCCTTTTTCAAACGCTGAGGGGATGGCAGTATAGTAGAATCTGAGACCTTGTTAAAAAAGTTGGGGCCGAACTGCATTCCCTCGCCATTCCAGGCCAGCTGCCCATCTTCGATTGCTTCATCGTCAAAACGAAACGATATAGCATTTCCCTGGGCGCTATAAGTACCTTCACGCCGTACTTCTGGAGCGTTCATAGCAACTTGCTGCCCACTCATAAGCGATTGGGCTGCGTTAGCGATGCGACTGCGTTCCTGTATGACCAGGATAAAACGCCCATTTGGTAGGAGCGTGAGACTATCGATACGCGAAGTAAAATAGTCAAGCCCTACCCCAGAACGATGCAGGTACTCATACTGGCCGGTAATTGGTTTTGTCATAGGAAATTTCCCTCTCAAGGGACATTGAAGTCTCTGATTCTGATAAGATTGTAACACATTATATCACACTGGAATGGAGGTCGGAGAAGAAATCTATGCTCGAAATCAGGGGGAAAATGAGTTTTCTTGTAATTAGAACATTTGGTCAAATTTCCTCTTGACTTTTGTAAATGAAGGCTGTATGCTGGTGTAACAACAGATGTATGTAAAGTGAGGTAGCAGGCTAGATGTCACATTCCGCCAAAATCATCTCGACTGTACGTAATGATCATGATGCTGGGCAAGAGCAGTTATCGCTTTTCGCTCCTCGTAAAATAGAAGAGCACAATGGAACATCCAAGAAAGAGACTACACCGGCCAGGATTGAGACGAAATCAATGGCAAGAACAAAAAAGAGTTCGACATACAATGCTTCAGATATTCAGGTATTAGAAGGCATTGCAGCGATTCGCCATCGTCCAGGAATGTATATAGGGTCAACTTCAACATCTGGCCTGCTTCACCTTATTTGGGAAGCCCTTGATAACGCTGTGGATGAAGCGGTGGCGGGTTTCGGTAAGCATATCTGGATGAGTATTGATCGCGAAGGCTGGATAACCGTGAAGGACGAGGCTCGTGGAATGCCCTTTGATCCTATGCTCTACCAGGGAGATTACCTGCCTGCCGCGACCGTGATCCTGACCGTTCCTCATTCCGGTGGAAAGTTTGCCGAGGGGGCTTACAAGACGGCTGGAGGTCTGCACGGCGTAGGTGCGACAGTTATTAACGCGCTGTCTGAAAAGCTGGAATTGACGATATGGAAAGACGGCCAGAGGTTCACTCAGGTTTTCAGCCGTGGGGTTGCAATGCCACATCAAATCACTGCTTGTGACCCAAAGGTGCACGGTACACAGCTACAATGGTTATATGATCGTTCAATCTTTGACGATGAAGCTTACTATCCACTCGAAGCTATTGAAAGCCGCCTCAATGCGGCAGCTTTTCTGAATCGTGGGGTCACCTTTCATCTCGATGCCTGGGATGACGCCGAAAATAAACAGGTAAGCCGCACGTTCTATTCTCGTGATGGTTTATCTGATTACGTGCGAGAGCTCGCTATTAGTACCAGCGCTCCCCTATTCAAACATGTGCTTGGCATAACTAAAGAAAAGGATGGAGTACAGGTAGAGGTGGCCTTGCAGCCGACGACGGGTTATAAGACGACAATGTATAGTTTTGCCAATGCTGTGCGTACTCGAGATGGGGGCGTTCATGAAACAGGTTTTAAGGCTGCGTTGACAAAGGTCGTCCATGATTATGCGCTTAAATGGAAGATCATCAAAAATCGTGAGGAGGATGGTTTCCGACCAGAAGTTATCCAGCAGGGGCTAAATGCAGTTATCTCGGTCAAGTTGAGCAATCCCCAATTCCAGGGACAAACCAAAGACCGTCTCAATAACGCTCCAGTTGAGGGTATTGTGCGTTCGATTGTCGATGAGGGCTTGAAAGACTGGTTTGAGAGTAATCCGGGCCCTGGAAAAGAGTGGATCAAAAAGATACAGCAGATGCAGAAGGCCCGCAACGAAGCACAGTTGGTAGAAGAACTGGCGAGAAGCGGCACTAAGAAGAATGGCGAGTTAATCGATACGACACTCTCTAAAAAATTTCTGCGTTGTAACTCCAATGACCCTGAGCGTGCCGAACTTTTCATCGTGGAGGGCGACTCTGCCGGTGGAAGCGCTGGTCAGGGGCGCTTTTCGGAGTTTCAGGCTATCCTGAAGCTCAAGGGGAAACCGCTCAATGTCGCAAAGGCCGATCTGCGGCGTATCGTCGAAAATGAAGAGATTCGTACTATCATCAATGTTTTGGGTACGGGAACACGCGATTCATTTGACATCGGCCGCTTGAAGTTTCATCGTATCATCATCGCCACTGATGCCGATGTAGACGGCTTGCACATTCAATGCCTGCTGCTCACGCTCTTTTACCAGGAATTTAGTGACCTCATCGAGCAGGGTCACGTGTATATTGCCTGTCCCCCACTGTACTCGGTCAAATATAAGGGCAAGACGCTCTGGCTGTTGGATGACGATGCTCGCCTTCAATTTATGAAAACCCACATAGATGCTCAGGGGCTGGAATTCAAGCGCTTCAAAGGTCTGGGCGAGATGAATCCGAAAGAATTGCGTGATACGACTTTCGACCCGGCGCGGCGCACACTGAAACGCGTCTCCATGGAGGATGGAGTATTAGCAGCTCGCCTGGTCAAGGAATTGATGGAAGATGAAAATGCGGAAGCCCGGCGCGTCTTCCTGGCTGAGCACTCTCGTAAGATAAAAGAATTGGATGTGTAGTCTATTGCAAGCCATCCCTGCTACTCCGACGTGCTGGATAAATCCGCACTCTACAATGTAGACCCCGATTTATCGAGGGGCGAGCGAAGCGAGGGATGCAAGGAAGTATGTATCTATGGCTCGGGGAACAGAAAATACTACTACAGTAGAAACAGGAGCAATCCGCGAAGAGGATTTCTCTGTGATCATGGCCCAGGCTTTCGCTACCTATGGCCTCTCCGTCGTAACTGATCGTGCGCTTCCTGATGCGCGGGATGGTTTAAAACCTGTACAGAGGCGTATCCTGGCTGGGATGCGAGAGGCTCGCTACCTCTCTAGCCGCCCGACTGTGAAAAGCGCTGAGGTGGTAGGACTGATCCTTGGTAACTATCATCCACATGGGGACACTTCTGTCTATGATGCCGCAGTACGCATGGCTCAACCTTTTACTTTGCGCTACCCTTTAATCGAGGGACAGGGAAATATGGGCAGTGAAGATGGCGATGCACCTGCTGCCTACCGCTATACAGAAATGCGCCTCTCTCCCCTGGCTGAAGCTTTGATGGCCGATATGGAGCGTGAGACTGTTCCCCAGCATCCCACATATAAGCAGGATCCAAAGGTGTTGGAACCCGATTACCTGCCTGGCCGTATTCCACCTATCGTCAACCCATCAAGTGGTATAGCGGTAGGCCTATCCACCAACATCCCACCACATAATCTCGTTGAGGTACTGCGCGCCTGTATTGCTCTGCTCGATCAACCAGCTATGAGCGTTGAGCAGCTTATGACATTTATACAGGGGCCGGATTTTTGCCAGGGCGGGCGCATCATAGGGATTGATGGCATTAAAGATTACTTTGCCACCGGCAAAGGACGTATCATCGTGCGCGCGGAGGTACGACTGGAAGATACTCCTCGCAGTCGCTCGCTCATTGTTACCCAGATTCCTCCAATAGGCAGAGATAAGGTCAAAGCCTCTATTGTAAAAGCAATTAATGCGCGAAGGCTGGAGGGACTCTTGCCGGACGTGCGCGACGAAAGCGATACGGAGAAGGGCATGCGCATTGTTCTGGAACTGCGCAAGGATGCTGATGCCGCACAGATGCTTTCGCAACTTTTCGCCGAGACGGATTTACAGGTTGCCCTTTCATTTCAAATGGTATTTCTCTTCGGTGAAACGATGCAGGCTGCACGGCAACCGAAACATGTAGGGATCGTCGAATTGCTCAACTACTGGAATGCTCACCAGATGGATGTGCTTACGCGCCGAACCCAGTTTGACCTGCGTAAGGCGCGGGAACGGTTGCATGTTGTTGAGGGATTGATCATTGGATCCGCCCATGCAGATAAGATCGTCAAGATATTCCAGCAGGCTGAAGACCGGGCGGTCGCTCGCCAGGTGATCGAGAAGACATATAAGCTCACGTCTATTCAATCGGAAGTCATTGCCTCGATGACCCTGGCGCAGGTGACGCGGCTGGACGCGAGTAAATATGCCAAAGAAAAAGAGGAATTGCAGGTGCGTATCGCAGAATTACAACTCCTCCTCTCTGATCGCAATGCCATGCTCCAGCTCTTGAAGAAAGAAATGCAGCAACTCATCAAGCAGTTTGGCGACGAGCGCCGTACCGTCATTGATGTAGAAGGTCAGATCCATGAGCCCATCAAGGAAGTGGCGAGCCTGCACGAGCGTGAGCCACTTACCATTGCCTACACACGTGCTGGTGCTCTCAAGGCTCTGCCGGCAGATACGTTTGTACCAAGGGGAAAAAATGGTGCAGCCGTTTATACGCCCGTACGTGGAGACGAGCAACTGCGCCAGGTTGTTGGGGCCACTTCGCAAGATTACATCTTGTGCGTCTTGTCAAATGGGCGCATATTCCAGATTGCAGCTCATCGTATTCCAACAGGGAATCGTTCAGCAAAAGGTGAGCCTGTTCGCAGATTGTTGGAATTAGCTCCAGGTGAAGAGGTTGTGACGGTGCTTCCTGTCGAATCCTACGAAGAGGATCGTTACCTGGTCACCTTTAGCAAGATGGGGAAAGTCAAGAAGTCGCCACTGAGCGAGTATAAAACGGCGGACGTTGACGGTTTGCAGGATATGAAACTGGCTGACGGTGATACGGTTGTTGCCGCATTGCTCTCTCGAGGACAGGGTGAATACTTTGTGACAACAAGTACCGCGCAGACTTTGCGTTTCAATGATGATGCTTTGCGCGCCCAGGGGCGCGTTGGTCAGGGTGTGGCTGCTATCGCGTTCGGACCAAATGCGCAGGTTGTGAGTGCCTCCTACCTGGATAGTGAGTTCGCGGCCAGTACCGGCAATTTCTTGAGCCTGCTTGTGGTCACGGAGAGCGGACTGGGCAAGAAAGTACCGTTGAGCCAGTTCCCCCCTAAGGGACGTGCAACGGCAGGTGTCGTGACCACAGAACTTACTGAAAAGGACCGTGTGTTGCTCACGATGATCATCAGCGAGCAAGACCACCTGCTGCTAACCTGGAAAAACGAAGAAGGAGAGCAGGTCACAGCAATAAAAGCGACGGACCTGAAGGCTTTCACGCGAGCAAGAAAAGGCGTCTCGTTGGTGAAGGGCCGTATGTTGGGCGTTGTCCGCTTCTGAAACTCCCTGCGCTAAAACCGCTGTTTTGATAGATGAACGTTTCCGCCTTACCGCTCAGGTCTCGCGCATGAGTTGCATAAATATGATGCGCCGCAGACGAGCAACCTCGTGAACATCGCTCCATTCCTGTAGGCAACACCGCACAATCTCGGTGGGTTCCAGCCCACAGTGATACAGCAGGTAGGCCAGTCGACGCTCCCGCTGGTTGGAGAGCCTCGCTTGTAGCCTGTCCCAGACCTCGCTCCTATCGGAGCGGTCTTCCACATTTGGCCAGGAGCTCAAGACTACTCCTGGCCGCGAGGAGACCCGCAACATCTCCAGGATGGCCCCGTTCAGACTCGCACACAAGCAGACCAACACCTCGGAGAGTGTCTCGCATGCCACCTGCCTCTGGGCAACGATTTGCCAAAACTGCTCAAAGGCCAGTGCGACGAAGTGCCCTTCGCTCTGCAAGCGGCACGCAGCCTCTCTGCCTGGATGGTCATGGAACCAGGTCAGGACGGTCTCTTCCAGGCTCTGTTGGAACGCTGCCCGGGCCTGTAGATCGCCGTATATGCTCCCATGCCGCAACAACTCCAGGCGAGATACCTCGAGTGTCCCGCTGACATTCTGCCTCATGATGTTGCTCCTTGTATTCCTATGCGAGAGAAGCTTGACGGTGACATCGAGGAACGCTCCTTTCCAGGGTGATCAGGAGTCAATGAAGAAGTTGCTAACGCCTCTGCTTTAACGTACCGCACACCAGTATAACTGAGTTCCCTGAGTTGAACCTGTGATAATACTGAGATGAAGCTGAGAAGGGATCATAACATTTTTTTCGTACAGTTTTCCCCGCTAAGACTTCCTGAAGCGAAAATGAGCCCAAACATCATTCCGATGAGGAGGGTCAATCATGGCATTAGTCCTTTGTTTTGAGGAATGTGGCTGATAGGTAAACCAATCCAAGAGCTAGCAGGCCAAAACCGGGCAGCCAGAGCGAAAGCATAAAGGGAATAAAAATGGAGGGTGTAAGCCCTGCTGCCAGGAGATACTCGAGAATGCCCACAATGATTACCAGTAAACCGGGTGTCACGGCTCCAGCTTTCACATAATTTCGCCGGGCCATCAATGCGATGCCAAGAAGCGCAAGTCCGATGGCGAGGATGTAGGAAGAGAGAATCTGATTTCCAGGTATGAGGTGCTTGAACGCCAGGAAAACAGCTATTCCCAGGAAAGTTACGAGAAAACTGGCTGACACCAGACGAAATGGGTTAATCACGGCCGCTAAGAGCATCCCTAAGCCAAACAACAGCACACCGGCCGGGTAATCCCTTGTACTTGGATGAAGCAACCAGGCCAATATGAGGAAAACTACTCCGAGGAGGAGGAGTGCATACGCTTGCAGCCGAGCTTTGGAAGAATGCTTCGAGAGAATAGATATCCTATTTGACATAACGGCAGGCCTCACAAAATATTCGTTATTGGGATGGGGTTGCTTCAAAAGCGTCAATCTGCTCGGGTGTTGGTTGGGGCATAGTGAACTCCTCGTGCTTTGATTTCTTCCCTATTATACACGAATTGGGTGCTCGACATTTGCCCTGTAAAATAATTGGGGTCAAAGCCACCAGAAAGCGACGATGGCTTTGACCCTAAAAGAGAATGCTAAAGGCAGGTAACCGTTTTATGGGGCGGATGACTCATCATGCGTAACTTCTTCAACGGTGCTCTTCGAAGTCTCTGCCGGGCGTTCCGTACGCACAACCTCGATCGAACACTGAGCGATCAATGCGCCAATAGCGCCGACGGCGGCGAGCGTGGGAGCAAAGACCACACCAACCAGTCCAACGCTTAATGGAAACTCGACAATGGTATGTCCTTCTTGTTTGATGATGATACGCCGTACGTTGCCCTCATGGACCAACTCCTTCACTTTCGTAAGTAGTTGTTCGCCCATTACCTGTAGTTCCTCGAACCCCTGCTTCTGTTCTACATTTGGTTCTGTTTCTGCCATGATAATCCCTTTCCTTTTGTCTCTGTATTTCTTTTTTCAAACCACGAACCATGCAAATATTGACGTCCTGGTCGTATAAAAGGCCATCAAGCATGGTGCGTGCTATATTTATGTAGCCTCTATTGCTGTTTTTTGACTACATTATGTATACGGATTGAATGATGATAGGTTAGATGAAAGCATTGCTTTTCTCGATTTGTTCACAAAACTGTGATATCCTCAATGGGTAATAAAAAGGAGAAAGAAATGATTGACGAGGCAGCATGGTGGTATGTTGGGGGACATTGGGTACATCCTCACGAAGCCACGATATCTGTCAATGATGTCGCGGTATTACGTGGTTATAGCGCCTTACCCGCCTCTACCACTCGGCTGAATTGATTGAACTTGAGATTCCCTGGTCGTGGGAGCATGTAACGGCTATTATCTACGATGTAATTGGACGGAATATATACAAGCACGCTGCCATTCGTATACTTGTTACTGGTGGGGAGAGCGAAGATAGCATCCTGCCCATAGGGAAGCCAATGCTTGCTGTGCTGATCTCTGAGCTGCCGGAACGAGATATGCAGCGTTTCGCACAGGGATATAAGCTTATTACGACTGCATTTCAACGGATAGCGCCGGAGGCAAAGACCACCAATTATCTTGTAGCGATACGAGCCTTAAAAGAAGCGGCACGCCGACATGCCACGGACGCACTCTTTGTCAACAAGCAGGGTCACGTGCTCGAGGCCACACGTAGTAACTTTTTCATTTTCCGAGGGGATACATTGGTCACGCCTGGGAAAGGTATTTTGATGGGGATCACGCGCGACGTGGTCCTTAAACTGTCCAGGGGACGCTTTCCTATTGAGGTGCGCCCAATTTTATTGGAGGAATTAGCCCGGGCCGACGAGGCGTTTATTACCTCATCCTCCAAGGAAATTATGCCGGTTGTGCAGATCGACGATATAACGATTGGTAAAGGTGTACCAGGCACGCGAACCTATGAATTGGAACAGTGGTTTATAGAGCTAGTTGAGCGTGGGGAATAGTAATGCATGACTGGCTGACGTAGCGCTGTCGCTTATTGAAAGACATGCTGCAACGACGACGAGCTGGATACATGCGCACTCTACAGCACGCCTAATTAGCACTCAGGCAATCTACAAGGAGTGCGCGCGCCTGCGCTTCGCGTCAGCAGCATGAAAGGAATATAGAGCCATGGTTGTCAACCGACGGAAGATGTTGTTGCTATGGCTGCTTCGGCAACAATGGCAAAAGCATCTTCAAAAATGTCCAAACCTTCCTTCAGTTGTTCGTCGGTTATGCAGAGCGGCACCAGGACGCGCAGGACATTATCGTACATGCCTGCCTTAATGAGCACCAGTCCTCGCTGGTGTGCTGCTGCTAGCACATCGCTTGCGGCGTGTGAGTCTGGCTCTTTAGTTATGCGGTCCTTCACAAGTTCCATCGCAACCATACCGCCCAGGCCTCGTACTTCTCCTATGAGGGAGTATTTCTCTTGTAGCCTGAGGAAGCGTTCTGTGACAGCTCGACCTATCTCGCGTGAACGAGCCGCATAGTCCTCTTGCTCATATAGGTCAAGAACCGCTAATGCCGCAGCGCAGGCAACAGGATTCCCGCTATAGGTTCCACCAAGAGTTCCTGGAGGCGGTACGTCCATGATATCGGCGCGTCCAACGACACCGCTGATTGGCATACCTGCCCCCATCGATTTAGCGATAATCATCAGATCAGGCACGACCTGGTCATGTTGTACCGCGAACATTTCACCTGTGCGGCAAAAACCGGTCTGAATCTCGTCGGCAATAAAGAGAATGTCATGTTTTTCACAAACAGCCTTGATTGCTCGTAAGAAGCCCGGAGGGGCTACCATAAATCCACCCTCACCCTGGACTGGTTCGATAACGACGGCCGCTACCTGGTCTGGCGCTACTTCACCGATAAACTTGCGCTCTAGTTCCTGGATACAGAAAGCGGAAGCATCCTGTGGTGACATACTCATGCGATAGGGGTAGGGGAATGGCGTTCTGAAAACCTCTGTTGCGAAAGGTCCGAAGCGATGCTTATAGGGCTTGACTTTAGCGGTCATGGTCATGGTCATCAATGTACGGCCATGATAGCCATTGTCAAACGTGATGATAGCAGGGCGTCCGGTGGCGTAACGAGCAATTTTGACAGCGTTTTCAACGGCCTCTGCGCCGCTATTAAAGAAAATCGCCTTCTTTGCGAAATCGCCAGGGGCCAGCTTCACGATGCGTTCAGCAAGAGTAACATATGGTTCGTACATCATGACGCTGAAGCATGTATGCGTGAATTTCGCGGCCTGCTCTGCAATGGCTTTCGTTACTTCTGGGCGAGTATGCCCAATATTCATGGCTCCAAAGCCACCGGCAAAGTCGATGTAGCGGTTTCCATCTATATCTTCGATAATAGCGCCATCAGCTTTGGCAGCAAATACATTCATCGTCGATGAAACACCGCGCGCCACAAACTCATTGCGCCGTGCCAGCAATTCACGCGATTTCGTTCCGGGAATGTCAAGGTGAGGAATATGCTCAGACATAAATAGCCTCCTGGTTGGGAAAATAGTAGATCATAGAATGTCTCGTCAACTCTGACAATCTTTCATACTCAATTCTACCATATCCAGGGGTGTATCTAAGCCAGCCAATCTACGCTTGTATTGTCATAGACACAAAAAGAGAGAGGCAATGTTTGCATGCCTCTCTCTTTCCCGGGTGTTATCTTATGTTGATCTCAGGCCGCACCATCAAGTGATACCGTACTGCTGCTCTTGCGTACACGAGCAGCCGCTTCCTGTAGCCGTGCTTCACTGCGTTTTCCAAAGCCGGATAGGCCACGAATGTGCTGGTTTTGAGCAGCCCACCAGAGTTTCTCCGGAGTATCGATATTCAGTTCTTCGTAGAGACGGATGGCAGTATGAGGACCAACATGATCAAGGGCCATCAATTTGCGCGCGGCCGGTGGAAGTGATTGTATAAAGAGGTCGTTATAAAAAGTCATCGTTCCGGTTTGCACCAATTCCTTGATGCGTGCTCGTAAACGCCGTCCCAAGCCGGGTACCGGTAATTCCTCTCCACGCGCCAGGGTCTCCGCTGCCTGCTCGGTCAACTCAAGCACACCTCGAGCCGCATTGCGATACGCTTGAATGCGGTATGGGTTGCTATTTTGATTTTCCAACAAACTGGCGATACTGGAAAGCACCTCGGCGATCTGGCGGTTCGTCACTACAGGGGCTTTTTCAGCCTCTAGCTCTAAACCTGGCAGAGTCGGTTGCTTTGCAAGTTTGCTCCGTGAGCCTACCACAGAAGGAATGATGTGTATTGTCTGGGTGAACTGCATAATACTCATAGTAGCCCGCTCCTAGTTCTCCTGATATTCATCGCATAATGTGATAAATGCGTACATTTGACCGAATAAAATCTATGTTAGTGTACAAAATACATTGAATTCATGTTCTAATTTTATCACATGAGAGGATGGAAGTCAAATACTGAACTGCTCTCCCAATGCCGCGAGCTGGGCTTGCGCCTCTGGGGCACTCGTCGCTTGATAGACCGCAGCAGCTTGCGGAAGCTCGGACTTTTTCCCGTCGCGATCCAAGCCGACACACTTGTCGACTTCCATTGCCTAACTGGTGGAAGCTGCAGCGCTGGTGCACCAAGGCCGAGCCATAGACGTAATCCAGGGCTTGCTCCAACCCTTCGCTGCCATCACGGACACTGGCCTGCAGTCCCGTTTCCAGCTTCACGCCGAGCTCCCACAAGCGCTGCACCAGCCGTTCCCACGCAGCCTGCTCCTCCTTCTCAGCGACCTCCCAATCGAGGATGCGCCGTTGGCGACTCCCATCGGTCCACAGGCCAAGGGCCACCAGCACCACGATGCGTTTGCCACGCTTACGGTGACGTTTGCGCTTGCGGCTCTCCTCGTGGGTGCCTTCTTGCTGGGTTTGTAGACTGAGCCAGATGCCATCGAACTGGACGACCGCAGGGACCTCGCTGATCGGCTCACGATGGACTTGAGCCAACTTGGCTTCCAGTTGCTTGATGCGCTCATTGATGGTGCGCAATCCCACACTTGCTCGGAGCGCTGGCTGCCCATTCCTGTGCTCTCGTTGGCGTAAACTCCGAGACAAGCCACTCCCAAAGATCGCACGATGGGGTGCATCGAGCCAGAAACGCTGATACTTGTCCAAGATGGCAAACTGCGTCACCACATCGTGCTCACAGCGCTGGCATTCCAGCATCGGCACCCGCAACGTATCCAGGTGCCCCCATCCAGTTTCCAGACGGCGACGGTAATGGCCGTCACGGATGAATTGGTTGGCATCGGTGCGGCCACGCCACCGCGCGATCCCCCTCAGGAACGACGCCCGGCGTTATCACCGCTGCCTTCTGAGCCACACGGTCGTGGCCGGAGGCAGCACGCCATCACGCAACGGGGCGCTGGAGAGCAGCACGTGCGCCGGCGGCAGCGAAACTCCCTGTTCTGAGAAGTTCGTCCAGTTCTCCCAACCGTTTCCACGGGAGAACGCCAGGACACCCTCAACGCTCTCGGACGGCGTGAACTGCTCGTCCACGTTCAAGCGGCGGCGGGATGTTAGGGCTGTGCGATAGAAGTTGAGCGTCGAGTCAGGACAACCGTCCTGGGCGGCGACTGAGAGCGCCGCGAACGACGCGGGCTGCGGGAGCCAGCCGGGAACTGACGAGAATCCGTACGACGGCCCGTGGGGCGTCCACGGGATCAGGACCCTGGCTCCGTCCGTGCCGACCCGGGTGTGTCCGCTCCTGTCCCACGTCGGGTTGTCCAGCAGCTCACGAGGAAGGTCCGGCACCTCCGGCAAGCCGAGCTCCTCACCCTGGTACAGGTACGCCGAGCCCGGCAGGGCCAGCATCAGCAGAGTCAGAGCGCGCGCACGGCGAGAGCCGAGCTCGAGATCGGGCAGGGGGTCGCGCCCTTCGTTCAGCTTCCATACGTCGAGATCCGTCCCATCGGGCAGCGCCAGCCGTGTCATGTGCCGCATCACGTCGTGGTTGGACAACACCCATGTGCATGTCGTCCCGGCGGCGCGGGCCTCTTCCACGCAGGAAGTCACCGTGTGACGCCAAGTGTCGACGTCCCAGCCGAGACCGAGCAGGTTGAACGTGAAGGACTGACCCAGCTCGTCGGCGCGTAGAGGTTCCGTCGAGGCCCCTCGACTGCCTCTGCGACGGCGGCCCGCGGCGGATCATACTCGTTGAGGACCCTGCGCCACCGACGGAAGATCTCATGGACCTCGTCCCTGTCGTAGACCGGATGGGTACCGTCGACGAGCTCGTGGCGCCGGAAAGGGTACCTGCCGCCGTCGTCCCTTAGCGGGGAGAGGTCCTTCGCCAAACCGTGTGCGGCGTCGACCCGAAACCCGTCCACTCCCCGGTCCGACCAGAAGCGCAGTGTCCGCTCGAGGTTGGCTTGGACGTCGGCGTGATCCCAGTTCAGGTCGGGCTGGGTGCGGTCAAAAAGATGCAAGTACCACTGGCCGTCCTCGACTCGTTCCCAAGCGGAGGCGCTGAACCACGAGTTCCAGTCCGTCGGCGGAAGGTCGCTGTGGGCGCCGCGTCCGTCGCGGAAGATGTACCGATCGCGGGCAGGTGAGTTCGGGCCTGAGCGAAGCGCCTCCTGGAACCAGGGGTGCTGGTCCGAGGTGTGGTTGGCAACGATGTCCACGATGATCCGGAGACCGAGTCGATGGCATTCCGCCACGAGCGTGTCGAAATCCTCTAGAGTGCCGAACCTCGGCTCGACGTTGCGGTAGTCGGCCACGTCATATCCACCGTCGACGAGTGGCGACGGATAGAAAGGTGTCAGCCAGATGGCATCGATGTCGAGACTGCGGAGGTATTCCAGTCGCGAGATCACGCCAGGAAGGTCTCCAACACCGTCTCCATTGCCGTCGGCGAAACTGCGCACGTAGATCTGGTACACCACTGCATCGCGCCACCAGTCCCCGTCGCTGAGCTCACGGCGACCAGCGACCTGCGGTGTCGCGCCAGCGATAGAGACCAAAACTGAATTTGTCCGATTTCTTCGGTGCATACTGATCGCTGCTCAACTCCTTTGCTATGCAACTACTCTTACTCTGCTCGGATGGGCAGGTGGGCATTGGCGCGCAAATAGAGGGGAATGCGCGCCAGGGGCGCCTCTGCCGTCACATATTGGCCACCCTCGAACGTTTGCCCTGTCCAGGCATCTCTCCAGATGGTGCCACCTGGCAGGTACACCCTGAGGCTGCGCGCACCCTCTTGCAGCACCGGAGCGACCAGTAGGTCGGGGCCGAAAAGAAACTCGTCGTCTATAGTGGTGCTCGCCTCGTCGGCAGGAAAATCGAAAAACAGCGGGCGCATCGGCGGAATGCCTTTCTCCTGAGCGAGGTGCATTTGCTCCAGAATGTATGGGCGTAATCGCTCACGAAGGAAGAGGAGATCTTTGATGATCGCGTAGGCTTCCTCGCCGAAGGACCAGGCCTCGTTTGGTCCGCCGGTATTTAGCTGGTTTGGCTCTTGTGATGCTATCAGGCGATTGCCGTGCAGGCTGAACAATGGACAGAAGGTGCTGTACTGGAACCAGCGGATAAGCAGTTCGCGAAAAGCAGGCGACTCAGGATTACCTCCGTAGAAGCGCTCGTCGTCATAGGCGCGGAAACGCATCTCCAGGTGGTACAGGTCACTATGGCGCGCCTTATAATAGCGCGCTGGAATGCGGCTGGCCCGCGTCGGCTGCGCTTCCGCTAACAACTCAACATCACTATCTGTATTGAAAAACGGATAAGCCCCTGCGAAGAGACGCGAGCCATAATCGCGCCATTGGTGATGCTGGCCTCTTGTTCCCCGATGCTGATTTGCGCATCCGCTTGAGCGGGAGGAAGCAGAGCATTGACCACGCTCTCACCAATGCTCGCGTTCACCGTTGCACGCACGCGCAAGCTATCGCGCCCCCATGGCTCAATCTGCACCATCTCGTGTTCTCTTGACCACAAAAGATTCTGTTCTTGCTGGTAAAAACCTTCCATGAATAGCCTTTCTTCTTTGCTGGAAACCAATCCTTCCTAAAGGCCTAAAATGCGCGAGCGCATTTTAGGCCTTTATCAGCGGCTGCAGCATTAGCCCGTGCTTCATCTTTATTGCGTGCCATCTCCTCAACCGACTTCGTATGCGATCGTGCAGCTCCTTGTGTTTCTCTCAGCTTCACCCTCGTCCCATTCCTTACAGCCTCCTCCAACCGCCTCTGGGCGCGGGGAAGTTCCTCTGAATACTGCGGAAGCCACTTCCCCTGCGCAACCAGCATCTCATCCGTCATCTGCCACACCTCCTCAGGATTGCAAACCGCTCCCACCAATGGATCATGCAACATAGCCTGCTTAAGCAGCACCACATCACCATGCACTGCTGCCTCCATACCCATCTCCTGCACACGCACACTCGTCGCACATGTCGCAGCACATGCCAGCGGCAGATCTCCTACCACCGGCATGTTCATACCATTTCTATCCACATAGCCCGGAATCTCGACCACACACCCATCAGGTAAGTTGGTAATATGACCCTGGTTGATCACATTAAAGTGCCCGCGATAGACTCTTCCCGTCTCCAAGGCCTCAATAATGTAAGAGCCATGCTCCTCACTCCGCTTCTCCAGCGCAATCACAGGCGGCTCTTGCTTCAACCAATTCGGAAAATCCGTCTCGAACCAATTACGTCCCTCCGTGCAAACACGCAAATACCCACCCGTCTCCCCATTAATCCAGCTAGACAAATCAATCCATTGCGCAATCTCCTCGGCGCGCTTGCGATACCACGGAAGATACTCGCTCAAATGTCCATTGGACTCGGTACTATAATACCCAAAGCGCCGCAGCACATCGATTCGCACCTTCTCCGTCTGTGGATACCCTGGATGGTCCTCAAATAACTCCAGCATCCTGGGAAGCATATCCATCCCTCGCCACTGCACCTTGATAAACCACGTTTGATGATTGATCCCCACTGCCACAATATCAACCTCGCGCCGGTGCAACTTTTCATCCGGCTCGATCAACCCCTCACGCCTTGCCCAATGTTCGATGCAACTCGTAATCTGCCAGTGCGCACCCTGCACCCCGTGACACAACCCAACCGTCTTGACCTGCCCATACTTATTGCACGCCCACGTATTCATCGCCATCGGATTAGAATAACTCAGCAACAGCGCCCCCGGCTTCGCAACCTCGCGAATATCCTGACAAAAGTCGAGCATCGTATCGCCAACGCACTGATCCACTCCATATGTTAAGGGAATGTCGATATCAGTTTGAAAGGCTTCCAGGCCTCCCTGCCGGATCATACAGATCACATAATCACTCTCAGCAATAGCCCTGCGCCGATCAGTGGTCGCAATAATCTCCGCAGGAAGCTTGTTCGCCTCAAGATCACGTTCGCAAAGTTGCGTCACCATATCGAGATTCCGGCTAGAAATATCAGTAAACGCAAACGTCGCGTCCGCCAATTCTGGCACCGCCACAATATCGTGCATCAACCTACGGGTGAATCCTATCGAACCAGCACCAATCATGGCAATTTTGATGGTCATCTTTTCGTATCCATCCTATTCGTTCGCGTATAATCATCCCATCTTGTTTTCACTTAGAATACTCATTCAGTATAAATGTTCAGATTCAATGGTGGCAAAATTGTACAATTATGTGAGGTAATACTGGTTCTCTTTGTCTCTTCTGTTGTCACGAAAATCGCTTCAGAGGCTCGTTGAACGGCTTTTCCCCGCAGAGCTTATCTCAGATAATTGGCAAAGAATTACCTCATCGAATCTGAACATTTACACCCCTTTCTCCAGAGCATCATACGTGCGTCGCTGCACGTGTAATCTGTGGAGCAGGACGAGTAAAGCGCTACGAACTCATGTGCTATCGTCATCCCTTGTCCAACACCTATGTATACTCCCAACCCATCGCCTGTAGCATGTGCTGCAACGCTTGTGAGGCACGGCGAAACAAATCAGGTCCGCTAAAACCTCGATACTGTGCAGCAAGGGCGAGGTGAGGTTCGATCGAGAGGAAGCCATCATAGCCATCCACCCGCAAGCGCTGCAGCAGTTCGGGCCAGTGGGTCACACCCTCACCTGCTGCAACGACGCTGCCATCTGCCCGTGCATCTTTCACGTGGACGTATTCCAGCCAGGGGCGAACTGCCTCGTAGGCGTCGGGATAAGGCGTTTGCCCGCACTGAATGAAATTGGCGGGATCGAGAATGGCTCGGAAATGCGTATCGTCACAGTTCTGTAGCAGATCAACACAGCGAGCGATCGTATCTCCGTAGATCTCTTTCTCGTTCTCATGGAGCAGAATCACACCTGCTGCCCGCGCTCGCGCGGTCATTTCACGCAACCGTCTCAACACCTCGTCGCGGTACTCGGCTGGATTGACAGCCCCGCTTTCACCTGCCTCCTCTTTAGAAGCAGGTGGGTAGAAGGAGAAGATGCGAATAGAGGGCGTCTGGAAGGCGTGCGCCACCGCAATGGCCCGCTCGAAGCGGTGGAGATGCTCGTCGAACGAGCTATCGATGGGAACCTTTCCAATAGGAGAGCCTATTGCGGAGACGCCGATCCCGTGCGCATCCAGCACTTGCTTGATTCTGACTACTTGCTGGTCGGTGAGGTCGAGCACATTTGTGTTCCAGACACCGCGTAGTTCCAGGAAGCGGATGTGCTCGAGGCTCAGCACTGCGATCTGTTCATCCAGATCAGGGGAAATCTCGTCAGCGAAGGCAGAAAGGCGAATCATGACAGTGTTACCTCCTTGTGGGTACGGGCAGATTCATAGATGCCCAAAATGATCTCGACGGGATGCTTTGCGGCATAGCCGTCAACGAGCGGAGTTCCATTCTCCCGAATCGCCCGCATCATGTCTTCGATCTGCAGAGCATGGCTTCTGATGGCAAGCGCGGCAGGATTCTGAGCTGCGGACGGACCCCCAGGAGAGGAGGGAGCGCGTTGCTCGCGAGTAGCACCGTAGGGGCTTACCCCCTCACCATCATCGCGAGCCAGGTGCAGATAGCTCAGGTGGTCATCTTCAATGACCGCTGATCCTTTGTCGCCATATATCTCGACGCGGGTACCCGTGCCAGGATAGGCACCTGTTGTCGCGGCGATCGTCCCCAGGGCTCCATTGGTGAAGCGCAGGACGGCAACCGCCACATCTTCGGTCTGCATACGATGCACCAGTGTATCTGTGTAAGCGATGACGCTCTTGACTGGCCCCATCAGCCATTGCACCAGATCAATGGAGTGGATCGACTGGTTCATCAGCACGCCTCCCCCATCCAGTTTCCAGGTTCCACGCCAGTCTCCACTCTCGTAGTATGCCTGCGAACGCCACCAGGGCACGAGAGCATTGCCAAGCACCAATCGGCCAAATGCCTGCTCCTCAATCAGTTCATGCACCTTGACGGTGTCTGGATCAAAGCGGTGCTGGCTGATGACGGCCATCTTCATCCCGGTCTCTTGCTGCACGCGCAGCATCTCCGCAATCGCCGCGCGACTGATCTCCATCGGTTTCTCGACGATCACATGCCGCCTTGAGCGCATGGCCTGGCTAGCATGCTCCCTATGCAGGCCGCTGGGTGTGCAGATGTCGACGACATCGAGTTGCTCCCGCGCCAACATCTCCTGAAAATCACTGTAAGGTGTCACCTGAAATGTCTCTGCTAGCTCCTGTGCCCGTTCGAGGATAATATCTGCTACGGCAACCAGTTCCGCATCGGGCAAGCTGGTGATGGCTTGCGCGTGGAAGGGACCGATCACGCCACAGCCAACAATTCCGAACCGTAGTTTCTTCGTCATGCTTGATATCTCCTTTCTGTTCATATGGTTGCTATGGCCTACGAAGATGGGCCACTACATCGGAAAAAAAGCGCTGAAGGGGCTCAAGCGCATCGTCTATGGAACCATCTATAATCAGCAAAAAGCACGGACGTCCTTGTTCCATCATCGCCTGCCAGGTGCTCACCGCTTGAGCACGTAGAAAAGTATCGGTGTAGCTACCGAGGATGCTTGCTTCATGATCACGTGCCAGCACGCGCAGACTCACCAGGAAGGGTGGACCGTCCATCTCGCTTTGTTCGGTTGAATGATACGCTGCAGGCGCCTGCCGTAGTTTCACCGGCAAGCCAAGCAGTTCGTTTCCCACGCTACGCAGAGCTGTATCAAGAACCGATATGGAATGTGTTGGCAGTTCACCATTGATCGTGAGATCAAGATACCCAAGTGAAAGGTACCCCGAAGATGCCGTAACGGTTCGTTGCAGTATCCTGGCAAATGTGGAGGCAGGAGAAGCCTGGATCTCCACGCCTTCTGGTGCAAATAGGCTGTAAGGGATTCCACTGGATGGATCTGTATCCGAAGCACGGGCAGCCCACTCCCTTGTGACCTGGAGCGGGTCCTCTTGATCCCGTAGTACGCGGGCACGTGCTTTGTAATTTTCAACTGCAGGCTGCCCGGCAAAGGTGATATGTTGCAGGTACCCGTAGAGGGCCATACTCAATTGCCACCCAAGAAAACTTGCTACCAGAGCTGCTAAGCGATTCCGAGGTTCTTGACTGGCAAGTGATGGTTGAGAGAGGACAAAGGCGTTCCCTTCCTGAGAAGCCGCGGTGCCAGTTGCGACTTGCACGTGCAGTGTAGCGCCCGTCTCAGAGACGGATGCCTGGCGGTTCAGTGGCTGCTCACTAAAGACAACTATCCCCTTGTTCCCTTTGCCCAGGCTCTCCTCCATCAATTGCTCAATCCAGGGAACAAGTACTTGCCAGCCTTCTGGCATGCTCAGCAGCAAGCGACAGGCCCCATCTAAGCTGGCATCACTCAGGGCGGCAGCCAGTTGCACAAAGGGATGATCGGCGGGCTGTTCTGTGGCGAGGGCAAGGTCGTACTCGTCCCAGGCCCGGTACAGCACGGTTCGCAGTTGCCCGGGTTCTTCCGAGAGGCGCGTGAGAGAGAGCGCGGCAGGTAAGAGAAATACGCGCGTGGTGGGCGCACTCATCCGCCCCCCGGTGCCCGTTCCCCCGTCCAATTGCAAGGGAAGACTGGGTGCCTGCTGCGCCTCTGCAAAGCGATCAAGATAGGAGCCGGGAAGGGTCATCACGAGCAGATGCTCCGCCGGGCGAAGTCCTGCCTGTTGCAACAGCTCGGTGAACCATACGAGATGCGTGATCGGCTCTTCGGATGTCATGCCCATCGCGACGCCGACCATCATTACGTCACCCAGAAGTGCGCGCAAGAAGGCTGGATTGGATGCTTCTTCCCCAGAGGGCTGCGCCAGCTTCTTGACGTGCGCTATCTTCCGCACAATGTCGTTGAGGGCTGCCTGGTCGGTGCTGTCCAATTTGAGCGCCCCCTCCTCGTTGCCTAACGTGGCCATGAGTCCTTGTGGCTTTCGCAACTGCCCGACCGCATCCTCCTTGATCAACTGTTGCAGTGCAGGGGATAATCCTTCAATTATCATCAGGAACTCCTTTCTTTCATCCTGGGATACCTTCTCTCTATCTTAATGGGGTCCTGCGAGAACCAGGTCAGGAGCGCGATAGAGTACCTCGCCTGCATGGGGGACAAGCAACATCCCCTCTTGTTCGCGGCCCTCCCATTCCTGGGGATGTATGTCCCGGTAGTCTGCATAGCCCAGATTCACGCGTCGACAGCGTTCTTCGGGAATGCCAGTTGCCAGGGTGACCTGGATGCGCGGGGTTTCAATGCCGCTGGCTTCCT
>VBHI01000341.1 GCA_005881495.1 Chloroflexota bacterium
ACACAATCGCTTGGACATCATCGTCTTTCGATTATCCTCAAGCACTACATCCGCTGAAAAGCTGTAAACTTACATCGTTCCATCAGGGTGTCACGCCACCGCTCGTTCTTGCGCATCTAGACTAGGAAGACCGACCCCTTGCACCTTGAACAGCAAACGTCGTCCGTCCGGTAGGCGTGGCTGCTCTTGGGCTACTTTTGCACACAACGTCTCCAAATCTCGGTTGAGAGCATGGTCGTTGAACGGCTTGAGTTCCACCTCGACGCTTTCTGTTCCCCAGTGTATCCGCCCTGGCAACTGGAAGAAGATTTGCAAGCGATGCCAACCCGCATGAGCGTACGCTTCTGGAAAATAGCGGTCACGCGCCCACATCCCCAGATTCGCCAGAGCTACCTTACAGACGGTCATGATCTGGTCCTTGCGGTTGTCCAGTTCGTACATCTCCCGTCCCTGTTGTACCAGATTCTCCAGAGCTCGCAGCAGTTCACGCTGCTCCCGGCAGTACTTCTCGCACTTAGCAAACTCGCGATTGCTGGTGTGGTAGGCTTTCCACTCTCGCTGCTGGTACTCCTCGATCTCGGCGTCGGCCACCGCCTTTTCCTCCCTGATGGTTTTGCGCAGCAGATAGCGGTCCACGTCTTGCAGTTCCAATTCCATCTGATGGTCATTAAGGACACGATACAGTTCCGTTGCCCGCTCTTTGGTCAGTTGAGAGCGTTTGTTGTGTAGCTTACCTGCTTTGTACATGCGCTTGCGGGCTCCATCCGCCCAGCGTTGCACGTTCTCGAGTCGCCTTTGGAGGGCTTCCTGCTTTCTCGCGATCTCTGAGTTGATGACGGGTGTTTTGCTATAGCCATGATTGACATCGATGCCAAGGGGAATCAGCCAATCCCGGATCGCATTCTCTTGCGCAGGCCAGCGTCTGATGTAGGTGTGAGCAAGTTCTACCGCATTTGCCTCTGCTGCCGTAGTCACAATGGGGATCAGCTTGGGCACAGTTGGTTTCGCAGGTAAGGGAGTTGCTTGCCAGCTTGCGTCTAGCCAGTACTCATGGGTGCCATCGGGTTTCTCATCCCACTTGCGCGGTCCGTCCTCGTCCTCTGGTCGCTTGTCATCGGGGACCTGGCGGCACAGATCGCGGATCAGCGCGACCCGTAAGTCTAGTTCCTGCCCGGAATGCTCAGGTAATGGCAAACTGAAGCGAGCTAAAGCGACCCCACGGGTCACCTTCCCCTGGCGATCAGCCCGCAAGGGAACGAACTCACTCACCTCGCGGAACGACTCCAACCCGCTGTACTGGTCGGTTCGCAACACGGTGACCACCGTACGTCCTTCGCTTGCCAATGCTGCCAGGAATTCAGCCGCCATGCCCTCGCGATCCACCACGACACGCTCAACACTGTGCAGGCCAGTCGCTTGCTCGTAGCGCGTGATCATAGCTGGCAGTCCCACCGTCAAATGCTGATCCCCTCGATGCGTCGTCACAAGGAGCGGATGGCCTTCTTGATCGTGCAAGACAACGAGCGCACGACACCCCAGAACCTTTGGAAGCGCGTCCTACCAACCCGCGTGGAATCAAGTGATCGGCGTAAACGGCGAGGCTCAGTCCATCGAAGTAAAAAACAGGAACGGCGATGTCTCCCCTGCGCGCTTGCGGTTTCCAGAGCGTAGCGGTCCAGCTTGCCAACGCTTGGGTGAATGCCTCATCTGCCCCAACCCGAGCCAACTCTGCCAAAAACCGCTCTGTATAGCGGTAACCGTAGGCGAGGCGGCGCCCCGTGAGTAAGGCTAGAGTTTGGCCGGTGTAGCTTTGTCTCGTCCCAGGTTCGCCGTAGTCCCACTGCTTCCAGAAAGAGTAGGGTCAACACTTGGCGGCGCAGCGTCGTCGGTTGACTGTGGGCCAGACGCAGCGCTGAATCAGCAGGGAGGAGGCGAGGCTTCGAGGGCTGTTTCCAGAGACGTAAGTAGGCCCGTTTGATGGGCGGCAGGAAGTCGACAGGAGACTCCCAGCACCTTCCTGCCACTCTGCTTGAGGCGCAGGAACCGCTTTTACTCCTGTTTTTTTCCCTGCTGTCGGGTTTGGGAGTGGTTGCTGATGCCGAGTGTGGCCCGGACGCGGTTAATCTGACTCACGCTCACTGAGAGGGCAAAACGCCCTCGCAAGGCCGTTTGGATGGTTGAGCTTGGTATGTGGGGAGCCTTTCGGCAAGCGTCTTCGAGAAAGGTGCGTGCCTCTCCATGCAGTTTGCTGGGATGGCCGTGTCGTCCATCGGAGAGCGCCGTCTCACCACACGTACGCCAAGCCTGCCAAAGACGATAGGCGTTCGATTGACTGATCTGTAACCCGGCCTTTGCTGCTGCTGTTTGCCACGAGTGGCCCTCTTGCATCCCAGCCACCAGGTGAGCTTTGGCCGCACGGCGTTGCTCTTTGTCCATAGCTTGCCCTCTGCCTAGAGCCTCTGCTCTGCTTCTGTCTCAAGGGAGAAACTCTGCTCGTCTACAGGCGCGGAATCCCTCGATTGATTTCAAGCATGTCCTGACACACCCGCTTGATGATTGGCGCATGCTCGTTCACCAAACCGAGCGTTTCGGAGGCTTGAGCTGATTGAACTTGATCCCTCCACCGATATCTCACCTGCTCTGAGAGTGCACCTGCGGTCGGCATCCCCTCCAAGCAGACGCGCCAGAGCCAGCTATCGCTCTACTGGGATGGCGGTTTCGCTGCCTGAAAAATATCCGTGGGCATCCGCTCCTGGAGAATATCTTCCATGCGCAATTGCACACCCTGTTTTGTCGTCGGATGCGTGAGGATATAGAACTTTTCCTGGCGGATGGCAACGAAGACCATCTCCGCTACCTGGGAGGGTGGTAGTCCCGCCTGTGCCAACCACTGGCGCATAGCCTGGACCATAGCCGCCATCTCAGGACTCATGTGCTGTTCCTCTAACGCATTCTGTAAGGCCTGCGGACGATTCCGCTCCGCATCTATGATGCGCGTGTTCACCCATTCAGGGCACAGGACCGAGGCTTTGAGCTTCGCTCCGCGCGCTGCCAGTTCGAGGGCCAACGTCTCGGAAAGCGTGACGACCCCATGCTTACTCACCTTGTAAATGCCCAGGCCTGAACTCGATACGAGGCCAGCGGAGGAGGCCGTGTTGACGATATGGCCCTCGGTGTCTTGTGCCAGCATACGGGGAACAAAAAAGTGCATGCCATGAATGACCCCCCACAGATTGACTCCCAACACCCACTGCCAGTCGGCCAGACTGCTCTCCCAGACGGTCGTGCCGGCACCGACCCCGGCATTATTGAACAGGAGATGCACAGCACCATAGGTATCGAATGTTTTCTGAGCCAATACCTCGACCTCGTCGGCTTGGGACACATCGGTGCGCACGGCCAACACCTGGGCACCGCTGGCCTGTAGTTCTTCCTCAGCCTGCTTGAGGGCACTCTCCTCGACATCGGCCAGCACGACCTTCATCCCCTCTTGCGCGCTCTTTTCGGCCAGCGCACGTCCAATGCCGCTGGCTGCTCCTGTCACAACGGCCACTTTGTCCTGGAAATCCTTCATGCTGCTTTTCTCCTTTCTCACGGCGGGATACACATTCCTCACACGCAACTATTGTAACCTCCAATCAACAGAGAATCCAGTGCAAAGAATGCGTCTGCTGCCTCTCCCTCCCCATCGAGCAGCAAACACCTTCCTTGTCTAGATGCGTAGGAAAAGGAGAGTGGCGCGAAACCCTGGTCGCGCATTTTGCCCCAATTTGAAAGCAAGAAACGGAGTGCCGTGCACGGAATTTGCAGCTACAGTTTCCCCTGAAGGGCAGAGGCTCTTGTTGCCGCCAATGACCTGGACGTAAAATATCCAAATGGCACCAAACGAAAGGAGACGAGTCATATCGCAAGAGAATACCGTCACTTACCCATTCCTGGCAGGGCTCGTCGGAGGGCCCGATCGCGGGCGCTACCGCGCGTCCGCCGCTGGGCTGCGCCCCCAGGCTGGCTGGGCTTTCCGACAACATGCACTCCTATGAGCCAGACCTGGATACTTGTCGATCCCGACGGCGAGCCGTACGCCAGTGCTCAGCCAGGGACGTTGGGTGGCCACCGCCGCAGCCGCATCTACGGTCGTCTCGACTGCCCCGCCGCGCTGCGCGCCATCGCCCGGGGCGGCTATGTCACCCACCGTGTCTTCTTCCTTACTGAAGAGCACGCACGGGCCGCTGGTTACCGGCCCTGCGGTGTCTGCCTCCCGGTTGCCTATGCAAGCTGGAAGGCGCAGCAGGGAGGCGTATCGGGTGCCGAGCCAGTTCATGCGGGACGCCGACTGTCGCGAGTTGATTGGACAGGCCGGAGTCGGCGGTCGACCGTTCGGCGCGTCATCGCCGACGATCATCGATCGGAAGGAGGCAAAACCTAAACCATGGATAAACAACAGCTTCTGAAACAACTTGAGAAGGCGTGGGCGGCGAACAAGGAGTCATACGCCGGCTTGTCAGATTCACAGCTGACGGAGTCTGGCATCATGGGGAATTGGTCGGTGAAAGACATCCTTGCGCACGTGACCACGTGGGAGGAGGAGGCGCTGAAGTATCTGCCGCTCATCATCACAGGAGGCAGGCCACCGCGATACACCCGGTACGGAGGCATCGATGCCTTCAATGCGCAGATGACGGAACAGAAACGGGGCCTTGCGCTCTCTGATGTACTGAGGCAACTGGATGAAACGCACCGCCGACTCATCGACTACATCCGAAGCGTGCCCGAAGAGCACTTCACACGGGAGACGCGCTTCCGGCATCGCCTCCGGCTCGATACATACAGCCATTACCCCAAGCACGCCAAGGCGATACGGGAATGGCGGGAGCGGCCAGTCGAATAAGGGAAGTAAAGAGCGCAAAACCTGGGCATCTCGAGAATCTCGTATCATCTCACAGTCGGTTGGGGTTCTGGAATTAGGTGCGGTGTGGTGATCACTTCTTTTATTCCGAAAAAGTGTGTATACTTCTCCCGGGGGGTAACATATTTTCTTTTCAGACATCAACGTATTTTTGTGATTTGTAGGGTTAGTTTTTGTCAGTTGCCTATCCAATAGGATAGGCAATCCCGTTTTATTGTCCAAAGGAGGGTTTTATTTTATGAACGGCGACAGACGTAGCATGCGTCTGGTGACTCGTATCGGTATCGCGGTAATGGTAGCCCTGGCATTGATGGTGCCGCTTGCAGCTTCGGCACACACGAACGTTAGCAATGTGAAGCTCAAGAACTTCCAGCATGTCTTCGTTATCATGATGGAGAACACGAGCTTCACGAGCCTGATTGGCAATAAAAATGCACCCTGGATTAACTTCGCGGCGAGAACCTATGGGTTCGCGACCAACTATACTGGAGTTGCCCACCCCAGTCAGCCTAATTACATAGCGGCGACCTCCGGCTCAACCAATGGCGTCGTCAATGATAATGATGTGACCATTGATGTGCCCAACATTGTGGATCAGATTGAAGGGAGTGGCAGGACATGGAAGGCATATATGCAGTCGTTTTCGCTATGCAGTACCCCGCTTGATCACGCCTGCGGCAACCAGCTCTACGAGCGCAAGCACAATCCGTTTATCTCTTATACTGATGTGCAGAACAATCCTGCTCGTGTAGCGAACGTCGTGGACTTTAGCCAGTTCTCTACCGACCTGGCGAACAAGAACGTGCCAGACTTTTCCTGGATCAGCCCAGACCAATGCAGTGACATGCATGGGCGTGTCGGGCCTTCAAGTGATCCCTGTAACTTTGGCAACGTGCAGGGCTTGATCGCGACAGGCGATGCCTTTCTGAGTTCAACTGTCAGTGCGATTATGAGCTCCAGCGCCTTTAATGGCAACTCGGTCATTATCATCACGTGGGACGAGAGCGATTTCCCGTTCAACGACACTAGCGGTTGCTGTGACGCTAATCCCGGCGGTGGGCACGTTGTGACGCTAACGATCTCGCACTCGGATCACTCATCGCGCACTTCGAATGTGGCCTATAACCACTATTCGATGCTTGCTACAGTTGAGGGCGGCTGGGAGCTGGGATGCCTGGGGTTCACGTGTGATACCACAAATGTGACACCGATGAGTGACCTTGTTGGCCCGAAGGGATAAGTAGGATTGCCTGGTAAGTGTAAAAGGGAGAGCCTTTCATAGCCTGCTCTCTCTTTTACGCTTGCAGTTATTTTTATGATCACCATAAATCGTGTTCCTCTCGAAATTGTCTGCATATGCTCTTGACTCTCCCCAAAAAAACTACTAAAATCTCTAATAACTTGTTTGTGATTATGACAATTTTGAGGTTTTCATGCATATTGTTGCTATCGGCACTGATCAAAGCACTGCCCCTATTGCGTTGCGTGAGCGGTTAGTTGGCGGGCGGCGCCTGTTGCCAGAGGTATTGCGGGAGGCACAACCGGTATTGCGGGAGAATGTCCTGCTCGCAACCTGTTACCGCATAGAAGTGTATGCAGTCTCTCCAGATATCAATGAAGGTCGAACGAATCTCCTGCGTATCCTCAGTGAAACTTGCCAGGTTGAACTTGCTGAACTGCGAGCGCATTGTTACATCTTTAGCGATGAAGAAGCCGTGAGGCATCTCTTCGAAGTGGCCTGCGGACTTAACTCGGTTGTACCGGGCGAGTCACAGATTCAGGGACAGGTTGTGCAGGCCCTCGAACTTGCCCAGAGCGCTGGCTGTGCTGGCCCGATCACTTCGGCCTTGTTCCGGGCCGCAATTGTGGCAGGGAAGCGCGCGCGTAGTGAGACAGATATCGGCCGTCATACGGCCTCGGTAAGTTCTGTTGCGGTACAATTGGCCCGGCAACTCTTCCCCACGCTCAATGAAGCCTCGGTGTTATTGATAGGCTCCGGTCAGATGAGCGAACTGGCGGCGCGCACTCTCTACGATAACGGTGCGCAGCGACTCACGATCATCAATCGCACACTGGCCCACGCTGTCGACCTTGCACAGCGCCTTGGGGCAGTCCACCGCTCCTTCACCGAGCTTGCTGAAGCCTTAGCAGAGGCAGATGTGGTGATTAGCTCGACGATTGCTCCACGAGCCATCATCACTCATGAACTGATGCAAAAGGTGATGCAGCAGCGTGCCGGTCGTTCGCTGCTCCTGATTGATATTGCTCTTCCGCGTGACGTTGAACCCACGGTTGACATGTTGCCGGGAGTGCATCTCTACAACCTTGATGATGTGGAGGCCGCGGTCAGTGAGGGGATTCGCCTGCGTTTGCAGGAAGTCGAACTTGTCCAGTCGATCATTACCCAGGAAGTCAGTACGTTTGAGCGCTGGCTGCGTTCGCTGAGCGTTGTGGATGCCATTAATGACCTGCGGCAATACGCTGATGCGCTGCGTCATCAAGAACTGGCACGTACTATGCAGCAATTGCCATCATCACTGACTGAGAGGGAGGCTGCAGCCGTTCAGGAATTGACGACCCGGCTTGTAAACAAAATTTTACACAAACCCCTGCTACGCCTCAAGGATGCGGCAGCCGCGGGACAGGGACATATATATACCGAGGCACTCCGGTATTTATTCGATTTGGAAGTGAATACTGATGAAACAAATCGTGGTAGGGACGCGAGCCAGCAAGCTCGCATTGATACAGGCACAAGCAATGGTCGAACGGCTGCGGCAGCTATGGCCAGACCTGTCGATCACTGTTAAGCACATTCGCACCAGGGGGGATCGTATCACCGATGTTCCTATAACTCAGGCAGGTGGAGATGGCATTTTTATCACAGAGATCGAGGAGGCCCTGCAAAAGGGACACATCGACCTGGCCGTCCATAGCCTCAAAGACCTGCCTACTGCCCAACCAGAAGGCTTGCAACTGGTGGTCACCGGCCCGCGAGAGGACGCGCGCGACGTGCTCATTTCACGCGGGACGACCGCTGTGAGTGAGCTTCTTGAACAGCCAGCCACTATACGTATAGGCACATGTAGCCTGCGACGCATGGCCCAGATTCGCGCTTTGTATCCCGGCGTGGAGATTTTGCCGCTCCGTGGAAACGTCGATACTCGCCTGCGTAAACTCGATGCAGGCGACTATGATGCTATTGTGCTTGCTGCCGCCGGGCTGCACCGCCTGGGCCTGCAAGAACGCCTTGAGGGCCGTCTCACCTACCTGCCTCTCGAAGTGATGATGCCTGCGCCTGGGCAGGGAGCATTGGGCCTGGAAATACGTGATGAAGCAGAAATGCAGGCACTTGTTGCCCCACTCTGTGACTCCCTGACGCAAGCTGCTACCCTTGCTGAGCGCACATTTATGCGCCGGCTGGGAGCAGGCTGCTTGCTACCTGTCGCCGCTTATGGCGAAATTGTGGGCGAGGAACTTTCGCTGATGGGGCTGGTGATTAGCATGGATGGGCAGCGCCAGGTGCGTGTCCAGCAGAGCATAGTGTGGACAGCGCACACTCCTCGCTTCGCTCGCCCCTCGATAAATCGAGGTCTACTTACAAATGCTGAAAATCGGGGTCTACTTACAAATGCTGAAAATCGGGGTCTACTTGCAAATGCTGAGCAACTCGGGACAAGGTTGGCAGAGCGCGCCCTGGATCAGGGGGCAGATGACATTATTCGCCATATGGATGCTGGCAGATCGTAGGGGCCGATTATGCAGATGAACCAATTCATCCGGACACTCGTAGGGGCCGATTTATCGTGCCCAGCGCCGATTTATCGGCCTCGGTGGCTATTCCGCTATCCGGATTATGTAGTAAATGTGCATTATCGCGCCCAAGAGAGGAGCGCTAACATGTCTGAGAGCAACATCTCAGCGCCTCCCTTGCAAGGAAAGCGAATCCTGGTGACGCGCACCCGTGAACAGGCGCGCGCGCTGAGTGATCGTTTGAGGGCATTGGGGGCAATACCTGTTGAGTTTCCTACCATTCGTATTGACACTCCGTTGGATTGGACGCCGCTTGATGAGGCTTTGCAGCGGCTTTGCGCACTAGACGAAACAGGTAATCCTTACTACACCTGGCTCATCTTTACCAGCGCGAATGGCGTGAGAAGTTGCTTCGATCGCCTCGCCACTCTCGGCTATACGGCACAGGTGAGACAAGCCCTGGCAAGGATACGCCTGGCAGTGATTGGACCGGCCACTGCTGCTGCGCTGGCGCAGTATGGTGTCACGGCGGACCTGGTACCGTCCGAGTACATAGCGGAGCAGGTTGTCTCGGCCCTGGTTGCGGATAGTCGACGGCGGGGGGAATCATTGGCGGGGAAGCGGGTGTTGTTGGCGCGCGCTGCCGAGGCGCGCAAAGTGTTGGTTACCGGATTACAGCAGGCGGGGGCAGTAGTGGACGAAGTAGCCGCTTATCGCACTGTTACCGCCGCCGGCGATGATGAACAGGGACGCGAAGTGCTGCGCCTCTTACAGGCACAGCAACTTGATATGCTCACCTTCACCAGTTCGAGCACCGTTCGCCATTTTATGCACTGGCTCGCGGATTGTGCGTTAGAAACCGGGTCTGTACCGACAGATCTCGTAACACGCAATCCGCATCTCAAAAGTGGTTGTATTGGCCCAATCACCTCACAAACCGCACATGAACTTGGCCTGGAAGTCGATATCCAGGCCAGGGATTTTACGATCGATGGTCTTGTGGGGGCAATAGTTGAACATGAGGGATAAACTTGACTGATTCTACCATAGCAACACAACACGAGCAGGCGACTGCTCCAACGAAACCAAAGCAGCCACGTCAATTGGTGCGCTTTACCTTCTACAAACTTGATCCGCAATGGCTACGGTTACCTGCTGAAACTCGCCAGCGGGGAAAACAAGAATTGCTACAAACTTTGGATGATTATGCTCAACACACACTCATCAGAAGCTATGGGGTGTATGGACTGCGTGCGAATTGCGACTTTATGCTCTGGCAGGCCACTGCTGCCATTGAGGACCTGCGGAACCTCAGCAGCCGCATTCGTCGTAGTGCCATGGGTCCCTATCTGAGTGAGACATATGCCTTACTTTCGATGACCAAACGCTCTATCTATGTTGGGAAAAATGCTCGTGGCGCGCATGATCCTCGCCTCGTCATTTCACCTGAGGATAAGAAGTACCTGTTTGTCTACCCCTTTGTGAAGACGCGCGCCTGGTATGCCCTGCCTATGCCAGAGCGCAAACGTATGATGAACGAGCACATCCGGGTTGGGCTGACCTATCCAACGGTATCACTGAACACGACCTACTCCTTTGGCCTGGACGACCAGGAGTTTGTTGTCGCTTTCGAGACGGATGAGATCAGCGATTTTCTTGATCTTGTGCAGGAATTGCGCGAGACGGAAGCAAGCAGTTACACACTGCGTGACACGCCGATGTTTACCTGTGTCGCGGAGCCTTTACGTGAAATTTTGGAAGCGATAGGAGCATAGGGGAGCGCGATGAACAACCAAACCCAGAGGGGCGACGAACTGAATCTAGCGCATTCTCATGCCCTTTTCAAGGAGGCATTGAGACTTTTGCCCGGAGGCGTCAATAGTCCCGTGCGGGCCTTTCGTGGCGTAGGTGGCGAACCTATCTTCATCGATCATGCCAGCGGCCCTTATCTCTATGACGCGGATGGTCATCGCTACCTGGATTATGTCCAATCATGGGGGCCAATGATCCTCGGACATGCACATCCCGCGGTGTTGGAGGCCGTCATACAGGCGAGTACGCGTGGCTTTAGTTTCGGAGCGCCCACGCAGGCCGAGAACGAACTGGCGAAACTGGTCATTGAGAGCGTGCCCTCGGTTGAGATGGTGCGCTTCGTCAATTCTGGCACCGAGGCGACGATGAGCGCTTTGCGCCTGGCACGAGCGTATACCGGGCGCAACAAAATCATCAAGTTCAGCGGCTGCTATCACGGTCACGCCGACATGCTGCTCGTTCAGGCCGGTTCCGGAGTCGCGACAATGGGTCTGCCTGATAGTCCTGGAGTGCCGGCAGAGACGACGGGGAATACTCTCGTAGTGGCCTACAACGATAGCGCAGCCGTAGCAAGGCTGTTTCGCAGCTATCACCGGGAGATTGCTGCTATCATCGTAGAGCCTGTCGCGGCCAACATGGGACTTGTCCTACCACAGCCAGGCTTCCTGGAAACGTTGCGCGAACTGACCAGGACGTATGGAGCGCTGCTGATCTTCGATGAGGTGCTGACGGGATTTCGTATAGCCATGGGAGGCGTGCAAGAGTGGACAGGCATTGTGCCTGATTTGACCTGCCTGGGGAAGATCATCGGTGGTGGTCTGCCAGTTGGGGCCTATGGTGGACGTCGTGAGGTGATGGAGCTTGTTGCTCCGGCGGGAGCGATGTACCAGGCCGGCACGCTCTCAGGCAATCCACTGGCGATGGCTGCCGGCATTGCGACCCTTACCGAGTTACGCAAACCTGGACAGTACGAAAAGCTTGAACAAAAAGGGCAGTTGCTCAGCGATGGCATCTCGCAGGCAATCCATGAGAGTAGGGTTAAGGCACAACTGGTGAGAATAGGCGCCCTATTTTGCCTGTTCTTTACCACACAGCCTGTGGTTGATTACGCCAGCGCCAAAACCTCGGATACGGCCCGTTTTGCGCGTTTCTTCTGGAGCATGTTGAAACAGGGGGTCTACCTGCCGCCATCGCAGTTCGAGAGTTGTTTTATTTCGTTGGCGCTAGAGGATGAGATGATTGAAGAAACTGTGCAGGCCGCAAGGGTGGCATTGCGTGAATGCGCGTAGGTTCGGGTTCCCCTAAAGGGAAACGTTTTTTGAAGGGAAGGGAACGTCAGAACCTATTCGCACCAGCTTAAGAGTACAGACCTGGGCAACGGCGCGGCGTGGTGGACCCGAAAACGGTGCCCCCATCGCTTAAGTTGGTGCCAATAAGCAAGGGAACGTCAGAACCCGTAGGTGCGGGAGAGGAGTGGATGTGGAGAGGGGACCCTGCCTCATCGCACCCTCATTCCCTGACACATTTTGACTGACACTCCCCGCCATAAATGACGGGGGTTCTTGGTTCAACGAAGGAGCTTGCCACTTGAATACTGCTACTCAAGCCGTAGAGGTCCCTTTTCCCCAAGCGTTCGCTTCTCCGAAGAGAAGTCCGTTTCCGAGTGCCCCCCGGTACGGTCTGTTCCTGGCTTCAAGCGATAGGCACTCCGACCGTGAGGTGGGAATGCGCCCTCCGAGGAGGTTCTACGCAGCCTATCACCACTGTGCGCACAAACACGTTGAGACGTTCGTGCTTTTACCCACGGGAACGCTTTACCGTGGAACCCAGCGAAACCCTATTGGGTTGTCAGTGTGCACAAGAACTAGAACAAGAATACAACACTCAAAGCGAAATGTCAAGCGGTTTGGCTTGGGGAGCGGACTCTCCGCCTGCGGGCGGCGGGCTTTTCATCCCCCGTTTGGAAAGCAGGGGCTTTCAAGCCCGTTCTCTGTAAACTGGTTTCTGCCCCAGCCAGAATGAACTACCTTTGACAATGCTTGCATCTGGAGGGGCTGCTGTTGCCTCATATTCTGATAGAAGAGCACATCTGCTACATGCGTTACAAGTGCAACAAGTGCAACAAGTGCGACAAAAAGCAAGCAGAGTTAGAAAGGACTTTCTTAACATGGCTAATTTTCCTGCCGTGCGCTTGAGGCGCACGCGCCAAAACGCAAGGCTGCGTGGGCTGGTACGTGAGACTCGTTTATCCGTTGAGCAATTGATTTATCCCCTCTTTGTTGCCGAGGGATTGAGCCAGCCTCGCGAAATTGCCTCTATGCCTGGGATTATGCAGTGGCCGCTGGAGCACCTTGGTCGCGAAGTAGAACGTATTGCGCAGTTGGGGATTCCCGCGGTATTGCTCTTTGGCATTCCCAATGAGAAGGACGAAGTTGGATCACAGGCATATAATCCACAGGGGATTATCCAGCAGGCTATTCGCGTCATTAAGGTAGAGGCGTCAGGCATAGTGGTGATGACGGATGTCTGCTTATGCGAGTATACCAGCCATGGGCATTGCGGAATGGTTCATGATGGTGAAGTGCAGAATGACGAATCGCTAGAGTTGCTTGCCCAGATGGCCCTTACGCATGTTGAGGCGGGAGCGGATCTTGTGGCTCCGTCAGACATGATGGATGGTCGCGTTGGGGCTATTCGTCGGACGATGGATGAACATGGGTTCGGTTCGACGCCGATTATGGCCTACTCTGCCAAGTATGCTTCGGGCTTCTATGGCCCGTTTCGTGAGGCAGCAGGTTCAGCACCGCAGTTTGGGGACCGCCGCTCCTACCAGATGGATCCAGCCAATGTGCGTGAAGCCCTGCGGGAGGTTGACCTTGATATTGCGGAGGGGGCCGATATTGTGATGGTGAAGCCTGCGCTGGCCTACCTGGACGTGATTCAGCAGGTACGGAATCGCTGTGACCTCCCCATTGCGGCCTATAACGTCAGTGGCGAGTACGCGATGATTAAAGCTGCCGCTCAACAAGGATGGCTTGATGAGCGCAGGGTGACCATGGAGGCGCTGACCGGCATGAAGCGGGCGGGCGCTGACATGATCATTACATACTTTGCCCCACTGGTAGCCCGGTGGTTGAAAGAAGAATAGGATAGATAGAAGAACAGATATGCAAACTGAGCAACAATTAGCAGTTGTCCCCCAGGGTGGCGCGGCGCGTTTTCTGGATGCCTGCCACCATCGACAGCCCGATGCCACGCCGGTCTGGTTTATGCGGCAGGCGGGTCGCTGCATTGCTGAATATCGTGAGTTACGCAAACGCTATGATATCCTGACTATGGCAAAAACGCCTGAACTCTGCGCGCAGGTGACCCTGATGCCTGTCGAAAAGTTCGGCGTAGATGGCGCTGTACTCTACGCCGACATTATGCTTCCGCTGGAGGGTATGGGCATCTCCCTGGAGATCCAGCCGGATGTTGGCCCCATCATTCACAATCCCGTGCGCACAATGCAAGATGTCGCGGCCTTGCGTGCTCCACTGGCTGAAGAGTCTACCCCTTATGTGATGGAAGCGATTCGCCTTGTGCGCCGCGAGTTGGCCGGAAAACAGGCCGTTATCGGCTTCTCCGGGGCACCCTTCACGCTGGCCTGCTACTTGATCGAGGGTCGCCCTTCACGCGATTATGCTATTGCCAAGGGATTGATGTTTAGCCAGCCAGAGGTCTGGCATGCATTGATGGATAAGCTGACCGAGGTGGTTTCCCGCTACCTGGTCGCGCAGATTCAAGCCGGGGTGGACGTTGTGCAGTTGTTTGATAGCTGGGTTGGCGTCCTTGGCCCCAGCGTCTACCGGCAATACGTGCAGCCCTATTCTCAACGCATCTTCGAGGCTGTCAAGTGCGCTGGCGCTCCATCGATTCACTTTGGCACCGGCACGGCCAGTCTGTTAGAGTTGATGGCCGAAGCAGGCGGCGACATCATCAGTGTAGATTGGCGTATTGAGCTTGACGAGGCCTGGGCGCGTATTGGCTATGAACGTGGTATTCAGGGCAACCTCGACCCCACGCGCCTGCTGGCTCCCTGGGAGGTCATTGAGGAAGGCATGAACGATGTGCTGCGACGGGCCGCCAATCGCCCCGGACATATATTCAACCTCGGACACGGCGTGCCGGCTTCGACGCCCTCAGATATGTTGCGACGGCTGGTCGATGCTGTACACGAGGCAAGCGCCCGCGTGGACTATCGCGAAGGCGTGCGGCGTCCGGCTACGGAGAAAGAGTAGATGAGTATGACAAGCAATACACAAGTGGGCGTCATGCTCATGACCTACGGTTCGCCTGCCACGTTGGATGATATTCCAGCGTATCTGAAAAATATACGCGGGGGACGAACTGCTGACGAAGAGCTGATAACCGAATTTCGACGCCGCTACAAGCTGATTGGGGGCTCACCGCTGCTGCGCATTACCCGTGAGCAAGCGGCGGCCCTGCAGGAGGAATTGAATCGCCAGCACCCCGCAGGTTCGAGCTTCGCTCGCCCCTCGATAAATCGGGGTCTACAGTCGTTCCATGTTGTGGCCGGGATGCGCTTTGCTCCACCATTTATTGCCGATGTGCTGCCGGAAGTGACGGCGGATGTGAGCCGCTTGATTGGCGTGATTATGTCTCCGCAATTTTCGCCAATCATTATGGGTGGCTACGTTCGCACGCTGGAAGATGCTGTTGCGCAACTGCAGCGGAAAGATCTCGAAGTGAAGATTGCGGGAGACTGGCATCTTCAACCCTCTTTTTTACAGGCCCTGGCAGTGCGCGTACAGCATGCCCTGAAGCGTTTCCCGGCGGAAGTAAGAAAGCGCGTGCCGGTGCTCCTCACCGCGCACAGTATGCCGAAACGGGTGGTAGAGAAGGAGCCGGACTATATTGGCAGCCTCAAGGAAACGGCTGCTGCTGTGGCTGACCTTGCTGGTTTGGCACCTGAACGCTGGATGTTCTGCTACCAGAGCGCGGGTCACACGCCCGAGGAATGGCTCAAGCCAGACTTTGCTGATGTGATGCCTGAACTCAAGGCTGCTGGTCATACGCATGTGCTGATTGCCCCGATACAATTCCTGGCCGATCATCTTGAAATTCTCTATGATATCGAGATTGGAGCTCGTGAACAGGCTGAAGCGGCTGGTATAGTCTTTGCACGTACCGAGTCACTGAATACTTCACCGCTCTTCATAAAGGCCCTAGCTGCCGTGGTGATGGAAACGATGGGGAAGATGGGAGCCTGACTTCTGGGAGAGATGAAAGAAGAACGTTTGAGTAATCCGTATCGCATTTTGTCACGTAAGTACAAATGATAGCACTGCAAGGGTTCTACCACATATCGTGGGTGGGCTCCCAGGGCGACCGCCAGGCAGCGCTAGATGGATTGAAGACAATTTTGTTTCACTCTCGCTGATCTATTCAGCAATGTCATGAAGAAAGGATTCTCTATGAACAGCATTCGTTTCGTCCCAACCTGGCTGCATGGTATCTTCGATTACATCGGAGGCATCGGCTTAATTGCAGCCCCATTTGTCTTTGGATATTACAGTATAGGTGGGATAGCTGTTATCCTACCAATGGTTTTGGGTGCCGGCCTCATTCTTTATAGTCTCTTGACTGACTACGAGCGTGGCATACCTGCTCTGAAGTTTATCCCAATGCCAGTGCACCTGATCCTGGATTTAGCTGCATCTGCACTGCTTGTCGCTTCACCAATTCTGTTCGGCTTCTCAAATCAAGGTTTGAACGTCTGGTTACCAGATGTTATCGCTGGTGCCGGCGTCATCCTGCTGGTCTTAGTTTCGCAGACGCACCCGCAGGTAAGAGCGAAGGTCGTGGCATAAGCTCTGTCGGGATGCGGTTCGGATCATCTTTCGCTCTCAGGTAGCCCGTTCTGAATAGGTATCTTGTCCAGCTTGCCAACGACGTTAGCGCGTCTACCTACGGTCAGGCAAGCTGCAAGGAGGCAGGTGGGGGCTGTTTCCAGAACGGGCGACGATAGCGAAAGATCCGTCGCAATCGATCAACATCGATACCTGGCACGTGCTGTTCTACCAGGTCATACGTTTCTTCCACAAGAGCAGCGATGCACTGGGCTCCTTCGGCTGGCTCGACCTGATATACCTGCCTCAAGCGTTGAGAGGTCTGCGGGAGTAACCAGGTTACGCTCTACTCACCAGCATATCCTTCCACGACTCTAGAAAATACGCGCCGGGGCAGGTCAGATCCTTGCGCACTTCACTGTGGCCGACGATGTTGGCCCTGGGTACCTGGGGATAGTATGCGCGAATAACCTGGGCCGCGGACTCGATTTGCGGCAGCGGCGGCGTGGCTGCTTCATAGTTCCCTGAAAGAGCGATGGCGATGCTGCGCGTGTTGATGTACCAGTCTCCTGCGTGCCAGCCGATATGGCTATCTTCCAGGAGTCGTTCGGCAGTGCCATCTGGCCGGATCAGCCAGTGATAGGCGAAGAAGACCATGCGCCCTTCGCGGAAATGGCCGGACCAGATCGGCTGTCCTCGCACCTGGTGGCCCAGCACATTGCCGGCCAGGTACTGAAAGGCATACTGCCTGACCAGGCCAATGGCAGAGAGCCTGTCCAGGCTGATCACCGGATCCTCCTCAGTGTGGTGAATTACGATAGTATCAACGGGCCGCCTGGCAGTATCCAGGTCAGGCCCAGTCTCTGCCAGGGGTAGCTGCTGGCGCGCCAGCAGTTCCGCGATCAGCGCGTAGACCTGGTTTCTGAAGGCCTTGAGCTTTGGATCATCGTGCACCACGGGGAAAAACAGGGACGTCAGTTCATCTTCCAGGTGTCGATACCAGTCGGGAAAACGCAGGTGACTCTCCCAGTATTCGCATTGAAAATCCAGCATGCTCTTCTACTTCTTTCCTGACAACCACAGAGAAAGACCCGATACCAATACTATATCATTGTGATGCATTTCTTACGATAGCCACCAGTTCTTATTTTTTTCGCCTGTGTAAGCACCTGTAATGTTTGAAGGCTTGAAATTCATCGCTGCAACGACGCTGGCGCGTCTAAATGCTTCCATGTTGAACTTGCGGAATC
>VBHI01000292.1 GCA_005881495.1 Chloroflexota bacterium
GCAGTTTACCTCCTCGATTCCACGTATTGATACCAGCTAACGCTAAGCCAGAGCGTAAGAGTGGATTCTCGATACGTTGTTGGAGGAAGCGCTCCAGTCGGCTGCTCTGGCTTCTGTCTGTATCATCTGACGCCCACACAGGGTGTTTTTCCTGCGTGATCAGTGACTGATCTGGTAAGAAGAAACCATGTGTGGCGATATGGAGAATGTGTGGTGAGCGGCATGTCTTGAGTGATCCATCGAGGGCGGCTCCTTGGAGAAGAGGTTGAACTTTTAACAAGGCGGCGATCTTCTCTCCTTCCTCTTTCGTAGCTGGTAAGCGATCAAAAGAAGAGTAGTAGCGATTGAAGTCATAGGAGCGACGATCGGCAGGCCCTGCATATGTTTCTTCCTGGTATACTACTTCTGGTATGCGGTCGAGACTTAAGTCGAAGTCGGGATCGGCAACCACCAGCGCAGGTGCAGGTTGATTAGCCGGGGGAGACATAAGGCGCAGCAGATCGCGGCTCGTGCTCAGGTAGCTGATCTGATACTCGTCAATCAGGTAGCCTCCATCATCGCAAGGGAGCACTTCAAAAGGCAACAAGGCCAAGTCACCATCAGGAACCAGGAACAAGCGCTTCCGTCCACGCAAGGCAGGCACAAGCGGGTCGAAAATCATATACCGTAAGCCGCATCCGCTCCAGGCCCCTCCGCTTGGGGTTGCCTCAATCTCTACAGGGAGGAGATGGTGTAGATGATCACTTTCAACCTCCCTCGCTAGTTGCCCAGCATGCTCTTGTTCTGTTGATACCTGGTTGGGAGCATGGAGAGAGGTCCGATTGATAAGAGCGGCTCTCAAAGCTGCAATCTGTGTGTTAATAGCGTTGGCCTCTCCTAAGTCGAACAACTGTACGTTGTCTGGCTCTTGAGGATTCAGCACAAAGGCAAGATAGCGGGCAGGTTGCCATTGTGCCTGATGCTTCGACGGGATCGCGTGAAAATTGACCCCGTTGAAGTAAGCGAACTCGACGAGCATAGCATCTTGAGGGAGTATCCTCGCAACAGCTTGCCGATCTATGCTCTGAAGCCTCTGTGCTAAATTCATCTCTGGAATCTCATGAGCCAGTTCGCTTTCGAGGCGCTCTTGCTCAGCGCGCCAAGTCTCCAACGCCTGCTGGTAGGCTGCACCCTCCTGCGGCCCTGGCCCCTCGAGCAGTTTTTGTGCGATCTGGGCCCTCAGTTTGATCAGCTCATCTAATTTCGGTTCCAGCGCCGGGTAGCGACCACGCCAGATCGCCTCTCGTTGCACCACAAGCGCCTCTGCGCTCAAGGCCTTGCGCCGAAATAGCAGGTCTAATCCTACCTGAACAGCAGTCTGTGATTGGGAAAGGTGTTGGGAAACGAGCGAGAGAAAGCTATCAAGCGATTCCTGCAGGGTAGATAGATATACCAGGCGCTGGTTTTCAGAGCCGATGGAAAAGATCTGCCCAATGACCAGATCATCGATTGCGGCAGCCTGTTGCAGTAAGGCCAATGCTTCTGCATAGCGCTCTGTAGCCGCATATAATCCAGCGAGGTTTCTGAGACTTTGCGCAACGTCAGGGTGGATGTTTCCCAACGTCTGACGCTGTACAGCAAGAACCTCCTGGTACAGCGGCTCTGCTTCTGCGTAAATGCCCTGGGCATCGTACAACGCTGCCAGATTACCGAGGCTGGTAATCACATCCAGGTGTGTACTTCCAAATGCCTTGCGTCGCATCTCAAGCGCTCTCCGGATGAAATGCTCCGCCCGCACATAATCACCACTGTCGTAATATATGGTGCCCAAATTATTGAGTGTACTAGCGATATCGGGGTGATCTTCCCCTAACGTTGCATGCCAGATCCTCAATGCTTGCTGTAGAAGTTCTTCGGCCCGCCCAAAATTTCCCTGCGCGTCATAGAGGAAAGCCAGATTGTTTAAGATCTCAGCCACATTGCGATGCTCTTGACCAAACGCTTTGCGTGTGACCGCCAGAGCCTGCTCATAGAAGTTTTGGGCTTTGGTATTGTCGCCCATCCCACGAGTTGCGCAACGAGATAACACCAAGCAAGCAAGCAAGAGTAGGAATGAAGGAATATCTCTCAAGCGTCAAAGCGAAAAAGGTGTAAGGCAGAAAAGAGCGTGGGGAGAAAAAGAGGAGCAAGCTGAGAGGCGGTGTGGAAAGAGGCAGGAACGTGCCTGACAAGAGCATTGCACATGCCGCGTCGCTTGTCTGTCAACAATGCGAGATGCGAAGCTGCAGATGGCCCTTCACCTTTGTGCGTCAGGTGAGCAGGAACGTCTCCAGAAAGAGCAACCAGGCAGGATGTTACGCCGCAGCTACGAGTGCAAAGCCAAAGACGTTCGCAAAGGTGGCAGGAAGGCCATGAAGAGTGATGGCAAGCGGCGGAGCAGTGGAGGGGCGAGCGTTACGGGCGAGACGCTCATTCCACGAGAGACGCCAATGCGCACGTTGAGAGCGGGTTTGTCTCTCTGGCGGTTTGCCGTCGTGTTTCTTCTCCGGTTGAAGCGGAGCAGAAGGAAGCATGACGGTTTGTGAACGAAGCAACTGGAACCAGCGACGCCGGATGGAACAGCGTGGCCAATCACCCCACAGGACTGGGAAAGGAGCGGGTTCGGAGGGAAGTTGAGGTGGAAGAGGCTCAAGCACCGTCGGAGAAGCTTGAATGGGGGGAGGTGGAGACGCTGTCGAAAGAGATGTGTCGGAAGAGACAGGCCAAACCACCGCACTGACGCGGACGCTGGCTTGCTGGTCGTCGCGGATTCCTGGCACTGCGCTGAGCCTCGGACAAGGACGGCAATGGCACGCGCGAGCACCGTAGACCATGCGCACAGAGCCATTGCGCTCAGGTCGGCGCTCTTGCACCGTTAAGGGATGATCTGCCGGACAGCGTAACGTGCCATCGGGTTGCAACACAAAATCGGAGCCGGCAAATCCTTTGGTAAAGGATCGACGGGCCCATTGAGGGGGGCCATACGATGTGGGTTCTGCTACAGCAGCAGGCTCTGCTACAGCAGCAGGCTCTGCCACAGCAGCAGGTTCTGCCACAGCAGCAGGCTCTGCCACCTGAGCTGGGGAAAATTCCATGACACGCAGGGTGGGAGGAGAGAGGTGTTGCCCGAGTTCTCAACGGAGATTCCACATCCATTGCGCGAGGATCTGCCAGCAGTCCTGACCGCAAGGCGAGCGAGAGACCCAACGGTCCGGGTCTTGCTCCTGATCTTCGTCTGAGAGAACCGTCTCAAACGACCCACGATGCAGATAGATCTGCAGCACATCTGAAGCAGTAAATGCGTGGGGTGGCAACGTCGTGTAGAACAGTTCATAGACCCTCTCCTGGCGGACCACTCCAACGGCAGGCTTGCGATCACCAGCAGGATGGGTGCCGACAAGCAGGCGCACGACAGGCCCTGTTGGGGTGAGTGGCACCGCCAGACAATCGGAGAGATCGCGCACGCTTCCGCTTTCGGGATGGGTCACCTGTGCATCAGGAGGGGATTGGAGTCGGGTCTGGACTTCGGGGAAATCAAGCCAGCTATACTCCTTGCTCCGTCCAATCACCCCACACTGGCTCGAGAGAATCTCCTTCACTGGGGCCGTGTTTCCATACAAGCCATCGACGCGCACGATGACATGAGACAGCGGAAGCGCACACGCCGCCGCGTACGCCGTGATGGCCTGGAGGGCGTGTCGGAATTCTTCGCGGTCATCGCCGTTTCCTGGACCTGAAAAGGTGCCCATCCATTGATGGGTGGACGATGGTAAAACCGTGGTCCTGCTTCGCCCCACCTGTCCTCGTTTGCGCCCGAAATAGCCTTTGGCGCACACTCGCTCAAAACGGCGGTGAGGAGCAGGAAGCTCTTTTGTCTGCGGAAGGGCCCGTTGTCGCGCCGCCTGTTTGGTTCCATCGACATCGATCACGAGCCAGTGCTTCCCCTGGCGGTCCCAAAGCCCGCCAGGAGGAGAGCCGAACGGGGTTCTGGCCACGAGATCCCGCCTCGAAACACGGACCGTAATGCCTCCACCCTTGGCTGATCAAGCGCGCCCAGAAAACGGGAGAGGGTGCTGCGATGGGGCAGACGGCTTCGATTAAAGAGCGCCATGAACACCTCGGAAAAGGGAGCCAGACGCTCATAAAAGGCTTGGAGGCTGGGTTCACCGCTGAGGGCATAGCCGATGAGCACGGCCACAAAATCAATCAGCTCATAGTGATCAAAGCGAGCGCGAGCAAATCGCACCTTTGTCTCGATGAGCTTCACGAGACCATATGTTTTGAGGATCTCAGCCATCATGGCGACTGCTGCGAACCAACAAGGCGTGGTCGGAGCCGATTCTGGGGCAATCTGGATGTGGACTGAAGCATGTGTCATACTACGTGGGTCTTCTCCTTTTAAGATGACGTTTTGTTTTGTCGACCTTCTAAGGAGACACCTTTTTCTCTCTTTTTACAATGCTTCTCCCCTTTTATCCCCCTTCTTCCTCATTTCGCCTGCCTGGTGGTATCTCGTTGCGCAACTCGTGGGTTCTGGAAGCGTACTGTGATCGGCCTCGATCGTGCCGGCTTCTTGCGGTGGCTCGATCTCAAAGGTCAGATCATCGGTGACCGGTGCAGCAATGGCCGAGAGATCCAGTTCGTAATTGCCGAAGCGCTTAATATGTCGGGTCAGGTAGGGTGAGAGCGCCGCCAGCTCATCAATGGTTGGAATGCAGCCTTCCTTTGCTAGCGCGTTCAAGGCTGCACTGATTTCAATCGTGTTGTCGAGCATAAGACAGTTGGCAATCACGCCTGTGTACTTGATCTGCTTCTCCTGCTCCTCATACACGTTGTCAGCGATCACCCCTCGCAGAGCAAAGGTGATCCAATCCTCGAAGTTGTGGTATTCTTCCACTTTGTTGGTGCTACAGTGAATCACTTCGCGCAACTTGACATCCGAAATGAAGGTGAGGAGAAAGATCGTGCGCTCCACACTCCCCAGCGCGTGAAACGCCTGGTAGAGACGGTTTTTGTGGCTGTAGGTGGTGAGCTTGCGCAAGAGCATGGAGGGCAGCACTTTGCCTTCCTGGATCGAGATGACCACCCGCAACAGATCCTGCCAATGGGTTTGGATCAGCTCCCACTCGACCACGTTGTCCCCGAAGAGTGAATCGATATGCTCGTAATGCGTGTCTCGGGAAGGGCGATAGAACTTGAGATCCTTCCAGTTGCGGATTCTGGGCATGAGCTTGATGCCCAGCAGGTAGGCTAGCCCGTAAACGGGCAGGTTCTGGCCCTGGGTATCGGCGTGAACGGTCGTGGGTTGGATCGTCGAGCGGTTGCGAATCAGACCATCCAGGATGTAAATGGCTTCCCACACGCCACACGCAATGAAATGGCTGAAGAGCAGGATGTACGTATCGCTCACATGATGGTAGGCGATGCCCTCGTAGCTGCCGTAGCGAATATGTCGCTCCACCAGCAGGTTCTCTTCTGCCAGCTCATATTGCGTCCCGTCTGCTGCCACGCGTTTCTCATCGCCCCAGTAGCGCGGCAGCGTGAAGTGGTGAAAGCGATTGGCAATATCGCGAATGGCTGCTTCCAGCTTTTCCGCCGTGAAATGGCGGCGGTTAAGATGGGCAATCTGATCGGCGTTGAGAGCACCTCTCAGATGACGAGCCATCTGGTGCGGGCCTAAATGGGTGCCATAGGCAAAGATGGTGAGTAACTGCCTGACTTTCGCATCGGCGGTTTTAGGTTCGTTGCCGGAAAGGGGACCAAAGTGGCGCGTAAAGTCGGTCACGTGATCGATACGCGCCAGCACGTCCAGTAAATGCCGCTCTGGAATCTTTTCGCGTAGCGACTCCTCCAGTTGCGCGAGACCTTGCGGTGCCACTTTGGCCTGGAGCCGCTTGAGGGACGGTTCCCCCTTCTCGTTGATGATCAGTTCGCGATTCTCTGGTCGGGTGCGATCCACGTTGGCCGCCACCTCGGTCAGTCGCGTGCGAAGGTGCTCAACAAATCCGTCGGCTGTCATGGGCAAATCGAGTCGCTGACAATACTGCGCCACTTTGGGTGCGCACTCCTCCCATGAGAGGAGCTGCTCGCGGTAATCGGCAAACTGTTCCGAGCCGACAACGCACAGATCACCCGCCTTGAGTTCGGCGGCTACGTAGGAGAAGACGCAGGTTTCCAGGTGCTGGCGAATAAACCAACTCTTGCTCTTGCGCCGCACCATCACCGTGCGGAGCCACTTCTTGCTGGCAAAAGAGAGATCGATGGTGGCTTCCAGGTACTTCTTGGGATCCTGTTCATGGGCGATGATGAAGTTCATCGCATCGATGAGGGCCTGATCTGAGGTGGTGGATTGGAACTCGAGGGTTTTGATGACTCGGAAGAGCGCCTTGCGGTGCGAGGTATAGAAGCGCCAGACGAATGGCTGATAGCGGTCGCCCTGGTGGGCGCTGACCTGTTCACACTGCTCTAAAAGATGCGCTGCTCCTCCTTCCCGTTCGAGGACCGCGCGGATCTGCTGGTCAGCAGAAGCGGGGTCCTGCGTCTCGGTCGTTACCTGCAAGACATCGGAGAGGACTTCGACTAGATGTTCGGAGGTCGCGCGTTCTCCCTCCCGCAGCCGCTCCAGCTCTTCCTTGGCCCGGCTGGTGAGCTTACTCATGCGCTTCGTGAACATCTGAAGAATCTCATCACGGGTCGACACCTGGGCCTGAGCAATGAGACAGACCAGCAGTGCGAGGCGTTTGGAGACAGCAAAGTCCCAGAGGTTGGTGGCATGCAGGGAGTGCGCTTCCTCTGCCAGGTGCTTCACTTTCGCGTACCGCAGGCCTTCCACCAGGGGTTGCATGTTGCCCAGAGACTGCAGCCAGGTGAGACGGCTGAGCCATTCATCGAGGTGGGTCAGCGTCGCGCTTTTGGGGGCCTCCTTGATGCGGTTGAACGCAGTGAAGCTTTCTGTGCCTTCTCGCGCAATGAGTCGCAAGAGGGTCTGCTGCTCTGCTTCGGCGAGCCGATCAGCCACCCGCTGGTAGATGCCCCTTTTCACCAGGTTACGGATGCGCCTAGCCATGCGCTCCAAGGTGCTGAAGCCTGGCAGCTCGCAGTGCTCTTTCACCAGGATTTCAATCGCCGCGCTGATGAGATCCGCCGGGTTCTCCATCACCTGAGCCGCCTGGTGCATAGCC
>VBHI01000342.1 GCA_005881495.1 Chloroflexota bacterium
AACATCCATGGCCTCTACCACCGATTCCACTGTTCTTGCTCCCGCTTGCAGCAATGCATCCCACAAAGGTTGACCCTCACCAGTATAGTCACGACCTGCAATATCGGGTGTCCCTGCAAGCAAAAGTACGGGTAAACCGCATCTTGCCGCTGTTACAGCCTCGCCTAACAAGGCAAGGTTTCCGGATCCAATAGGCATGGGACAGATTATCAGGAGCTTAACCGCTGCCAGGCTTTCCCGCACTTGCGCAAGGATCGCGGGAGAAATAGGGGCATACGGTTGCTCTGTGATAACTTCTTCGGCAAGACGCAAGGCCAGCGTATGGTCACTATCACCAATATTGAGCGCACCCGCGTTAAACGCGACATGTGCATCGGCCAAAGCTCGCATCATCAATTCTCCGCTGCCCCCTCCCGCGATGACATGGACGATGGGCCTCTGGCCAGGTCCATTCTGTTGGTCCTCTGTAGCTTCCCTTGCATATTCACTTCTTGGAGGCAAGACACTGATATGTTCTGCGCCGCGCAGGATTCCTACCTGGACATTGACACCATAGACACGCCTGAGTACGCCTGGCTCCAATACTTCAGCGGGTGCAGCGTCGGCAACTATACCACGTTGAAATAAGAGCAGCCGGGGGAAATAGCGCGCAGCGAGGTTGAGATCATGCATAGCGGCAATCACCGTTACTCCCCGCTCCCAATTCAAACGTTGCACCAACTCCAGTGTTTCAATCTGAAATTTTATGTCAAGGTGTGAGGTTGGTTCATCCAGGAGCAATAATCTGGGTTCCTGGGCCAGGGCCATTGCAATCATCACCCGTTGCCGCTCCCCTCCACTAAGATGGTTGAATATGCGATCAGCAAGAGACTCGATTGCGGCAGCCTGCAGAGCATCTTTGACCATGTTCTTATCGCGCTCTCCCAATGAACCCCAAAAGTCGACGAACGGCGTGCGTCCCAGGCTCACCATTTGCTCTACTGTGAACGCAAAGGGCATATGTAGTTCCTGGGGAACAACGGCAATACGGCGCGCGACAGTCCGCCTGCTCCACTGCAGCAGATCATAACCCTCCAGCAAAATCCTCCCATGTTGTGGACGGTAGACACCACTGAGTAAACGCAACAGCGTTGTCTTGCCCGAACCATTTGGTCCAAGCAATCCAACCATCTCGCCGGCCTGCACCTGTACATGTACGTTATACAGGAGTGGCTCTCGTCCATAACCAAAGGTGACGCCCTCTACTACAAGAAAGGGTGTGTTTGAGCGAGTTTCCATCTTTACCATCGGTAGTCTCGCTTACTGCTTCTGAGCAGATATAAGAAAAACGGCGCGCCGATGAGCGCGGTGAAGATTCCCACAGGCAGCACAGAGGGTGCAATGACGACTCTGGCCAGCAAATCAGCAAGCGTAAGAAAGATAGCTCCAGCCAGGGCAGAGGCCGGAAGCAGTAGGCGATGGCGAGGTCCTAATAAGAGCCGCATCACATGAGGAGTGACCAGTCCCACGAAACCAATCAAACCGCTGATTGAGACGGCGGCAGCTGTCAACAGCGACCCTACAACAATGATGATGAATTTGCGGCGTTCGACATTCAGGCCCAGGTGCGCCGCGCCCTCTTCACCCAGGGCAAATGCATCGAGTGAACGTGAGAGTATGAGCGAGAAAGCTATGCCCACTAGAATAATCGTTCCCACGACAAAGATGGGAGGCCAGCTCGTGGCAGAGACGCCCCCCGAGAGCCAGTTGAACAGCGCCTGGAGACCAAACTGCGCATGTGGGCTGAGCGTCAAAATGAGCGTCTGCAGGGCCACCAGCACCGCGTTAATCACAACACCTGCTAAAAGAAGAGTTACGACAGGCGTGTGCCCATCGCTGTGAGCAATACTATATACGAATAACACCGTCAACATGGCTCCAACAAATGCTAAAACAGGGGTCAATGAGAAAAACGAACCATAGACGGTATCAAAGGGCAGCACAAAGGCAATAACCGCCCCAAGGGCAGCGCCTGAAGAAGTTCCCATAAGATAGGGATCCGCCAGGGGATTGCGCAGCATTCCCTGAAAGAGCACGCCGGCAACGGCGAGTGCCGCACCCACGAGCGCCGTGCCAATCACAACGGGCATTCGTACCTGCCAGATGATCAGTTCAGCCGTTGGATCCCATTGCCTGGTAAAATGGAATATCCCTGTACCATTCAAGAGAATCTGGGCAATCGCGCCGATCGGTATAGGTATTGAGCCGAAACTTACCGAAATCAGGATAACAGCGAACAATACTCCACTCAAGATGAACAATGCAAGCGCTGACGGCAGCGTACGTAGGCCTTTCACTGGCCGTTTGACAGAGCGTCGTTCGATTGTATTTTTCTCGCTAGCGATTTTCATTATGGTAGCTCTGTCAGCCTGTTATGCCTAATCTGTTGCAGTGCAATCCGCCTCAATCATAACCATTGGCATGGATGTTCCCGCAACGATTGCCCACACGCTGCCAGCAAGATAAGAAACAATAGCGGCAAGACAACAAGGGGTGTAAAAAAACGAGTTGCGATGACACGAGAGCGCATGAGCTTTAACCTTCGAGACGTTCTAACGCCCGCTGTCACCTCGCGTGGGTGGGATGGAGGCCAACCAAAGACAAGTACAGGCAGGTTTCGTGCAGTTCTGCTCCGCGGATGTTAACAATGTACTCGCCAGTTATAGTAGCGCGACTGCGTCGGAGTTGCACCGACTTCCCTATTCTGCCTGATCACCAAATCAGGCCACCCGGTGAACACAACATAACTGATGTGGGCAGTATACGCGTAGGCGCACCCCATTGTCAATCAGCTTTCTAACGTGACTCTCCATCCTTGCAGGGGAAAATATCCGTAGGGGCGGGGGTGGAAAGGATGTGGGGTGGGGACGCTTGCGTCGCCCACGTCGCCTCTCACACCACCATTCCTGCACTTATGGACAGTTGACAAGAGAGGCAATCCAGATGATACTACTAAATACATAAAAAGCTACTGACGCGCAACACTGCGTCCGATCGAAGGACAAGCTATACATGACAATTGAAAAAGTTTTTTTCCGGCAGGTGGCAGGCCAGTTCGCAACGGGTGTTTCCGTTGTGACGACACGTAGCCAGGGGGTTCTCGCGGGTTTAACAGTCAATGCATTCTGTTCTGTCTCTCTCGACCCACCTTTGGTTTTAGTCTGCGTCGACCTCACCAGTAATACCCTTCCAGCTATCCGCGAAAGCGAGATGTTTGCCATTAATATTCTCACCACTGATCAGGAATATCTCTCGCGCTGCTTTGCCACCTCTAATGAAGATCGCTTTGAACACTTCTGCCATGCCAGCTACCATACTGCCGCGACAGGTTCACCCATCATTGACGACGCTCTCGCCTTTCTTGATGCTCGCGTGGTGGCTGAATATCCCGGCGGCGATCACGTAATTTTCCTGGGAGAAGTTGTGGCGATGGGTACTGAAGGGCGTGTCTCCTTCGCTCTTGAAGAAGATACAAGACACGCCACAATCTTTGAAAGCGAAGTTGGCGACAATCCTGGCGTTGAAAAACTTCCTCTTGCCTACTATCGTGGGAAATATCGCCATCTCGCCTGCGACTACATCAAACCCAGCCTGGCAAAATGATCACGGTTTCGCGCATGGAGCAAGAGCGAGAAGCGGCGATTACTTCGCTTCAACAGCGTATCAGAGCCTGTCGGCTCTGCCAGGATGGTGGCTATATTCCTATCGCCCATCCCATTGTAAATGGTCGGGCCAGTGATCGCATGCTTGTTATCGGCCAGGCACCAGGACATCGTTCTGTCGCGAAGGGGCGCTCATTTAGCGGGCCAGGCGGCACCATTTTACAGAAGTGGCTGGAGCAAGCAGGCTTTCCACCTGGCTATCTACATGAGCATGCCTATCTCAGTTCACTCACGCGCTGCGACCCGGGACGCAATCCAAAAGGGAATGGAGATAGACGACCTTCCCTACAGGAAGTCGCTTTGTGCAGGCCATTTTTAGAGGCAGAATTGCAACTTTTACAACCAAAGGTTGTGTTGCTGGTAGGGACAATGGCGATCGAGGCGTTTTTCGGCAAAGTACAACTAGAGCAAATTATTGGAACATTCGAGGAGCGCAATGGGATGCTGCTTTTACCTCTGCCACACCCCTCAGGCGTTAGTCGTTGGCTGAATGATCCCGCTCATCAAAGGCTACACCAGCAGGCGCTGGAGCAACTTTCAGCATTGAGAGTTGCTCACCAGTTGTAGGTAGCACCACCTGAACAAGACATCCGACTAACTCGTGGCTTCCGAGGTTTCACTGGACAGAGCGGGATAATGCGCCTCTTCAGCAGCTTTGTGCATATGATATTCATGAACGCCCTGTTTCAGCGTGCCAAGCGCGAGCGTGGCACAGGTTGGGCGCGTCACCACTAGCTCGCGACCAAGCTGCTCGATAAGGTCCTCGAAACTCATCGCTTCGACCTCTTCCGCTGTCTTCCCCTGTGTAATTTCGGTCACATAAGAGGCCGCAGCACGACTTATCGTGCATCCTTCGCCTTCCCAGTTGACAGCTTCCAGCCTGCCATCCTTACCAAAGCGAGCGTGCATGGTGATAATGTCGGCACAGCCGGGATTACCGCCACTCAGGCTGACATCGGGATGATCCAATGGGCCATTGTTGCGTGGATTTTCATAATGATCCATCAGAAATTCGATGGCTTCTTGACGATCCATAGTATTTTTCTCCGCTTGAGAGCATCAAAAGAAAGCGAGGGCGCGTAATGGTCATGAACAAAATGATCGGGACATCTGTAGGGGCCGATTTATCGGCCCTCGCTGCATAGAACCCAGGGACTACGGTTTCTCGATAGGAGCTTTTACAAGGTTGCCCCATTCAGTCCACGAGCCATCATAGTTACGTACACGCGGGTACCCCAGTAAATATGTCAGCACAAACCAGGTATGAGCCGAACGCTCACCGATACGGCAGTAAGAAATGACATCTTTATCTGGAGTGATTCCCTTGCCAACGTAGAGCTGGTGCAATTCCTCAGTCGATTTGAATGTACCATCTGCATTGGCAGCCATACCCCAGGGGATGCTCTTGGCGCTCGGAATGTGACCACCACGCTGGGCGCCCTCTTGTGGATAGTTGATCATGTGTATTAGCTCGCCAGTATATTCCTGGGGAGAGCGCACATCGATCAGAGCACGACCTGGATTCTTGAGTCCACTGGCAACGTCATCGCGATAAGCACGAATGGATTCATCTTCGGGCTGCGCGTGATACGTCGTGGCCGCATATTGGGGGACTTCTCTCGTCATTGGACCCTGCTCTGACTCCCACTTCACTCGCCCACCATTCATAATCTTCATATTCCTGTGGCCATACATAGTGAACAGCCAGAACGAATAGCAGGCATACCAGTTGTTTTTATCGCCATAGAGGATGATGGTGGTATCATTGCTGATTCCCCATTTGCTCATCAGTTCCTCAAAGCCCTTCTGATCCACAAAGTCGCGCGCTACCGGGTCCTGTACATCGACATGCCAATCGAGCTTGACAGCGCCAGGCAAGTGGCCTACTTCATACAAGAGTACATCTTCATCAGCCTCAATTAACCTGATAGTCGGGTCGTTGAGGTGTTCGGCAACCCAGCTTGTTTCTACAAGCACCTCAGGATGGGTGTAACCAGACCCAGCGCTCACGCCGGATGTCGCAGATTCTGTTCCAGACATGTTTCATGTCCTCCCTAAATACCTTCAATGTTTGAAGAACGGGGTCACCTGTAGGGGCCGATTTATCGCGCCCAGCGCCGATTTATCGGCCCCCCAGGGCTATCTCCCCCATCCCTCATGAATTTGTTCACCTTGCATTAAGCAAAGCTCCATAAAAAGAGAACAAAATTGATCTAGTTTATATTCTACTAGCTGACTCGGAATTAAGCAAGCAGGTAACACATATTCACCATTGGAGACGTTCAGCCAGTCCTGTGTTGCGTTGGGCCACGCGGTCATTTTTCACCGCCCAACTTAAAGCTCGCTGCTGGCCTACCAGGACACAGAGTCTTTTAGCGCGCGTAATAGCCGTATAGAGAAGATTGCGTTGTAGTAGCATCGAGTGTTCCCTGTTGAGGGGCATGACTATAGCAGGATATTCACTGCCCTGGCTTTTATGTACGGTAATGGCATATGCCAGTATCAGTTCATCCAATTCCGCGAACTCATAGCTGACGAGCATCGGACCCGCTTCTTCCAGAAACTCGACTCTGAGGCTGGCGTTTTCTTTATTGATACTGCGTATCCATCCTACGTCGCCATTAAACACTCCCTTGTCATAATTGTTGCGTACCTGCATGACTTTGTCACCAACACGGAAGACGCGACCTCCCCATTCGATCTCTGCAATAGCCCTGGGATTGAGCCTGGCCTGTAGTTCTTCGTTGAGGATGTTCACCCCCGTTGGGCCTTTATACATCGGCGCAAGCACCTGGATATCGCTAATGGGATTAAGCCCATAACGAGCGGGTAAACGACGCTGGACAAGATCGAGGATCAGTTGCTGTGTGCGAACAGCGTCCTCTTCTGGCAGAAAAAAGAAATCACTCGTTGTCTCGCTTTTCAAAAACGGCATTTGTCCGGCATTGATACGGTGCGCGTTGACAATGATTTTGCTCTGTTGTGCCTGGCGGAAGAGTTCCATTAAACGGATTGAGGGGATGGCATCACTTCTCAACAGGTCGCGCAAGACGTTGCCGGGACCAACGGGAGGCAACTGATCAGCATCGCCCACCAGCAGCAGGTGCGACTCCCTTGGCAGCGCCTTGAGCAAATGATAAAAGAGCAGTATATCGACCATCGAAAACTCATCGACGATCACAAACTGATAGGGCAAGGGATTCTCTTCATTGCGCTGATAGGTGTTGTCATGCGGCGAATATTCCAGCAGCCGGTGCAGCGTCCTAGCCTGGACGCCTGTTCCCAACGCTCCGGTCGCTTCAGAAAGACGCTTGGCGGCCCGCCCTGTTGGGGCCGCCAGGGCGACATCAATCTTGCGCTTTTGTAGCAACATTAACAAGGCGCGGATAGAGGTGGATTTACCCGTTCCTGGCCCGCCTGTGAGAATACTTACTTTTTTACTGTAGGCAGTCTGTACTGCTTCACGCTGCTTCTCCGTCAGGTGCATGTTACCATTCTGCGCCAGTCGCGTAAAGACAGTATCCCACAGTTGCTGGCTGGCAGGCGGGAGGCTGCTGGACGAGTGCAACAGGATACGCAGGAGGCGCGCTGAACCATGCTCGGCATACCAGAAGGGGCCGTAGTAGACGCGCTGTTGCGGTTCTGGCTCTTGCTCCTCGATCTCGCTCCAATCGACGGGTGGTTCATCTTCAGGGACTTCAGGGTGCGAGGGTGGGGAGGTTGGCTGTACCTGCAACGGAGGTTCAATGAATACATCGCGCTCGCTGCGCAATTGTTCCATTGCCGCAGGCAGAGCATCATAAGGCGCCTGCAAGACGTTCGCCGCGCGGGTAAGCAGTTCGCCCTCTGGCAGAAAACAGTGGCCATCCTCATTAGCAGCCTGGGCCAGCACATACTTCAAGCCGGTTGCCAACCGCGGCACACTATCGGCGGGCAGTCCCAGTTTCACAGCGATATCATCGGCGATCCGAAAGCCAATGCCGTGCACATCCTGCGCCAGTTGATAGGGGTTCTCGCGAATGACTTTGATCGCATCCTTGCCATACTGCTTGTAGATGCGAGTGGCTATGTTCATTGAGACGTTATGAGATTGCAAAAAAAGGTGCAGTTCTTTAATCTCGCTCTGCTCCGCCCACGTTTTTATAATTTGTTCGCGATCCCTGGCGCCGATGCCTTTTACTTCGCTTAAGCGTTCGGGCTGTTGCTCCATAATTGCGAGCGTTTGCAGACCAAAATGCTCCACAATTAATTTGGCCTTCTTTGGTCCGATACCCTTGATCAAGCCCGAGCTAAGGTAACGGGTAATGCCTTCAAGAGAAGCAGGCAAGCGTTGAACAAAGCTGGTGACATGTAATTGACGTCCATACCTGGGGTCCTTCTCCCATTCGCCTTCAATAGAGAGCAGTTCTCCGACCTGTATGCCCGGCAACATCCCAACGATGGTCGTCAAATCGTCACGAAAGAGTCGCCCACTATCGTTAAGGCGAAAACGGGCGACGGTATAGTGGTTGTCCTCATTGCGAAAGACGATATTTTCTACAGAACCATCAAGTGTTGGCATACTACAGCATTCCATCTATTAGACGAAAGGTTGGAAATAGTATGCATGTATCTTAGCACATTACGATTTTTAGAGAAACCTCCGGATAGGCCGGTACTAAGTGATGCATGGCTCCTCTGTTTCCATCCTCATTAAACTTTGTCAATTTATAAATTTCTTTGATTTTTTTATAGTGAAACTGAAAGAGAAGTGAGCGGTAAGCTCATCCAAGTCGCAAAAATACTTCACTGATCCTCTCCATTCTTTTTGATAAATGTTGCATTTTTGTGAAAAATAGTGTATACTTAGAGTGTCTTATACGAATACCTATGAGCTATGCCTCTCAAACCATGTTCCTCGTATGAAATAGCACTCAGGGCACATCTCTATCATTGAAGCATGTTTACTGGTATGGCCGTATTCGCTTTCTTACTTTTTTTGCCCCCTCTCGCCATTCATCTGCATACAAAAGCAAAGGAGAGCTCTATGTCACCGTTCATACTCCTCTTATTCGTTCTCGTGATCGGTACGTGCGTTTATGGCTACATGACGTATCGTACCAGTGCCGAGAGGCGAGCGAGGGAAAAGAAACGCAACCAATACCATGATCGAGTCTAAGAACAGGGAAGTGAACCTTATGGCAAATCAGAAACATCTTGATCTTCTTTTATCAGGAAAAACACTTTGGGAGAAGTGGCGACGGGCATACCCTGATGTACAGGCTGTAGAGCCAGACCTCCACGTGGCTGATCTCCATAGCGTTGATCTGCACGGAGTTGATCTGCACGGGGCTCCGGAGCGCCAATTTGAACGATGCAAATCTCCTTCAGGCACGCCTCCGCTGGACAGACTTACGTGGCGCCACCCTCTGCCGTACGAATCTGAGGAAAGCAGATCTCAGTAAAGCCGATCTGCGCGGAGCAGACCTGGATGGAGCGCTCCTCGACAAAGCGAACTTCGCCGGAGCGAACTTGTCCAGGCGAGATCTTAGTCTAACAGAGCTCAGCAAACGCCTGGAAGCAAAAGAACGCAGAGCGGGGAGTGTCGCTGTCCCGGATGACCATGCTGCCTAGTTCCACTGGCGGCTCGCCAGGCCGCTTTTCTCTGCCAATCCGCCAGTCAAGACAATCAGTGCTCATAGGAGCACAGGAAGTTCGCAAGTAAGTACCACGTACGTACCCTTGCGGGATAAAGTTGAAGGAATCATTATGAAAGAAGACCGCTACTATGTCCAACGCCTCACTGAGCAGGTGTTTTTGATCCGGGATCGCCTGTCCGCGAACGGAGCGCCAGGACCCGATGACCGCATTGTCCGATCATTCGACATCCGCCATGATGCATATGTGTATGCAGACAGTGTGAACGAGAGGCAAAGGAAGCTCGATGAAGACGACAGCCACACGAAGTAGTGCGCTATGTGAGAAAGAGAAGCAGAGCCATGGAGACAACTGCAGACGGAACTTACTTTTGGGAAGGTGATCATGTGCGTATCAAGCGCACAGGAGAGACTGGGAGAGTCAATGCCACCGCTGGAGGAGTCGTGTATGTACTCATGGATGACACCAACGAGAGCAGACTCTTTGCGGCCTATGTTGATGAAGATGCTTCGATTGAGCTTGTCACTCCAGCGGTCGAGGAACCCACACCGAGGGATGGCACAAGATGAACCTCTAGTCTGTTTGCAGGGCCGAGATATCACTCACCAGATAAGTACTCATAGATTGAGTATAAGAAAAACGACGGAAGAAGTAGCGATACAAACGAAACAATCGCAACAAGTGCAACAAGTGCGACAAACCCTGCCAGCAATCCTCCCTCACCTTACCAGGCTAAAAATGGCCAATTGATTGTGACACAGCTCAATCATAGGTTATAATACTCTTGTCTTCTATAAGATTTGATTCGAAGCGCGCTTCACCTGTTGGCATGGGGAACCATTCCGGATAGACGCGTAGAAGCATCCGTATAGGTATAGATACCCATTGGGGATATTCTTCATCGCGGGGGAACTTGTAGGAACTTGTCAATGAGCAGTAAAGTCACCTATCGCCAGCAGTTTACACGCTGTGGAAAAGAGCGCTGTCGCAAATGTAAAGAAGGAGCCGGGCACGGACCTTACTGGTACGCTTATTGGAGTGAGAACAGGCGTACTATAAGCAAATATATCGGGATACGTCTTCCAGCGGATATTGAGATAGAACGACAGACGGCGCTTGAAGTGGATGAAGGAAGAGCAACGTCAGCTACTAATGGAGCAGCGGGACTTGCCAGGGGGATGCCTCTCCAATCGAATACCCAGGAATTGCGTATCTTTGTCCTTGGACAATTTTGCGTTGAACTCTTACAAGGCAATGAATGGAAGCCTGTTATCAATAGAACCTGGCGTCGTCACCGAGCGCGTGCTTTACTTGGCTGCCTTCTCAGCAGTCCAGGGCGTCGCCTGGGCAGAGAACAGGCGATAGAAGCATTGTGGCCCGATCTCGAGATGGAGACCGCGGCAAATCGTCTGAATGGTGCCGTACACGAACTACGTCAGATACTCGAACCAGGGATCGTACGGCTAGCAGCGTCCCGTATGTTGCGACTGGAACGCGATGTGTTAGAACTGGCTGACCGCACGCACATTTGGGTCGACGCAGAAGCATTCGAAAGCCTGTTAAAAGAAGCAAATACTCTCCTCGGCATCAAGGGAAATAACCCATCTACAACGCGCCTGAGTTTGCATAAAGCCAGCGCTGACCAGGTCGAAAGGTTATTGGAGGATGCAGCCGCATTGTATAGCGGCGACTATTTACTTGAAGAACTCTACTCAGAGTGGGCCGCGCCGCGCCGTGAAGCCCTCAAAAGAAGCTGGACCGACCTGCTCCTTAATCTAGCAAAACTGCGTGAGGCTCGAGGAGCCTACACCAGCGCGATGGAACCGCTAAACCGTCTCCTCGCCACCGATCCCACAGACGAAATCGCCATACAACGCCTGATGAAATTGCTGACGCAGCTCGATCGGCGCGGGGAGGCACTCAATACCTATCGTAGGCTCGCCGCAAGACTGGAGCAAATCTACGATAGCGAACCTCTTCCAGAGACACGCGATCTTTATGAGAAGCTGCGTCAGGGACACATTGATAAAGTTCTACTGCCAGAGATTCTTATTACAAATGATGAGCATCTCCCGGGGAAGCAGGAACCTGGCGAGCACACGCAGAATACCTCCACGAAGGAGGATATGCCAGGCGACACAGAGCAGACGCAACCCGAGCAAAAGTCTACCGGAAAGTCCATTGCTCGGGTCGTCACTCCTTTTGTGAGCACCAGCCAGTTGGGTCGCTTTAATCAAAGCCCATTTATTGGCCGCGAACGAGAACTTGAGATGATACGGCGAGTTATGATTTCGCTAGAAAAAGAGGGAACAGCAGCCAAAGCCACAGCAGGCGTGGTGAGAAATCCACATGTGTTATTGCTTATGGGCGAGGCTGGCATTGGAAAGACACGATTAGCAGAGGAATTCTGCCACGAAGCGAACACGCGAGGCTGGGAAGTAGCCTGGACACGGTCTTATGAACAGGAAGGAACGGTCCCCTACAGGCCCTGGATAGAACTTTTACGCACACTCCTGCAACATGTTCCCACCGAGCTACTTGTTTCAAGTATTGCTTCTCGCGCCGACGAGGAAATGCTGGCTACAGCACACTTCACCTCCACATCACTGGAAAGACTAAGCACCTTCCTGCCAGAACTGCGCGATATATTACCTCAAAGCGGTAAAACGTATCAGCAACTTCCCCCAGAACAGGAACGGCTCCACTTGTGGGAGGCTACCTCTGCGCTCTTGAGTACACTGAGCAAAACTACTCCGTTGCTGTTAGTACTGGACGACCTCCACTGGACAGATGGCAGCAGTTGGGAGCTACTCGCTTACATTACCCGGCACATCCAGGGTGAGCGGTTATTGTTGCTAGGTACCTGCCGCGATGTAGAGCTATCTCCCAATCACGGCTTATGGTCGCTCATCGCTGATTTACGGCGAGAACAGGCCATGATTACAATGGCACTACAACCACTCACTCAATCTCAAATAGGCACACTCGTAGCTCATCTTCCGCAGGATATCGTGCATAGTATCCAGACGCAGGCTGCGGGCAACCCATTTTTCGCGGAGGAGCTAGCTCGCGTGAGTGAGACTGCGCAAAGTATACTAACGCAGACCGAGTATTACGGGCGAGGAGCATTTTTGCAAACATTGGCACGCGTTGAGGATGGTAACCCCAAAGTAATTCCAGGCAGCACATTGCCTGAAGGTATTGCTGCTGTTCTCGAACGCCGCCTGGATAGATTAAGTAGTGAGTGCCAGGTACTCTTAAGCAAGGCCGCAGTTCTGGGTGATTCATTCAAATTCGGTCAGTTACTCTCTATGGCCAACGAACACCAGGAAGACACAATACTGGATTTGCTCGAAGAGGCTTTACATGCCGGTTTGTTGACTGAAGATGGGAGCGGATCCCTGATTACCTATCACTTCTGGCACCCATTGATTGTGAGCCATTTATTTGAACGGCTCTCTGCTCGACGATCTTGAGTTGGTTGATCATTTATTGGCGAGTTACCGTTCCGCAACGGTCGGTGCCTCATTCGCCAGAACTAGGAAGAGGTATACTTTGACAGGCAACGATGCAGAATTGATGGCATTGCAGCAAGCAGCAAAGACACGTCATGAGATTGAAGCAGCGATTACCAGCATGTTTGCTGCCGAAGACGAGGGATTACGAGCCGCGTTAGAGACTGCGAAGCAGGCAGGCCTTCCACAGATTCAGATTTCTCCAATCCAGGGGAAATTCCTGCAACTACTGGCGACGATGTGCAACGCGCACAAGATACTGGAGATCGGCGCGTTGGCCGGCTATAGTGGAATCTGGCTGGCTCGTGCCCTACCCCCAGGTGGCCGCCTTATCACGCTGGAGGTGAACCCCGATCATGCCAACGTCGTGCAACATTCCTTCGAGAGGGCAGGAGTGGGCAACCGGTCAGAGGTACGAGTTGGGAAAGCACTCGACCTCCTCCCCACACTAGAACGTGAAGCGCCCTTCGACCTTGTTTTCATCGATGCCGACAAACCTCCCTACCCCCAGTACCTGGACTGGGCGCTGCGGCTGACGCGGCCTGGCAGCATTATCGTTGCCGACAACTGTATTCGCAGTGGAAAGGCATTTGGTCCTGCAGAAAATGCAGATATTGCGGGTATCATCGAGTTTAATAAACGCATTGCCAGCGACCCGCGCCTTGTATCACTCGCCCTGGCCATGGACGATGACTACACAGATGGCTTTGCCGTTGCGGTGGTGAAGCACCAATGACGATTGATAGCGACTTCCATAGCCACGTTTCCCGCAGTTCAGCGCTCCAGATGGCTCAATCGGCCCGCGAGAAAGGGTTGCGTGTGCTTGGCCTCTCAGAACACGTCTTTCAGATGTCCGAGGCGCGCCAAACACTGGAGCACCTGGCGCTCGAGGGGCCACTACTCACTCTTCCTACATATGTCGAGGCGGTTCAGACGACGGCCCGGCATTCAGGCATGGATGTGCGACTGGGGTTAGAAGTAGATTTTATCCCTGGCAAAAACGAGGTCATTCAAGCGCTCTTGCGGGGCTATCCGTGGGATTACCTGATCGGTTCGGTGCACGAGATCGATGGAGTGCAATTCGAGAACGACGAGAGAGACAGCCGTGAAGAGGGCGAGAGGCGCTGGCTACGCTACTTCGAACTACTGCGGCAGGTTGTGAGTAGCGGCTATTTTAGCCTGGTGAGCCATCCAGTACGGCTTCGTGTGAAAAACCAGCATTTCCCAGCGCAAATGGACGAAGAACTTGAACAATTGGCGGCTGAAGCAACCCGCTATGACGTGGCTTTAGAGATAAACGGCTATGATGTCCTGGGCTATCCCAGCCTTGTGCGCCGCCTCGCACGTGCTTGCGCATTGCACAATACGCCGGTAAGCGTGGGTTCAGATGCACATAATCCCTTGCAGGTTGCCCAAGCCCATGCTCCAAGTGAAGCTATTCTGCGTGAAGCTGGTATGAAAAAGGTAAGGATCTGGAAGCAACGGGTTGCAGAGGAGTATGGGCTGTAGAAAGATATTCCCGAATCTGCCATTCTAGGGTTCTCCCGCTGGTTCGCTGATGCGGGAGAACCAGGATAGGCTAGAAGTCACAGGAATATTGGCCAGTGGTGTGAATGTTGTCATTCATGTGTAGACGCCTTCAAGTACACAATCTAGAGAGGAAGAAAACGTTTTGAGCCTTGACAAAGATCGCAGAGAGAACCAGCCTGTTAAAGATGAGCCATCCTCAGCGCTCAAACCTGGTACTCCAGCGCCCGACTTTACCTTACAGAGTACGCCTGATCAATCGCTTTCTTTGAGCGACTTTCGCGGTCAACCCGTTATTCTCGCCTTCTATCCCGCCGATTGGAGTCCCGTATGCGGTGACCAAATGGCCCTCTATAACGAGATCCTGTCGGAGTTTCGCCGTTTCCATGCCGAGTTGATCGGTATCTCAGTTGATGGTGTCTGGTCTCACGCCGCTTTTGCCCAGGACAGGCAGTTGCATTTTCCCTTGCTTGCAGACTTCGAACCCAAGGGGGCAGTCGCCAAAATGTACGGTGTGTATCGTCGACACGATGGGACGAGTGAACGAGCCTTATTTGTGCTTGATGCCCAGGGGATGATTCGCTGGAGCTTTGTCTCTCCTGTCGGGATCAACCCTGGTGCGGATGGGATCCTGACGGCCCTTGAAGGGTTGCAGACGAAGGAGACCTCTCAATGACGCAAGAATCAGGAACGGCCTCGCTCACGCTGCCAGTCGGGAAGCTCGATCATCGGCGGGGACCAGAAAACGCCCCGGTGACACTGGTGGAATACGGCGATTATGAGTGTCCCTATTGTGGAAAGGCCTATCCCATCGTCAAGGAGATTGAGCGACGTTTGGGGGATCGGCTGCGCTTTGTCTTTCGGAACTTTCCCCTGACCCAGGGCCACCCGCATGCTGAGCATGCCGCGGAGGCCGCGGAAGCTGCCGCCGTCCAAGAGAAGTTCTGGGAGATGCATGACTACCTCTTTGAGCATCAACGGGCCCTCGACGATGCGCATTTAGTCCAATATGCTGTCGCACTCAATCTTGATAAGGAGACGTTCGAGCGCGAGATGACTGAGCACGTGCATACCAATCGCGTGCACGAGGATTTCCTGAGCGGTGTACGAAGTGGAGTGAACGGCACCCCGACCTTCTTCATCAATGGGCTACGCCACGATGATTCGTATGCACTGGAGACGCTCCTCGCTGCCATCGAGGCCGCAATGTCTTCCTAAAAGGAAAGTCGTGCCGGTTCAGTCCGTCACCTGAACGGTGGAGAAGGGGTGACAGCTGAAGAGAAGAGGGAAGAGCTGGGCCTGAGCCCAGCCCAGCTCGTGCTACAGAAGGAGCCAAGCAGCCAAACGTTTTGCATCGATTGGTCTGCACCTGGTCATTCCTGGTTCTCCACCGCTGCGGCTTGTTGCTGCTCTCACGGTTGGAATGCGAGAGGCGCATCTGGTTCGTCCAAAATGCTTGCTTGACCGTCTTTCACCACCACAATGCATCGTTGTGGGGTAGGGACTTCTCTTCCTTGTATTCTGACCTCAAAGCCCTTGGTCGTGTCGTCACGAAAAATTTCAGAAACAGAGACAATATCATCCATCCTCACGCCAAGATAGTCGACGGCACATTCCTTTACCTTCTGTACAACTTGATCGTCCATCGCACTTCGTCCTTTCTCAAGGTCCTTATCGGATGCATCCTGTCCTTTGCAGTGTCAAGTCATCACGTTGAAAATATTGTATGTGATGCATCCGGGATAAGCAATAAATGTGCTAGGTAGAAGGCATCTTCTTTAGCTATGGCTCACCGAGCAGATGAACAACTTCTTCGTCAGAGCGCTGGTAACCAAAATCAGCGAGGCTGCGGGAGAACGTGCGAATCGTTTCCTCGAAACAGGTGTTCTCACCTGGGGATGAGGAGGAAGGAGAAACCCTTCACAACTTGAGAATCGAAGTTGAGGTCCGTTCAGAACCCAACTGAACCACTCCTGGGAGCAGGTCGTCAAGGCTAGCGCAAGCGAAGGTCTAGTGAGGCATCGTCAGCAACAACAAGCTTACGTGGGTTATCAGCTTGCCCAAAATGGGAAAGGATAGGGGCCTGGCATACGTTCTTGTGACCAGGGTTCATCCCCGTTAAACCCGGTGCAGAAGACCAGCCTACCGCGACGGAAAACGATTCTCAGGAACGAGGTAATCAACCATTTCCTCTCAGCTTTCGTTGAGAAGGTGTCAACCGCATGGAATGGTTGGAAGGATTCCGCAAGAAGCCAATGCTGGGGGTAATACCTCAGATATGCTGACGTGCGGACGATTGTTTGGAGGATAGAGGTTCTAGTAGGAGTACAGATGTTATGAACACGGAACAAAAACCGATGTATGAATGGAATACCCTGCCGTGGCGTACCATCGAACGGTCGGTATTCAAGCTCCAAAGGCGCATCTATCAAGCCTCACAACGAAATGACAGTGTCCTCGTACATCAACTCCAACGACTTTTGAGCAATTCCTGGTCAGCCAAATGTCTCGCGGTACGACGGGTCACGCAAGATAACCAGGGCAAGAAAACTGCCGGCATTGATGGGATGAAATCGTTGTCCCCTCAACAACGGATGCGTCTTGCTCAGACTTTGCGGGTCGATCTCAAAACGCGACCCGTCCGGCGAGTTTGGATACCCAAACCGAACGCCCCAACGGAAAAGCGCGGGTTGGGTATTCCCACGCTGTTCAATCGAGCAGCGCAAATGCTCCTCAAACTGGCCTTAGAACCCGAATGGGAGGCCAAATTCGAGCCGAATAGTTATGGTTTTCGAGAAGGCACGTTCCTGTCACGATGCGATTGACGCCATCTATATCAGCATCAACCAGAAACCCAAGTATGTGTTGGATGCCGATATCGAAAAATGTTTTGATCGCATCAGTCATAGCGCCCTCTTGGCAAAGCTTCAGACCTTTCCATTCCTACGGAGAGTCATCAAAGGATGGCTCAAAGCGGGAGTGATCGAAAATGGAGCCTGGTTCCCTACGGAAGAAGGAACCCCGCAGGGAGGGGTGTGTTCACCGCTGTTAGCCAATATTGCTTTACATGGACTAGAACAGGAAATCACAGCAGCGTTTCCGGCACTGGTTCATGGAGAGCGATGGAAACCAACGGTGGTGCGCTACGCCGATGATCTGGTGGTATTGCATTCGGACAAAGCCGTGGTTGAACAGGTACAACAGCTGGTCTCAACATGGCTGGCAAGCATGGGACTGGCCCTGAAACCAAGCAAGACCTGTATCACACATACCTTGACCCCTTGCGAGAACCATCTGGGTTTTGATTTTCTGGGATGTCACATCCAACAATTCCCAATGGGAAAGACGCATTCAGGAAAAGGACGTGATGGGCGACAACTTGGCTTCAAGACCCTCATCACCCCAAGTGAGACGGCCATGAAACGCCAGCAGGAGGCTCTTAAGGCACTGATCAAGACCCATACGGCACTCCCGCAAAAGGTCTTGATCAAACACCTCAAGGCGCACATTCGAGGGTGGTCGAACTACTACTCTTCAGTGTGTGCGAAGCGCTGTTTTACGCAGATGGACACGTATCTGTTCCAGACGCTCTGGCAATGGAGCAAGCGGCGCCATCCCAACAAATCAGCCAAATGGAGAGCAAAAACCTATTGGCATCCAGAACAGGGAAAGTGGCAGTTCGCCACCAAAGACTGTGTGCTCAGGCTTCACCGGATGACGCCGATCAAGCGACATGTGAAGGTACAAGGAACAAAAAGCCCCTTCGATGGCAATTGGATCTACTGGACCAAACGACAGGGGAACCATCCTGAAACTCCACCGAAGATGGCCTACTTACTCAAAAGTCAACAAGGAACGTGTGCGCGGTGCGGTCTCTACTTCCAAGATGGAGATCAGTTAGAGGTTGATCATTGCATCCCTGTATCCCTTGGAGGAACAGACTTCTATGTCAACCTGCAACTGTTGCATCGACATTGCCATGACCAGAAAACGGCTACTGATGGCTCAGTAGCTTCTAGAGGTGCGAAGGACAACAGCCAAACAGTTGAGGAGCCGGATGAGGTGACAAGTCTCACGTCCGGTTTTGAAGCCGAGCGGCGGGGGCGACCCCGTCGCTTAGGTTAACCATAAACTCGCCTGAAAACATTTGGGCACTAAATTTGACTGAATGCTTTTAGCAAGTCCCTCTCAAAGTCCAATTCGAGGCGAGTATATGGTTCAGTGAGGCGAAAGAGGTCGGCAAATTACAGAGGCTCTCATTCTTTCAGCTTGTTGCGCCCTGTCAATTGTGACAAGAGCGCGCGTGCGGTGTCTAGGTTCCATTCCTCTCCGTAGAACGCTCTGGGGCGACGCGGCGGCTCGATAAAGTGGGCCTGGGTCCAACCACCGACATCAAACGGTTCAAAGCCGCTGTCAGTGATCAGTCCTGCGACGATACGTTTGGCGTCGGCATCCTCCCCTGCGTAAGGCATCACCACGCGCTCTGGCCCGCTGCACCCAGCGGACTCGGCCTGGAATCCAGCGGTGAGCGTATTATACGCTTTGACCAGGCGAGCACCTCTGGCGCGCCTGGCATTGCATTCGGAGGCACTCATGCCATCGGGCAGTTGCTCCAAGCCGTTAGACGTAAACTGATTGGTAGTGTCGATGAGAATCTTCCCGTCGAGGAGAACTGCCGCAGCCAGGGCCTCCTCCACGCCAGTCCATGGCACGGAGAGCAGAATAACATCGCCGAACTGGGCAGCTTCAGGGATCGTGCCCACGCGTGCATTGTTTCCTATGGCCACGACAAGCCCCGCCAGTTGCTCGGGATGACGCGAACTGAACAGAATGGAATGACCTGCCCTGACCCAAAGCTTACCGACTGTTCCACCAATACGGCCTGACCCAACAATCCCTACCTGCATCAGGATTTCCTTTCATGAGACTTTCCTCTCAACAAAGATCAAACGCCGAGCGCCTCAACAACCAGCTTTGCGGCTTCCAGCCCCGAGTACTGCTGCTGGCCCGTGATCAGATTGCCATCACGTACAGCGAACGGTTTGAAGCGGCTCTGTACGATAAAGTTGGTATGGGGAATCTTGCGTGCCTCGTCTTCGATACGGAATGGCTGAATCTTCTTCCCAACAAAAGAGTCAGCGTAATCTTCCTCGGAGTTCGCAAACCCGGTCCAGGTCTTCCCCTCAACAAGTAGTTTGCCATTCGAGAGTTTGACCTTGAGCAGAACACAGACGCCATGACAAATGACAGAGGTGACCTTGCCTTTCTCGTAGAAATTGGCGATGAAGCGGTGGAGATCCTCGTCGTCGATGAAGGTATACATGGGCCCCTGGCCGCCAATAGCCATGGCCGCATCGTATTCATCAGAATTGACCTCCTTGAGTGCCGGGGTGTTCTCGAGCAGCGCCGCATGCTTGGGGGACTTCAAGAAACCAAGGCTGAGGATATCGTCCTCTGAATACTTGCTTCGATCTTCAGGATCACTGAATCCATCAACTTCAAGTTTCCCTCCCCTGGGGCTGACAATATCCACCTGGTAGCCGTGCTCGGTGAACTCGTAGTAGGGATGAATCAATTCCGAAGCCCAGAAGCCGATAGGCCAGCCTGTCTGCTTCGAGACGGTGGGGTTAGATGCGATCATCAGAATCCTCTTGGGTTTCTGAGGGTGCAAAACATCAATGGTAGCGCTCATTATGTCTCCTTTTCTCAGATGTGTTGATCAAACGAACCGGTGAAAAAGCTTGCACTTTTCGCCGACTTTGGGTATTATATGTCTTGATCAGGAGAGTGTCTATGCTCATTTCTCCAGAATATGTATTCGTTTCTCTATGATGAAAGAAATCGATGGATATACTCACCAGTGTCTTACAAACGCTTCACCTGGAAAGCTGCCTGTACCTGCGCTCGGAGTTAGGCGCTCCCTGGGGATTGCATATCCCGGCAGCCCCGACAATGCTCTTTCACGCGATCAATGCGGGTAGTTGCTGGATGTATTTCCTGGATAAGAGCGAACCTGTGTTCCTGGCGAGCAGCGATATCATTGTGCTCCCTCACGGCAATGAACACGCCTTAGTCGACGAATGCGCCACACCTATTCCTCCACCGAACGTGCCAGAAGCGACAAACAATCACTGTGCACGGCTCTATCTGGGCGGCGCTGGAGCGCGCTCGTCCATTGTCTGTGGCTCGTTCAGCTTTCATCCTAGCAAGAGCACCTTTTTGCTTGCGCCGCTCCCGCGTCTGATTCACCTCCACAGCGAAGACTGGCGCACCAATAGTTGGCTGGTTACCACCATGCAGTTTCTCTTCGATGAGACGGGGTCAGACCAGCTTGGCACGAATCTCATACGCCAGCATCTCACAGATATCCTTTTTGTCCAGGTATTGCGCACGTGGATCTCGAGGCAGCAAGGGCAACTTCCGGGATGGCTGCAGGCACTGCATGATCAGCATATTCGCAAAGCGATTGAAGCCATCCATGAAGAACCGGGTACCGAATGGACCGTCGAACGCCTGGCACTTAAGGCTGGCCTGGGACGAGCAGCCTTTGCCGCACGCTTCACCAAATTGGTCGGCGAGTCGCCGATGCACTACCTCACCCGCTGGCGCATGCAGGTTGCCGGAGAAATGTTGCGTTCCGGCACGATGACAATCGACACGATTGCCCAGGAACTCGGATATTTTTCACGTGCGTCCTTCACCAAAGCCTTTAAGCGACATATGGGACTTGGAACGGGAGCATATCGCCGCGCCGCGCGCGACAGGTGAGGCGGCGCACAGAGGCAAGGTACAGAGGAGTGTGCCTGAATGGCACGACGGCGAGGTCATCTATGCGCAGAAGTAGGCTCAGTGGAGGCCACTGGTACGCATACCCCCTATCTCGGATTGAGATGTACAGCCTGCATTATGCGCGTATTCGTTGAGGGAACCATATGCTCGTTCTCTGCTAACATCTTCCGCAGCAGCGAGCGTTGCCGCACACTGACGCGGCGCGCGTGAGTCACTGTCGCGGTACAAATAGAACAGGTGGGGATGTGTGTGCGCAACTGCTCCAGCAGTTGAGGATCATCGAGATGCAGGGCTTGCTCAGAAGAGATGAATAGACCATTTTGCGGTAAAAAATAGAGCGTATCCAGTTCATCGAGAAAATGCATACAATACCTGCTGAAGGAACAATACGACAAATGTTGAGAACTGTCATGCTTCATGATCATCTCTCCTGATCGAGCCTGATGTAGAGGCGTTGAAAAGATTGGCGAGCACGCGCCAGGCGGCTACGTACAGCGGACAGCGAGTCGTGCATGATTTCGGCTATCTCTTTGTACGTGAACCCTTCCGCGTCTAGCAGTAGACACATTACCGAAGTAGCTGGAAGATGGGACAAAACCCGCCTGACCAGGTCACACTCCGACACCACTTCTTCAAAATTGCTATCGCACATAAAATACTCTTCGCTTGACGCATCATCGTCGCTGCCATATGGCGCTGGAAAGGGAACAAGCGTCACATGCTTGCGCCTGCGCCATTCACTGCGTAACTGATTCAGCGCAATGCGATAGAGCCAGGGCGCAAAATGCAGTTCCTCCCCATCCATTCGGTGCAGCGCCCGATACGCGGCCAGAAAAGACTCCTGACAGAGGTCTTGCGTCAATTGCACATCTCGCGTCATGCTATAGAGCATTCGCCGGATCCGTGGTTCGTAAAGAACAACCAGCGCCTCAAAGGCCGACACCGATCCCTGACAGGCGTCGATAATGAGCTGGGACTCGTCTTCCACTACTCTCATAGAACACCATTAAACATTCGGGGAATTGCTCGACCCCTTGCTAGATATAATGCACAAAAAGGACGGTTTGTAGCGATCCTGCTACACCTTGGAAAAACTGAACATGGGTGGGCAACTGAACAGTCTCTCTTTTAGTGTAATATGCTGAACAGCAGAAAAATATGAAGTAGCTCACATTTTGTGTAGCACGGTACTTGCTATACCCTCACGCAGGAATCTATAATGGTGCAATGCGAACTATGGAAAGCGGGACAATCAGATGACGATGCATAGCTCCGAATATCCTATCGCACATTTTAGTATCCGCGCCGCAGGTGAACAGGCGAAATTCGTCGAGTATTCCCCGCCTTTTGGGCCGTACCAGGGAACGTATAAAGCTCCTGAAGGCAATTATTACGAACCTGATATCTACATCGAAGTATGCAATACTCTTGAAGAGTATGAACGCTCGAGAGCATATAGTACCGTGCTCTACATGCTTCATGAACGTTTCTGGTCAAAAGACGCGCGGATCGCGGATCGCACCAAAGCCCTGTTATTTGAACTGGCCCAGGCGGCAAAGGCGGGCCACCAGGGATTGACCGTCACTCACTACGACATGCGAGGATTAAAAAGATATACTTTTGGCCTGATCTACATTTCCCCACGCAGCCAGAACTGGCGGACATTTATCGGCTACACTCGCTTATATAAACCCCAGGCCGCTTTACCCATCGGCCGACCCCGTCCGCTCGCCTTCTACGAGAGCATTCCAAGAATTCCAGACGCGCTTTTAGGTTGTGAAATGTCCAGTCTCTCACTACACGGGAGTCCGTATTCAGAGTCAGCTTTTATCCCGGATATCGACATCAACAGGCTGAATGTGTGGAGCATCAACGACCTCAGAATAGATCTCACTACCCTCCGTGGCGGAGATCAACTCGTTGAGTATGTGAGCGGAATCATTCTTCTGAAAAGAAGACCTAACGCCGACGCGCTCAATTGGTAACACTACATTCGTAGGGACCCGATCAGGCCACTACCATCCTGCGAAATAAATGACCGGCGCAAGCGCAACATCATTCTGGCAACTGAGCCAGCGATGATTTCACTTCGATGTAGCGCGCGAGGATGAAGACAAGGTCGGAGAGACGGTTCAAGTAGCGCACAACTTCACCATTCTCGATGACGCCAGCATGCAGCAATTTTACCGCCATACGCTCCGCGCGGCGAATAATGGTGCGCGCCAGGTCGAGCGTAGCCTCATCGGGCGTATCGCCAGGAATAATAAACTTATTTGGTATTTCCACTTCTTGCTTGAGGGCCTCTTCAACCTGCTCCAGCCTTTGCACATGTTCAGCCGTCATGCGGAAACCCATTTTTTCATAGTTCTCCGGCGTTGTGGCCAGTTCCGCCATTAAGTAATACAATTCGTTCTGAATGTCGAAAATAATTTTTTTCACCTGTGGATCCTGTGTCATCGCACGTGCCAGACCCAGGGCAGAGGTTGCTTCATCAACTGTGCCGAACGTGTCCGGGCGCGGGTCATATTTCGCTACCCGCTCCTCCCCAAGCAAACCTGTATATCCAGTGTCACCGGTGCCTGTCGTTACTTTTGCCATAGATGTATCCTCTATTTTCAGGAAGCAATATTTTGAATCTCGCTTACTCGTTTGAAGCGTGGTAGCGATAGGCTCGACTGACACGCCGCCAATCTAGTTCTCGCCCACGTACCGGACGCTCCTCACTCAATGGTTCAAGCCGGTTGGTCGCCAGGAAACGCCGTCTTAAATTAGATAGGTCTATCTGCTCATCTGGCGGGAAAAACGCTTTATAGAGTAAGGCAGCTTCAGCAAGTGTGACGGTACCATCGCCTGGTGCTGGTTCCTTCAATACGCCCATGGGACGTGTCTCTTTACTGCTGACGGCTTTCACTTCCTGCCTCCACCATTCTAATTCTACAGCTTGATTTTCACCCATGTCCGCCAGGTAGCGCAGCACAATCTCAGGATCGCGCTGTACTTGTGAACGAAGGGTATGCAGCGCTGAGCGCAAAACAGGACGTACTTCCGCGTCCAGCACCCGTTGATTTGACTCGATCTCGCTGACAGGCGTCCATCCCACGCGCAGACTAGGTACAGCGTGCGCATGAAGATTGGGACGAAGCTCATCACGATTTGCCCGCAGGAGAACACTATGAATAAGTGAAACAGCCGATCCCTGCTCCGTGCTACCCCAGACGTAGACCTGTTGTTCCTGCCAGCCCGCTTTCATTTGTATCAATGGGGCATTCACAGGCCACATCAGAAGAGCTTCGATAGTACGATCAACCGCCTCGGTGACGGACTCTGTACCGAGGACCAGTCGCATTGGTGGTCCCCAGGGACCTTCGCGCAACAATATCCATAACGACCAATCACGCACCGCAAAAATAGCAACGCTTGCCGTGACGATCAAGCGCCGCGGCGCGTCATCACGAGCAGGTTGGGAGGCAACCGCAGTATCTGGTCTATCCGTCGATGATGTATTCATTTTCTCTACTCCAAATATCGATGGTTTTATTACTATCGATAAATATAACACGTTTGCTCAGTTATTGCTATATCCATCCTGCATCATGATACAGACGGCAACCGTTTCAAGATGAACCGTAAACTCAATCCTTGTACCAGGAGCGTAAACAATACAACCATATAGGTTGAGAAAAGCAGTATGTCTCTCACCGGAATCTCAATCGGCAGAGCCAGTACCAAAGCGAGCGAGAGCGCGCCGCGTAATCCACTCCAATAAATCACAAACCGCCAGGAGAAAAGGATTGATCCTCCTAATAAGTGGGTAAAGAAACGTAGCATGAGCACCATGGCTAGCCGTGCCAATAAAACCGCAACGACCGCCACCGCTGCAGGGAAGAGTAAAGAGTATGCTGCAACACTTGAGAAATATCTCAATGGATTGAGTTCTGCACCAACAAGGAGAAAGAGAAGAGCATTCGCTATAAAAGCCGCGATACCCCAAAAATTATCGACTGCTTCCCTCGTATGCTCAGACATACCAATCCGCCGCCCATAGCTTCCAAAGATGAGGGTTGCAACAATCAGGGTGAGAATACCTGACACATGGAGGAAATCAGCCAGGAGATACACCCCATACGCTGAAATAATGGTAATCGTTGTTTCGATCAGTGGGTCATCAATAAATGTGACGAAACGACTTAACAGAAAACCGCAGACCAGGCCAAGTAAAGCGCCACCACCAGCTTCTACCACAAAAGTCGATAAACCGCTGGCCCATGCAGCTGCTCCCGAAATCGCATGACCTGAGAGAGAGAGCAGAACAATGGTGAGAAATGTTTGATATAAAGCCCCTGCAATGCCATCATTGAAGAGACTTTCCCCCTCAATAATGGCCGAAAGACGACTATCGACCTTTAACTGACGGAACAGCCCGAGCACTGCGACAGGGTCGGTAGGTGAAAGAATTGCACCGAGTAAAAATGCATAGCTCCATTGCAGACCGGCGAAAAAATGCACCAGCACAGCAATCAGGATCAGCGACAAGAGTAATCCCGGCACAGCCAATAAGAAAATTGGAACCCAATTTGCCCGTAATTGTTGAACATGTATTGTCCAGGATCCTTCAAAGAGTAAAGCAGGCAGAAACACAAACAGCACTAATTCTGGTGTCAGGTGAATATCTGGAAGAAACCCAAAAAGACTGATGAGCAAGCCGACAACCACCAACCCAAGCGTGTAAGGGATAGCAAATCTTCTCGCCACCAGGATAACTGCGAGCGCAATGAGTAAGAGAAGCACAAGTATGCGATCAATGGCGATAATGTTTATCATGTGTGGCGACCCCTTTTGTCGTAGGATACCCCTCTATTATGGATTCACAACCTGTACAGTGCAAGCGACTATCACATCACAGAAGGAATTTGCCAATCAACATAGGTGTGGGTTAGTCTCATTTTTCCTTGAAGCATCATCACAGATGTTTATCTTTTGCGGACATACTTGATCATGACTCCGGGACACTATAGTGCATTGAATAGTTGACTCAAAGTGTGTACAATTACAATAACCTCCACATATGTTTACTTGTATTCAGCAGACAGGAGAGCAGCGCCATCAAGAGTTGAACACTGAGGAGAGGTATAAGTATGCCTGCATTTCTCACACACTGGCGTGTCCTGATCGAAACTGCCCAACGCAGTCAGGATGCCGGCAATGATCTTGGCTCATTGATTATTGATAACTCTGCTTTGCACCGTCGCTCCGCCGGAGGGCTTACTCCATCGCAAAACAACCCGGCGGGAGCTGTATGGATTACCGGTCCTCTCCCCAACATTGATATCCGCTTTCCGGGCAGTGATATATCAGCGATGGCCTTCCTTGGAGCGCTCGCTCCTGACATGACGTACTTCCAGAAGGGTTCTTTTCGAGAGAAAATTTCGGACTTCAGAGAGCAAAACTGGCACAAACTTCAATCAACCACAGCAAGCGAGAGGCGCTGGGCCGACCTGCTGCACTACAACCGCTCAGGTGATGTCCTGCTTGCCTTCCTCGAACTGACCGCGAATATACCCTCGCCCGCGCTACGCAGCCAGGCACTGGCTTTTGCCATGGGCTACCTTTCGCATATAGCCGCGGATATTGCGCTCAATCCCTACATCAACACCCTGGTAGGCATCTATTCCACCAGTGAGGTACCAGGAAAATTCGCCCCTCTGGGGACGCACTTCTACATTGAATTCTGCCTGGATGAGTACATCGCCAACACCTTTTTTAACCAGCCTCTTTATCGATGGATACGTCAACCGTGGGGACAATATATAGAACCGGCAGCAGCGAATTGTATCACACCTGCTACGTTATCAGCGCAAGTGCTGCATTTACTGAACGATTCCATAGGAGTCACCTACGAATTGACTGAAGAACAGAGTCAAGTTTTTGAGCAGGATTACCGGGCCGGGCTACGACGACTACGTATGTACCTGGCTGGACGTGGCACATTTCGCTTTTTCACCTTCAAGGCGCTGACCAGGAATCGAGCAAATAACCCAATTATTGCGAGACTCGCAGAAAATTCTCGCGAGCCAGGTACGTTGAACTATGAACAGGTTATGGCTTACGCGGTGCGTTTAAGTGAGCACCTCTGCAGGCGTGCCATCGGATACTACGCAGCATTACGCAATACCTCCGCTTCAGCAAGCGAAAGAAATCAGAAGCTCAGCGCGCTTTGCGAGGACCTGCGTAATTGGAACCTGGATAGTGGATACACGAAGGTGACAACTCGTGATGAGGAACCGCGCATGGTGCATAACTGGGATCATTTCGCCAGCCTTTGGGAGAATGAGGACAGACCAATGACCCCTGCACAAGAACTGGGCAGTTAGTGGAGTGAATGAAGAGACAGAAGTCAGAGAACAAAACATAAGGACACCTTTTCTGAGTGTCCCTTTATTTATCTATAAGTAGGAATAGAAATGTGAAAGATGCTATTTCTTAGCGCGCAAAAATGTAATGTAGACCGATAGCGCTGGCAGCCCCGAGAATAAGAGCCAGAAGTTGCAGTAAACGATATCTTAAACGCAATGCACGGACATCTAGGGCCATTGCTTTGGAACCGCTGGATTGTCGAACATAGTTTTCTTGCTGCATGTTATTTTCCTTTTATTGGAAGGCCGAGCCAATCTTTAGACAAACAAACGTTTTTCTAAAAAGCTTTCTTCCATTACTATACGCATGAGTTGGGCATTTAGTTGCAACGAGCTTCAAAATAAGGCTCATTGTATTTGTAACAACATAGAGAGTAAGGGATATATTCCGTAATAAATGTGATTTCAAAATAGGCTACCCTGGTCACTCCTCTACTTCGCTATTCCGCTCCCCAACGAGAGACGGTTCAGTATCGATCGCCGTGGAGAGCAAATCACTGTGCATTTCAAGTAAGCGACGCGCTCGCGCATATTCTTGATCGAGCAGCACGCGGAATACTTGTTCACAAACAGCCAGCGACTCAGCCGCCGCAGCGCGCTTTGAAGCGGTTATTGAACCCAGCATGTCGTGACGTTTGGCGGTGCGAAAGAGGACATGGACTTTTTCTAATACTTCAGAGAATTCCGCGTGAACCTGGTCATTCCAATTTTGTGATTCGACGAGTGCCGCCGCTTTCGCCAAAAAACGGCCACACACCTTTATCACCCGGGTATATTCATTGCTGCGCGCCTCTACCAATGTTTGTTGTATACGCAACTCATCAGCAACATCAAGCGCTGCGACAGAAAAGATACTTGCTTCTCCCCCCATCTCACGAATCTCGTGGGCGAGCTGGCGAAAATGTTTCTCTACCTCTTCTGAAAAGGGAAGCAAATAGACTGAATTTTGCAGTGCAAAAGCGCCGAGGTTCTGTAAACGTCGCCAAACCCACACTCTTTTCTGTGATGGCTCGCTGGGTACTTTGTAAGTAAGTTGCAACCAGCGCACAGCGTCGCGCTCCAACATAAATATGTCCACTCCCAATATCGTTAAACTTCATTTTTGCGCCCATTTCGTAACCTTAGTTACCAACTGCGGCTATGGTACTCCATTGGCTATGCAAAGTCAAGCCTCATCCATTCTGCAAAGTGGGCTTTGCTGGTGATGTGATATAATTTGTTTTTCACACAACAGGAGAATAGTTGTATGAAACCGAAAGAGTACCTTGTCCTCTTCTCACTGGCCGCTTTATGGGGCGCATCTTTTCTTTTCATTAAAGTCGCGATCGCCGATATGACGCCTCTTACCCTGGTCGCTGTGCGCCTTGTCTTGGGCGCGCTGGGATTATTGCTGGTCGTCCCTTTTAAACCCTCCATCATGAATGGTTGGCATTCGCGCCTCTGGGGATTCTTCGTGGTAGCCATCTTCAATGCCGTAATACCATACCTGACCATCAGTTGGGGAGAGGAGTATATCTCCTCGGGCATGGCTGCCATTCTGAATGCAACCACGCCGTTGGTGGTGATCATCGTCTCGCACTGGTGGCCAAGGGGCGAAAAGCTGACGTGGATGCGCGTAGGAGGCGTGTTGATTGGTTTCCTGGGAGTTGGACTGCTGGTTGGGCCTGCCGCATTTACGCCCACCAGTTCGAATCTGTATCTCTTTGGGGCACTGCTCGTCTTTATCGGATCGTCAAGCTATGCTTTCGGCAGCCTGTTTGCGCTGAGAATGCTTTCGGGACTGCCATTGATGCAACCAGCCATCGGTCAAACCACTATGGGCGCTGTGATATTGGCCCCCATTGCGACTATCGCCTTTGTAGTACAGCCACAGCATCCATTGCATATACCGCTGGTCTGGTCCGTGGGATCGGCGGTGGCATTGGCGCTGGGAGGAACCTCGCTGGCGTACATCTGTTACTACTGGCTGATCGCACGCGTTGGACCAACGCGCACCCTGATAGTCACCTACCTGCTGCCCTGCACAGCATTGATCTACGGGGCGCTGCTGCTGCACGAACCGGTCGGTATCAACGCAATCGGGGGGCTGGCACTGATACTGACGGGCATCTTCTTCGCTGGCAAGAAAACAGCACAGAAGAAATCGGCAGAAACTCCTTCCCACGAGCTTCAAACCCAGGAGCAGAAGCAATAAATCCCTGCCGCCAGGATTTCGCGAGACATGCGCACTCACAATTTTGTGATTGCATAAACTTGCATACTGTGTAACATCCGCTTATAATTACTGGTAAGTGAACTCCTAAGCGTGATCGAGTATACGACTCTTAAAAAGAAGAAAGGGGGAACGACAAAACACACCTCTGTTTGATTATTGGTTCTCATTCATTTCATTGCCGGACAACGTCTTTTCGCCTTATCTACCCATAACCTACCAATACGGCCGAGGCGAACATGAAGCCATCCACTACGGCTTGTGGATGACGTATCCTACCTACTCGGCAGGCAAGGGTGCCTGCGACAAGCAGTTGCAAGGTCTTAACTACACTTTTGACCGGTTTGTACAGAGGAAAGTACATTTGTTTTGCTAGTCTTCCTAATGAAAGGTGGGACACAATGGCCCAAATCGCATCAGAACGCTCGGAGTCCGTAGCAGTAGCTAACCCTGGACCCCTCGGCTTAAGCGCCTTCGCCCTTACGACTTTCGTCCTTAGTGCTACCAACGCTGGTTTGATTCCAGTAGTTTCAGGTCTGGCGATTGTCGTCGGCCTGGCCCTCTTCTATGGCGGTATCGCCCAGATACTGGCAGCGATGTGGGAATTCAGAAATGGGAATACCTTCGCGGCCACAGCCTTCACTTCTTATGGAGCCTTCTGGTTGGCAGTCGGCTACAGCATCCAGAATAAACTGATACTCAGCCCTACAGCATTTGGCTACTTCCTGCTTGGCTGGACGATCTTCACAGGGATAATGCTCCTCGGCTCTCTGAGGATTAACTGGGCTCTTATTGCAGTTTTCGCTGCCCTTTTCCTGACCTTCCTCTCGTTGGCAGTGGCTGAACTTGGTGGCGGCAGCACGTTTGGCATTCTCGGAGGTTGGCTTGGCATCCTTACAGCGCTTCTAGCCTGGTATACCGCTCTCTCTGGTGTACTCGGCAAGACGGGCATGTTCTCTCTACCTGTAGGATCAAGAAGTTAACTACGACCCGGTTCGTATACAAGAGGCGACCAGCTTTTGAGCACTGCCGAAAGCTGGTCGCCTCTTACTTTTTGTCTTTGAAGTACTTGACCATTAACTAAAGCTACGTTATAGTGAATGAACACTCCATATAACAAGGAATGTATACTACGCACGTTTTGGTTTGAAGTGAGGGAAAATGACAACAACAAGCGAGACGCTACACATGGCCGAAACAACACCGGGAGATCTCTATGACTATCTCACGACACTGATAAAACAGGCAGTTTCAACATATCTCGTACAAGAGCAGATAGATTTCGATATTGAACAATTGCCCATCGATCTCCGTTTTTCGGCACAGGCCAGTTTCGGCGACTATTCGATGCCTGTAATGCCGTGGGGAGGCAAGCAGAAACTGGCCCGTAAGCCACTCTCCCTTGCCGAAGCGCTGGCGACGATCTTGCGGGATATGCGGACCCCGGCCATTCAAGAGATCACTGTTACCGCACCGGGCTTTCTCAATTTTCGCCTGAACCGCCCCTACATTGGCCAAAGTATCATCGAGCGTGTCATTAATAACGGCGCCGATTACGGACGGAGCGATACAGGCGTTGGGACGAAGATCGTTGTTGAGCACACCAATATCAATAGCAACAAGGCTGCCCATGTCGGCCACCTGCGCAATTCATGCATCGGCGATACCGTCGTCCGCATGTTGCGCTCGCAAGGCTACCAGGTTGAGGCGCAGAACTATATCGACGATTCGGGCGTCCAGGTCGCGGATGTTGTGATGGGTTTCACCCTCCTGTACAAAAGCATAATCCAACTACCTGACGGCAACGAGCGGCTGCCAGGTGAGTCTTTTGACTACTACTGCTCGCGCGTCTATGTCGCGGTAGGTAAAGCTTTTGATGAAGCTGAGAAGGTCAAAGAGAGCCAGCCAGAGAAGCTGCAAGAGCTAATGGATTTGCGCAAGGCCGTGTTGCATGCCATCGAACATGGAGGCAAGCCGGAGGCTGGGCCCGCTTACGCAGTCCTGGCCGCTAACATCTCCCACGAGATCGTCAAGGCGCATCTGAAAACAATGTCCCGTTTGAATGTCTCGTACGACCTGTTAACGTGGGAGTCTGCCGTATTACATTCCGGGCTATGGAAACGCACCTTCGAGATGCTGAAAAATAAAGGGCTATTGGAAAAACCGGAAACAGGCAAGGCTGCAGGATGCTGGATACTGCCCTTTGGTGGCGGTGAGGTGCAAACGGAAGAAGGCGACCGCTCAAGTGACAAGATTCTCGTCAGGAGCGACGGCACGGCAACCTACACTGCCAAAGATATTGCCTACCAGCTCTGGAAATTCGGTCTCGCTGATGACCCGCAAAAAGAGGTTCAGTTCACATTTATCCCTTGGGGGAGGCAGCACGATGGACGCCTGCTCTGGACGATGCGCACACCCGACGAGGAGAACGAACATGGATCAACTGAGGAAGTTGATCCCAGGCGATTCGGCCACGCAAGGCGGGTTATTAATGTGATCGATGTGCGCCAGTCATATTTACAGCAGGTGCTATACGAGAGCCTGCGCAGGCTGGGCTATGATGAGCAAGCGGATAACTCAACGCACCTCGCCTACGAAGTAGTCACACTCTCCGCCGCAACCGCGGTCCGCTTGGGGGTAGACACCTCCGACAAGCACGATTTCTATGCCATGAGCGGTCGCAAAGGTATCGAGATCAAAGCCGATGACCTCATCAATGCTGCTATCGAGAGAATGCTAGAGACGAAACCTGAGTTGTCAACAGAAACAGCGGCCATCGCCGCGGCCTCCGCGATCCGCTACTTCATGATTCGCTATAATCTACAGCAGGTAATCGCGCTGGACATGGATGAGGCGTTGCGAGCCAATGGCGACACCGGCGTCTACCTCCAGTATGCCTACGCCAGGGCAAACAGCATTCTGCGTAAACTGGATAGTAGCGGCTACGAGTTGCCCGAAAGGCTTACCGCGCTGCCCGACCAGCTCGAACAGAGCGAATGGGAGTTGCTACGCCATATCGACGCCTACCCGCGTAGCCTGGCAGATGCTAGCGCAAAGCTCGCTCCGCATATGCTTGCCGCGTATATCTATGATTTAGCTTCACACTTTAGCGATTTCTATGAGCATACACCGCCCATAGTGAAAGAGACAGACGAACGCGAAAAAGCGTTCCGCGCCTGGTTGGTCAACGCCACAGTACAAACAATGGCTAATGCCCTCAGAGTAATCGGCTTTATACCACTGGAAAGTATGTAAGAAGGAAAAAAGTACACATGTCAACAAAAAAGAACCTGCGCTTCGGTATAAAAACAGCACCACAAAACACTACATATGAGGATATACTGAGAGTCTGGCTTGAAGCAGATAGCATCCCCATCATCGAACATGCCTGGGTTTTCGATCACTTCATCCCATTGGGCTACGATCCAACCGGCCAGTGCCTTGAGGGTTGGACGCTGCTGGCCGCGCTCGCGGCTCGCACGCAACGATTGCGGGTGGGAGTGATGGTCACGGGTAACACCTACCGCCACCCGGCCGTTCTGGCGAACATGGCGACGACTTTAGATATCATCTCTCGCGGGCGTCTCGACTTCGGCATTGGAGCCGGCTGGAACGAGCTAGAGCACGAAATGTACAACATTCCGCTTTACGAGCCAGGTGAGAGAATCCGCCGCTTAGGCGAAGCCTGCGAAGTAGTTAAAAGATTGTGGACAGAGACACCAGCCAATTTTGATGGGAAATACTATCAACTAAAGAACGCGTACTGCGAGCCGAAACCTGTGCAAAAGCCATATCCACCTATCGCTATCGGTGGCGGAGGCGAAAAGCTGACTTTACGTGTGGTGGCGCAGTACGCGGACATCTGGAACTTCGCTGGCGGGCCAATCGATATGTTTCAGCATAAAAGCGCGGTGCTTGATGAACATTGCGCCGCCATCAGGCGAGACCCAGCGACGATTGAACGTTCCGTGCAATTGGTCATCAATCCCAATAATTTGCAAGAAACACGCGACCTAACGCGAGGCAGATGAGGTGGCAGAACCCCTGAAAGCGGAGTATAACGGATAGCATTCTTGCGCCTTCCAAAAGAAAGATAGCATAATGAACATCCACGTTTGCGCTGCAGCGAAAGAGGACTATGCTGATTGCTTTTTATGAACGGCAGGGTATGGTAAGAATGAGTAGAACGATGTCGTTGGAGTTGAAATAAAATCGCCGTATCATTCCAGGACAGCCCCAACAATCTCCCCAATATCCTCCACCCCCTCTTTGCGAAGAAATTCCTCGATCCCCTCGATAATCTCAACGCCAGCACGAGGGTTGACAAAATTGATAGTGCCAATCTGGATCGCGGACGCGCCTGCCATGATAAACTCAAGCGCGTCTCTTGCATTGGTTATACCGCCGATACCTATTATTGGAACATGAGGATAGGATAGACGCAATTCGCGCGCTACTTCATACACCATGCGCAATGCAATGGGCTTGATGGCTGGACCGGAAAGCCCTCCAGTCCCATGGGTTAACGCTGGCCGGCGCGTCTTGATATCTATGCCCATACTTGTAATAGTGTTAATAAGCGAGATGGCATCGGCGCCAGATGAGGCGGCGGCCAAAGCAGTTGGACGTGCATCGCCACTATTGGGCGAGAGTTTCACGATCACAGGAAGCGTGGTTTCTCGGCGCACCGCGGTAGTGACATCCGCAACGGTCGCGGCGCTGGCACCAAAGACCTCTCCCCCCGCCTGCACGTTCGGACAGGAGACGTTTACCTCGATACCTGCCACACCGGGCACGCCTTCCAGCAATTCGGCCAGTTGAGCAAATTCTCTGATCGTCTCTCCTGCAACGTTGACGATCACCGGCGTCTGCCAGGTTTCCCAGATGGGAGCATACCTGTCAACGACTATATGAATACCTGGATTCTGTAAGCCGATGGCATTCAACATCCCTGATGATGTTTCAAGGGTGCGAGGGTGTGGATTGCCACTGCGGGCGTGCAGGGTTGTGCCTTTACAGACAACGGCGCCCAGCCGTTGTACCTCGGCTATCCTGGCGTATTCGACGCCATAACCAAACGTACCGGACGCGGTGATAACTGGATTCTTTAGCAAGAGGCCACTTTTGTGGCGCGGCGCCAGCTCGGTTTGCAGGTTCATGCTTCGCTGTTACTTCTCGCCTCGTTCATCAGGTTTCGTAATCTCTGTGCCTCCTCCCCTGCCATAGTGGCAAAGTCAGGGCCATTGCCAGCATACAGTATGGAGCGAGAAACCGCAAGTATGGCGCGCTCACCGTGCCTATCCACCCCGGTCCGAACCGCAGCTTCGAGGTCTCCGCCCTGGGCACCCACGCCTGGGATAAGAATGGGCATTGAAGGACAGATAGAGCGAATAGTACGCAGTTCCTGGGGATAGGTCGCGCCGACCACCAGGCCGCAATTGCCAGCTTCGTTCCACGATTGGACGCGCCGGGCAACTACCTCGTAGAGTGGGCGTAGCTGATCGCCATTGTCCTGTACCAGCAGATCTTGAAAATCTCGCGCACTCGGATTTGACGTACGGCAGAGCAAGATGATTCCCTTCTCGCGGTACGCAAGAAAAGGGGCGATGCTATCATAACCCAGGTAGGGATTGACCGTCACTGCATCGCAGCCATAGACATCAAACATTGTAGAGGCATAGTTGCGGGCGGTAATGCCAATATCGCCTCGCTTGGCATCGACGATCACCGGTATATGGGCAGGAATAGCGCTCAGCACTTCCTGAAACACGCGCATTCCGGCCAGGCCAAGCACCTCAAAAAAGGCGATATTTGGTTTGAAGGCACACACAAACGATGCTGTTGCCTCGATAATGGCGCGACAGAAGTAGATCACAGCTCTCTCAACCGGCATTTCACGCAGGGCCGCAGGAAAACGGTCTGGTTCCGGGTCTAAACCGACACAGAGCAGGCTGTTCTGCTGGCGTGAAGCGCTGAGCAATTTATCTAGAAAGTTCACTTTTTTTACCTTAACTGGTTTAAACGCAACCGTTGATCTCCGGCTGATGTTGTTCCCAGTCCCTGTTCGTGGAATGCGACAAACCAGATTCCACGAGGAGTGAAGATTAACCTCTCGTGCCCGGTTTAACCAGTGGTACAACGGCAGCACACAATGGACAGTCAGTTGGACTATATGTTTGTGCCGTAACACTGAGCAGGGCATGACAGGGGACGGAGAATTGCGTGGCGGCTGTACCTCCGCTGCGATCAATGAGCACTTCGATACCGGCGATGTCCGGATGGTATGGCTCAATAGCACATAGTGTTTCGCGCAGTGAGAGACCTGTTGTCAGGACATCATCAACAATCAGGACAGGAGCGAATGCATCGAGCTTAAAGCCACGACGCAGCCCTCGTCCACCCTCCGCAACTGGTTCAGCGAGGAGGCAGCGCGTATCGAGCTGGCGTGCCACCTCCTGCGCCAATAAAGCTCCTCCTGTTGTCGGACCAATCACAGCCGAGAGCATACGCCCCTGGTAGCGCTCCGCTATATCTTGGCAGAGGCGTTCTGTGACACGAGGCCACTCTAGCAAGCGGAACTTTTCCCAGTATTCGTTGCTGTGCCGTCCCGAACTGAGCACAAAATGCCCGTTCATGACCACACCTAGCTGCTGAAAAAGCGTCAGCAATCTTGTCGAGTCCATCATCACAATTACGGCATATAGTGGACGCTGTTACGCGGATATTCGACACAGTTCAAGCAGCTCTCGCTGCCGGTGATGAACTGTACCAGCCGCTCGAAGCCCATGCCAAAACCTGCGTAGGGGATCGAGTCATCGTCTCGTAGTTTCAGATACCACTCATAGTCCTCCGCACTCCCGCCAGCCGCGAGTAGATGCTTCATGGCTTCTGAATTCATCAATCGATGGCGCAGGCGAATGGGATCTTCTTCGCGCTCAGCACCTCCGCAGACCTCACCCACGCCTGGAAGCAAGAGGTCAGCAGCGTTGACGATGCGCTCGTCTTCGCGATTCTGGCGCATATTGAAGAATTTCAACTCCAGGGGGTAGTGCGTGATGAAGGTGGGGAACTGCGACCATTCCAGCAGAGCAATTTCACGCTTGCGGTCCAGGTCATCCCCCCAGTTGGTAGCTATGCCCATCTTGTTGAGCAGTTCAACGGCCTCAGTGTAGGTCATGCGGCGGAAGGGAGGCATGATCGTCTCCAACATGGCCACATCGGCCCCGAGCATCTCCAACTCTTCGCGCCTCGTCTCTAGCACCTTCTGCACCAGGGTACTGACCAGACGCTCTTCGATGTCCAGTAGCGTCTGTAAATTGCCAAAGCCAATTTCTGGCTCAATCAACACAAACTCTGTCAGGTGGCGATGGTCGGCACGCGGCTCGGCGCGATAGCTGTGGTTCACCGAATAGACGCGGCGCAAGGTCTGACTGTGTACCAATGGCTCCAGATGCAACTGGGCAGTCTGCGTCAAGAAAGCCTTGTTGCCAAAGTACTCGAGCGGGAAGAGCGTTGAAAAATCTTCACAGGCTCCTGTTAAGCTGGTGATGGTTGGGGTGGTCACTTCGACGAAATCTTCTGCCTCCATGAAATTGCGGATCGTTTTTAGCAATGTCCCTCGGAGCCGTATTAAAGCCGCCATCTGCGGTGATCGCACCAGCATATGGCGATTGCTGAGTTGATCCATGTCCAGCAATTCGTTGCTGGTCTCGGTCGATTGGTTTACTTGTGTCATGCTCATGAGTAAGTTCCTCTCCTCTTTGTAACACGGCGTTCCATCATCACGCCAAACATACAATAACAACAGGTTGACAGGTCATCATCTCCTCCTTCGCTAGTTCAACAAACAACGCTAGTCGTTGAGGTTGCTAGTTGAACCGCTATATAACTTTTCACAACATCATCTGGCCACCCGTAGGGGCCGATTTATCGCGCCCAGCGCCGATTTATCGGCCCTCGCTGGATTTTCCGCTCTCCAGATGTATAAGTTAAAAAGCATTATAGCAAGCCCGGAGACTAACAGGTCAAAAAAAATTCCTCACCCCCGAATCAATGGGATGAGGAAGAAAAATGTATTGGTATCGGCAAATCGACACCGGGACCATCAATGGGATGGTACAGGCAACACGCCTGCAACATAATGATTTTTTGCGCCTCTACCCGGTGCCAAATGGCCATGAGAATACCTTGCCCTTTCCACAGAGTGGAACAATTGGAAACTGGTCTCAAATTGCTAGAAGTATACCCAGCAAAATTCCAAAAGTCAAGGGCAAAATAAAACCCGTTTTACTTCTTTTACATTTCATCCGCAAGAGTGTGCTGTTATTGCACACTCACGGCGGTCACATCAAAAATCAGTGTTGCATTGGGCGGAATACCCTGGTTACCCTGCGGACCATAGGCCAAAGACGCGGGAAGAATGATTCGACGGATACCGCCAGCCTTCATCCCAACCAATCCCTCGTTCCAACCTTGAATGACACTTGCCTGGCCAAGTGGGCTGACGGAAAAGGGCTGAGCGCCGTGATCATAGGAGCTATCAAACTTTTTGCCATTGCTTGCCAGCCAGCCCGAATACTCAACGGAGACCGTACTCCCTTGCTGTGCTACCTTGCCACTGCCAACTTTAAGGTCAAGGCATTGCAGTCCATCAGCGTTTGTAGCCGGGGTCCCTGTCACGGCAGGAGGATTTTGCGGGCCTGCCTTAGGAGTTGTATCATAAACCGCCGCGGCAGAAGTTGCTGTAGCACATTTAGGGCCAACCTGTGCAGTCGTCGTATGCGTTGTTTGTGTTGTTGTGCTTTTAGCACTCTGTTGAGCTGTATAACGCTGATATTGCCAAAAAGCCAGGCCCGCAGCAGCGATCACCACTACTACTACAGTGACACTGGTCCATATTTGCTGCCGGCGGCGGCGACGAGCCTGGCGCATCAAGCGCTCTTGTTGCCGTTGCCCCGGTCGATTTTGCTTCTGCTGCGTATTTTTTTGACCATTCACGGTTTGCGTCATGAAAGTATCTCTCCTTAGAAGGTTTTGTTTGAATTATTGCAAGGAGAGGTTACCATAATCAGAACTATATAGCAAGAGGGCAGAGACTCGTTGATTTGCCTGCTCAAGCGCTTGAGCATCGCTCTCGACATGTTCAGTTTAACTGTGCTACAATACATTTCACCATTAAAAGTATGGCAACTGTAAAGACCGCACTTTCCCTACAAATAATGAAAGAAGGGTGTGGATTATGCCCCAGGGTTATATACGCTTTCCACATATTCATCAGGATCGCATTGTTTTCGTTGCGGAGGATGATCTCTGGCTGATTACGAGCTATGGTGGACGCGCCGAGCGTCTAACAGCAGCGGTAGATGAAGTAAGCCATCCACGTTTTTCACCTGACGGTGCATTACTTGCCTTTGTAGGACAAGAAGAGGGACCGAACGAGATTTATGTAATGCCAGCACAGGGAGGCCCCGCTCAACGACTTACGTATCAAGCTGCCAATTGCCGCGTCCTGGGATGGTCACCCGCAGGTGACGAAATATTGTATGCAAGTAACGCAGGCCAACCTGACAGCCGTTTCCAGGTCATCTATGCCATAAAACCCGGAGGCGGCCTACCCCGGCAACTTCCCGTGGGAATGGCAAATGCGATTTCATATGGACCAGGCGGTGGCATTGTACTGGGGCGAAATATTAACGAACCAGCGCGCTGGAAGCGTTATCGCGGCGGCACGGTTGGGCACTTGTGGTGCGATAGCAGCGGCAGTGGAACATTCCAACGCTTGCTCCAACTCAATGGAAATATTGCTGCTCCGTGTTGGGTTGATGAGCGCATCTTCTTCATTTCAGATCATGAAGGTATTGGCAATATTTATTCCTGTACTCCTCAGGGAGAAGATGTGCGCCGCCACACTGATCACCAGGATTTTTATGCCCGCAATCTAGCCGGCGATGGACAACGCATGGTGTACCACGCAGGTGCGAATCTGTACCTGTTCGATCCAGCAACAGAGAGCGTGCGACACATCGATGTCGAGCTACCCAGTTTGCGCACGCAGCTCAATCGTAAATTTGTCTCAGCAAGCGGATACCTTGATTCATCCGCTTTACATCCCCAGGGGTATGCGACAGCCATTACGACACGAGGAAAAGCCTTTTCCATGGGGAATTGGGAAGGCCCTGTCATTCAGCATGGTGAACCGGATGGCGTACGCTACCGCATGCTAGAATGGCTGAACGACGGGAAACGACTGGTAGCGATTAGCGATGCTATTGGCCGAGAAGCCCTGGTTGTCTTCAATCCCGAAGATGCCAGCGAGCCCAAAACGCTGGCGGAAGTTGAGTTTGGGCGAGCCGTCAACATGGTAGTTTCACCTGGAGATGATGTTGTCGCTATCACCAATCACCGCAATGAGTTGGTTGTAGTGGATCTTGAGTCGAGTAAATCAGCGGTCGTCGATACCAGCGAGTACGAACGGATTACTGGCCCGGCATGGTCTCCCGACGGTAACTGGCTCGCATATAGCTTCGCCAATTCAAATCAAACATCCGTGATCAAACTCTGTAACCTGGAAACGGGTGAGACGCACTTTGCGACTGAACCTGTTCTCGCAGATTTTTCGCCCTCTTTTGACCCGGAAGGCAAGTATCTCTACTTCCTGGGCAAACGTACATTCAATCCCGTGAGAGACAACCTCCACTTTGATTGGAGCTTTCCACGAGGCGTAAAACCCTACGCAATAATGCTTAGAAAAGACCTCCCTTCTCCATTTATTCCAGTTCCGAAAGTTCCACCGGCGAAAGAGAAGGAAAAAGAGGGAATCGGTTCGAAGAAACAACAGAACAGCGGCGAGGAAGATTTACCCAAAAAGCCTGAGAACGAGGCCAAAGAGAACGCAAAAGACGAAAATGGTGAGCAAGAACAGGAGGAGACCACCGACGAGAAAAAATCCTCGCTTGTTATCAACCTTGAGGGCATTACTTCACGAGTGCTACCATTTCCGGTTCCGGAGGGCCGCTACGCGAGCATACAGGGCATCAAGGGCAAGGCGCTCTTCTCGATGTTTCCCATCGAAGGAGCATTGCCTTCGCCTACAGACTCCAACGAATCGAAAGGGGGAACTATCTACTGTTACGATTTCGAGACACACAAACACGAGTGGCTGTTAGATAGCGTGAACAGCTTTGATGTTTCGCGCGACGGCAGGACGCTGATCTATTCAGCCCGCAACCGTTTGCGTGCCTTGAAAGCTGGAGACAAAGCTCCCAAGACTGATAGCAATGAGCCTGGTCGCGAAAGCGGCTGGCTTGACCTGAACCGAGTCAAGGTTTCCGTTCAACCTGCCGCAGAATGGAAACAGATGTTTGCCGAGGCCTGGCGCTTGCAACGGGAACATTTCTGGGCTGAAGATATGTCGGGAGTAGATTGGCAAGCGATCTACGACCAGTATGCTCCCCTCGTAGAGCGTGTCAGTTCTCGTGCCGAACTATCGGATCTCTTCTGGGAGTTGCAAGGAGAGCTAGGCACTTCTCACGCCTATGAAATGGGCGGAGATCGCCGGCAGGGGCCTCAGTATCGACAAGGCTTCCTGGGAGTAGACTGGCAGTATGATAGTGAACATGAACGCTATAGAATTGGGCGTATCGTACAGGGGGACATCTGGGACAGCAACGCCACCTCACCGCTCAATATGCCAGGCATCAATGTTACCGTGGGTGACGCGGTGTTGGCGATCAATGGCCAACGCGTCAATCCTGCCCGCAGTCCCCAAGAACTGCTGGTGCACCAGGCCAGGAACGAGGTGCAATTGACGATTGAATCCGCAGAGACGAAAGAATCGCGTGTGGTTACCGTGAAGGCGCTTGCAAGCGAGTGGGAGGCCCGCTATCGAGAGTGGGTGGAGAAGAATCGCGAGGCGGTACATACCCTTTCTAATGGGCGCGTTGGTTATATTCATATTCCTGACATGAGTTCAGACGGCTATTCGAAGTTCCACCGTTGCTACCTCGCCGAATATGACTACCCGGCGCTCCTCGTTGATGTGCGCTGGAATGGCGGAGGGAATGTCTCTAGCTTGCTTTTGGAAAAATTAGCACGGCGTCGCATCGGTTATGATTTCTCCCGCTGGGGACAACCAACGCCCTATCCATTTGAATCGCCACGCGGCCCAATGGTGGCTCTCACCAATGAACAGGCTGGCTCAGACGGTGACATTTTTTGTCATAGCTTCAAACTGATGGGCCTGGGTCCATTGATTGGTATGCGCACCTGGGGCGGTGTAATCGGTATCTCCCATAATCATAACCTCGTTGATGGGACGCGCACCACACAGCCCGAATATGCCTTCTGGTTTAAAGATGTCGGGTGGAACGTAGAAAACTACGGCACAGATCCCGATATCGAGGTAGATATTGCGCCACAAGATTATGTCAACGATATCGACCCTCAGTTAGAGAGAGCGATTGCTGAGGCCCTCAGGTTGATCGAGGAAAAGCCCGCCCTGGAACCACAACCGGAGGAGAGGCCAAAACGGGCAAGGAATTTCAACGTTTCCTAATTGAAATGTATTGCCCCCGCCCACCCATCACCCGCACGTGCAATGCGCAGCATCCCACGTGTATAGTAGGGTTGACCCTTGCGGTCAACCTGGCCCGCGCCTACCGTCAACCTGGCCCGCGCCTACCGTCAACCTGGCCCGCGCCTACCGTCAACCTGGCCCGCGCCTGCCGTCAACCTGGCCCCCGCCTGCCGTCAACCTCGACCCCGCCTGCTATCAACCTCGACCGCACCTGCCTTCAACCTGGGCCCCGCCTGCTCCCTCCCACCCACGTCTGCGTAATCACCTCAGAGGATACACCGAAGAACAGAACGTCTAAAAAGTCATCGACATTCCATCCCGCCATTGCCGGGTGATTAAGATCTACGCCAATAAAGTCAGCATACATTCCAGGAAGAAGCACTCCCGTATGTAACCCCAGGGCCGTTGCCCCAAGTTGTGTCCCATAGTCAAGTAAAAGTGTTCCCGGAGAGGATACTTCGTCGGCAATCAGAATGCGCCGCCGCTGATAGCGCATGCGGGCAGAGTATTCGGCCCAGCGCAACTCTTCAACAGGCGCCAGGCGAGTATTGCTATCGGAACCGATACACAGAGGGATCCTGGCAGCCAGCAGCTCGGCATAGGGAGCAATACCATCGCCCAGATCACCTTCTGTAGTGGGACAAACACAGACCGTACACCTGTGCCTGGCCAGCAGGGCAATCTCTTGATCGTTCGCGTGGGTAGCATGAATAATGGTGGTCTGTGATCCCAGGGCACCATAACGCTCAAGCAGTTCGATAGGAGTGCAGCCATACTCCGCCTGGCACTGCTCGATCTCCGCTACTTGTTCGTCGGCGTGGACATGGAGCGGCAGGTGATGGGTACGGCTATAGTCAGCAATGGCCCGGAACCAGTTCTCTGGTACTGCGCGCACAGAGTGTGGAGCAACTCCTATGAGTTCACCTTTGTCGCGCAACTCTTCGACACGAGCAAGCAAGGCCTCGACCGAGGCATCACAGAAGCGCCGTTGGCCTTCCTCTGGGGGCATATGGAAACCAGCCTGCGCGTAAGCGGTCATCAGTAATACGACGCGTATGCCAGCTTCCCGGCCAGCCTGTAGAATCGCTTCAGACATGGCATTAGGGTCAGCATAGGGTTGCCCGCCGGGCTGATGGTGTACATAGTGAAATTCTCCAACGCTGGTATAGCCAGCCGCCAGCATTTCACGATAGGTCTGCAGCGCCAGCGTAAATAAGCTGTCGGGTGTTAATCGCTGCGCTTCGGCATACATAGCATTACGCCACGTCCAGAAGGTGTCCTTTTGGGAAAGTGGCCGGTGCGTATGCCCACGCAAAGCGCGCTGAAAGACGTGGCTATGGACATTGACAAAGCCCGGCAATAGAGCAACGCCAGGAAGAAATTCTACATCAGATGGCGCAAATACACTGGTTGCAAGGTCAGAAATCGAGTCTATGAGGCCATCCTCGGAAATAGCAAGCAGCTTGTTGCCTTGTAAGCCTTCCGGGGTAGAGATATACGCTGGGGCCAGGTATTTCATACGATGACTCCTTACGGGTTTGCAGCGATGTTGCTGTTACTCTTTATGTATAACGAACAGGACACTGTAGGGATGCAATTCATTGCGCCCGCCTGGGGAGCCAATGCACATGGTTGCAATAAATGTATCCCTACAGCAACGGCCCAGGATCACCGATCAGGTGGAAAGCAGCCCAGAAATAGGGGTGCGCGCGATAGGGCCGCGAAGATGTGCGGGCGCGCGCGAGAAATGCTCGCTGTGCCCCCGCCAGGGCAGCAGTCTTACTAAACTCGCCCAGCAGCGCCTGGTAGAACATCTCCATCAGTTCCGCACTGCTGGCATCGTCCACTTTCCAAAGCGTTGGCAGCAAGGAAGCGGCGCCGGCATAGAGGAAACCGCGTCCAAGGCCGATCACTTCATCGACACCGCCAACGACCGCGCGCCCTGTTTCGCAAGCACTTAGTGTCACCAGAGAGCAACATGAAAGGTCGAGATTGAAGACCTCGATGGTGCTGAGCTGGCGGTCAGCTAGCTTGATGTGCGAGAAGTTGGGAGCGTCAAGTCGGAAGAGCCCATGGGCGGCGATATGCACAATGGGGCTTCGCGCGCCATATTGCCAGAGGAGAGAGGCGGTAGCAGTATTGTCCAGCATGGGACGCGCCCCCAATTGTTTCGCCACCACCTCCGCCTCTTGCACTGCAAATTGCAAGCGGCCATTGTCAGAGATACCCAGCACGAGCGAATCACCCAGGCGTGCCTTCTTCGCCTCGATACGCTGGCCGCGCTGGCAGCAAATTTCCCACAATGCTGCAGCGGGCAGATATGAGACGTTCAATCGCTCAACAACAAACTGCGTTCCATCGAAAAGACAATGGAACGGAAGATAGTGCAACATACCATAGGGTACTACGATCAGGTGTTCGCAGAAATTGAGTATATGAGTTACAGGCCTGAGCAACAGGTCATAGAGTTTTTGCAGCAAACCAAGGCTATTATCCTCTAAAGCTATAAAGGCCTGGTCCTGATCCTGCGTACCAGCAGCCTGGGCAACAAGGTCGAGATTCACACGCCAGAAAGAGTACAGACGCTCCAACTTGGGGACGGCTCCCTGCACTATGTGCACATTGACGCCCTTGTGCGTCAGCTGAAAAATGAAGAGGTCATGTCCGGCAATATAATACTCCAACATCACGCTGTTGGGTTCGAGTTTCGGCCAGAGGGTTGTCACAATGCTATTGGTCCAACTGGAGCGCTGCCGGGATATCAGGTCGCCGGCCAGGCGCAGCTGCATCTGTTCCAACAGGTGTTCAATACGGCGCTCACGCAGTTGCATCTCCTTGCGCGCCTGCGCAGGTGCAATAGCGCGTATACGCATGATGGCAGTATCGCTTAGATTTGCCTCATTTTCAGCCTCATACACAATCGAACTATACCAGGCTTGCTCTTCACGCAGTTTTGCCAGGTCCTCAAGAATAGCCTCGCCAGCTTTATCACCGGCGCGCAAGCGAATGTCGATGTTGTTGCGCAGGTAATCGCCGATGACACGCGACTTAGCCTTTTCGACGTATATCAGTGCCTGATCTTTATTTCCTCGCCTTAGCGCCAGAATGATGGCGCGCTGGTAGATATTCCCTTTGTCTTCGAGAAAGCTTGTACGCTCGTCCAAAACCAGGTGGTTCTGTACTTCATCGATACCTTGTACGGCACGATCGTAGTAACGGGCAGCAGCTTCCAGGTCAGCACGCTGTTCAGCAATTTGTCCAAGCAGGTAATCGCAGCGATACTTGAGGTCAAGCAGTCCCTGACCCTGAGCAATATCCAGGGCGTGATCACATAAATATTGAGCAGCCGCGATATCCCCTGTCACAGCGGCAATACGCGCCTGTAGCAGGGCCGTCCGCGCCAATTGTGGGAGGGCCTCCTGCTCCGCGAAAGCGTCCGCGACGTGCTGAGCTTCGCGCAGGCTGGCTTCAAGTTGACCGCCCGCGAAATAGAGCTCAGCCTGTTGCAGCCGCGCAATAGATGCCAGAGCCATAAAGCCTCCCTCTTCGAGAATATCACTGGCCTCTTTGAGCATCTCATCAGCGTCACGAAAATTTCCTTCCAGCATGGCGGCCTCTGCCTGATACATAAGAGAGTAGGCTAAATTCTGGCGATGTCCCGGCGATTTGCGAAAGAAAGCCACTGTATCGCCCGCGAGGTCATAGGCTTCCCTGGCGCGATTGAGTCGCACCAGGCAAAGGCATATCTGCTGCGCTACCTCGGCAGCCTGGAATTGCAGGTTGTATTGCAGAAAAATAGTACGACTGCGGCTAAAAAGCAACAAGGCCTGGCTGTAGTGTCCCTGTGAAGCATAAATCTGGGCAATGTTCAGCTCCTCGCGCGCCACCGCGACTTCCTGCCCACCATAAGTGGCAAACGTTGTGCGGGCCTGTTCATGCAGTGCCACAGCCTCACGAAACTTGCCCTGGGCTGCCAGGGTAATGGCTTTATTGCCACGAGCACGGGCAATATTCAGCTCAACCCCTTCCCCTTGTAAGGAGTAGGTTTCAATTGCGCGGTCGAAGAGCCGCAGCGCCTGGTCAAATTGACCCATTTCGTAGTTGACAATAGCTGCATTGACATCAATCTGGCCAGCGCGTAGCAGCTTTCCATGGCGAATGAAGACCTCTCGGGCAGCCGCAGCATCTCGCAACGCCTCGTTCGTGCGGTTCAGTTGCAGGCAAGCGCTAATGCGCCCTATGCGTGTGCGCGCCCAACCAACTTCATCGCCTATCTCTTTGAACTCCTCGCCAGAGGCATCGAAATATGGGAGAGCTTCCTTGTCACGATCCATACGGCGTAGGGCATCGCCACGAGCCATTAATCCCAGTGCATGAGATGCTTTGTTGAAGGTTAGATCACCGATGGCGAGGAGATAACCAGCTAACGTAAATGATACCTGTCCATCATTATTCCACTGGCGATCGGCTTCGCGCTTGATGAGTTCAACCAGGAAGGCAATAGAGGCGTCATCAAAAGTGAAAATGTGGCGTTGCAGTAATTGCCTCCCCTCTTTCTCATTCATGAGAAGAAGATCGGCTACCAGTTCTTGAGGTGTCATGTGACAATGATTCCGTCAACTGAAAACATACAACGTTTAACATAGGCATCACGGCCCTTCAGGCAAGGAGGCCCATCCCCACATTTCTTATCCCGATTTCATATGTTTAGACGTATTTGACGCGGTACAAATCACAATGAGTTACTATGACACACTCTATACGTTTATCAAAATAGATAAACCACGCGGTCAATCTTGCAGAGTTACCGGAAGTTGCTCGACCACGATGGTGCTCCCAGGAAACTGCAGCTCCAACAGGTATGTCGCAGGAGCGATCGATGAAAAGACAAAGTTACCCAGTTCGTCGATTTGTTGCGTATACTGCGCTCCGGCAAGGGACATGTCAGCGGCCTGCGCTGTCAAAAGCACTTGCGTTCCCTGTAGCATATCCAGTGATTGACCTTGACGGGTAACAAAGCCAATGAGTTGTAAAGAGTCCCTCTGGCTTGCGTCTCGTTCAACCTGGATGGCAATGCTGACGTCCTCCGCCGTATAGCGGCGCGGCCATAAAGCAGCCTGTGTGCTATCACGCTGAAAGGCCAGACGCGGCTGTGGCGGCAAGAGAGTCGCAAGAATACGTCGAGCACCCGTATTCGCCGTGTTCTGTAGACGATCTAAGACACTTTTCGCGCCTTGCGTGGAACGATGATTATTATTTGGGGAGGAGGTCTGAACAGACATATCTCGCGCGACCGCGGGCCGTGCAAGCATCTGATCGTTCGCAAGAAATTCTGTCAGCGTTGCCACCTCGGCTGCACAGAGCTCGCACATACTCAGGTGGTTACTGACTGCGGCAGTAAATTCCTTACTGAGCAATCCCAAATGGTATTCACCGAGTACCTGACTAGGTGGACAATCAAACCGATACAATTTACTGGTTAAGGTGCGTTCTATTCGTTCATACGCCACCAGTTGTGCTGTACAGCACTGGCAATGTGCAAGATGCTGCTTAACAAATGGCCGTACCTTCTCTCCCGCAAGATACGCCAGCAGTTCTTCATCACGAATAGCACCAGGTTCACTACACTCCATGAGCGTTTCCTTTAGATCAACATAGGATACAGGCCCAAAGTTTCAAAAATCACAAGGTTACGAGTAGATTATCCTGCAATATGCTGATGACTCTCCCCAGTGCCATCACAATACCGCTTTCTACTCGAGAGATTTACCGGCCCTCTTTACATCATTAAACGAGGTTCACGCCTTTTTTTGCATTTGACCTTACAGATATTGATGTTTGAAGAGCAACTGCAAACGACGGTTGCGCCGTAGACGCTCCAACACATTGCGCTTGATACGATAGACATCATCTACGGTAGGAAAGAGCCGGCGGTGCTGTCTACTTATCTCACTCGGCTTCATCCCATGTATATAGGCCAGATAAATCAATACGCGCTCATCTTCGCCATTGAGTTCTTCCTGGATAACTTGCCACAAACCATGCGCGGAAATATTTGCAACGACATCGTCCGCAGGATCATCAGAAGCAGGCTCGTGCTCAATCAACTCCAGCGTCTCTTCATTCTGTCGAGATTGCCGTGAACGTACCTCGTCAGCAACGACGCTATGCACGCACATTTTGAGATATTTCAATATAGCGGCAAGAGAATCAAAATTCTCCATTTTAGCCGGGGTGAGCGCCTGCGAGAATTTGGCAAAAGCGGCATTGACGAGCGGAGCGCTTCCATCCTGCCCTAAAATTGGTGCAGCGCTCTGATGCTGTGTAACCCAGGTGAGCACAAGCGGCGCATACTGTTGATAAATACAAGCCCAGGCATCATCATCTCGTTTAACAATGGCCCGGCGAAATAATTCAAGGCAATAGCGATCATTGGATACGCTCTGCCGTAAAAATTTATTTGTCTCTTCAGAGCAACAACGAGCCAGTTCATTAATTGAGTATAGCTGGAGAGCGCCTCCTGCTGGGTTCTCCGGTGCGCTATCACCCTGTCCTCTCAGACCAGGCTGTGCAGGCTGCGGACCTGTTGGCTGAGGGCGGTTTCGAGGCTCCATCGACAATAACTCCCTGCTTCCAGAATAATTAGTCATTTTCTCGAGCGACGCCCATGAAGTATAGCATGGGAAATTTAAGCGCACAAGTTCTAAGGTGATTGTCCATACGATAACACTGCTTTAATATAATATCGCACGATTGAATAAAGGCAAAAGTATCTCGTACTACCTAAAAGTACTCTTTCCCCGGGCAATGATGGCGCAAAATGACACACAAAGACAAAGGAATATGCAGTTCGACAGCCTTCAATATGCGAACTATTACACTCAACTATACACTATTCTCTACTCTTGGGCAACTTCATCCGCAATATCCCAAAACTGAGCCGCTTGACGAAGAAAGTTCCATATGGTATTATTATTGCAGAGTTTCTCCTGAATAGTGTATCCCGTAATATGGCCTCTTTCTATCGTTTCGCCTTTATTACTCACTTCGAGGAGGAAATGTGGTGTCATTTCTCTTTCGCCATCGATGGTTCACACGTGCCATCGTCGCGCTCACGCTCTCGCTGCTTTTCACCCTCTCGTCAACTATTTTCGCTTTCGCCAATGTCATCCTCACGCGGCTGAGCACCGACCCTTATACGAATAGCACCAGTCAGCATGCCACCGAAGTAGACCCCGATACCTATTCTTTTGGTTCCACGATTGTTTCAGCCTTCCAAGTAGGTCTCTTTAACAATGGTGGAGCCTCCAATATCGGGTTTGCGACCTCGAGTAATGGGGGGGCAACCTGGACCCATGGCTTCCTGCCGGGCACAACTACCTTTGCGACACCGCCAGGTACATTTGATCGCCTCAGTGATCCCTCGGTGGCCTACGACGCCGCTCACAACGCCTGGCTCATCTCCTATCTCGGTCTGGTAGGCGCGAATCCAAACGTCGCCCCAACGGCCCCTGCAGTATTGGTCAGCCGCTCGACTAATGGTGGACTGACCTGGGGCAATCCAATTCAGGTAAATTCTGCCGGTGGGACGAACAACCAGGACAAAAACTGGTCGGTTTGCGATGATACTCCAACCAGTCATTTCTACTGGCACTTTTACACTGAATGGGACGATAACGGGAACGGCAACCTCGTCCGGATGAGCACCTCCAATTGAGAATGCCTTTGAAACGTCTCTGCTGGCTTTCACCTCCACGAATGGTGGGACGAGTTGGAACAGCACGATCACCGTGACCTCCGTCAGCCATCACACTGATGCCGGCAACATTCGTTCTGGCTCTCTGCCAACCGCGGAAATTGACGGAGCGGGGAAAGTCTATGTCGTGTGGTCGGACTGCCGTTTTGAACAGCGTTGTAGGGCCAACGACCTGGTCATGACGACCTCGACCAACGGCACAACCTGGACAGCGGTGACTCGAGTTTCCGTTGAGGATGTTGGCAGTGAGGTTGATCACTTCATTCCCGGCTTGGCTGTGGACAAGACAACATCGGGAGGCAGCGCGCATCTTGGGCTGGCCTACTACTACTATCCTGCTACGAGTTGCAACACCTCCACCTGTCAACTCGATGTGGGGTTTATCTCCTCAATCAACGGGGGGAGCACATGGAGCGGAGCCATACAACTGGCCGGACCCATGACACTGACCTGGCGGGCAAACACGACTCAAGGGTTCACGGTCGGAGACTACATCTCTACCTCATTCGTCAACGGAACGGCCCACCCGGTCTTTGAATTCGCCAACCCGAACAGTGGAAGCACCTTCGATGAAGCGACGTACAGTACAGCAAGTGGTCTGGAGATTCGTGGTAGTAATCACTCTTCAAAAGGTGTTGCTGTTGTTGCCAGCGTTTTGTCGACTCGCTGAGCGCGCATCGATACCGTTAACGGTAGTCCTCTCGTAGTGTGCCTGGAGGTCGTTGCATATGTTTCATGCAACGGCCTCCACTGTTAAGAAAATCATTCCTCATACTATCACCTGCCTTATGCTATCGTAGAGGAGATGGTTGTCCAGGTTCGTCCACCATCGACAGTCTTGAGCAGAGATGAGGAATCGCGTGCTATCGAACTAATGGCCCAGCCGACTGTATCTGAGACAAAGTCGAGTTGGACAATGTTTTTGAAACGCTCACCGGGGGAGAGTTTTATCCAGTGATTGCCTCCGTCATCGGTACTGTAGAGAATTGTTCCATCAGTCGCCCACCAGTGCTGCATATCTGCAAAACCAAGTATGCTGCGCAGGGCAGCAGATACGGGCGCTGTGCTCTGCCAGGTTCGTCCACCATCATGCGTGACATAAATATCTATGGCAAAATCATTATCAGTAGTGACGTTAGAAAAGCTGATGGGAAGGATACCATCGGCAGCCGAAAAGAAGGTGGGTGAGAGGATTGAGAGCCGAGCAGATGCCACTCCTGGCGGCATGAGGAGCGATTGCTGGTTCCAGGTCGAACCGCCGTCATGTGTTACATAGAGCCATGCAAGATTGGGAAGTAATACAGTTCCTGTCACCCATCCTGTAAAGGCATTCAGAAAGCTCATCCCTGATTTCTGCCCACCATAGGGAAGCCGACCGGGGGGAGTCGCATCCGCAATAAGTGCAGTGGCCACGTTCACCCACGTCTTCCCTCCGTCCGTCGTTCGGAACACGATTACTGATTCGGCTGCTCCTCCTGGAGGCCGCACAGCAACAAGAATCCAACCGTGTTGCGAGTCGACAAAGCAGATTTGCCTTACGAATGGCATATGGATCGTTGCTTGTTGCCAGGTCTCACCGCCATCAGTAGTGTGCAAGACCTGTGTGATTGCCGCATTCGCCCAGGGCGTTGCTATTGATGCTATGGAAGCTGTAGGGAAGTCTGCGATGCTGTTCTGTGAAGTTGTGGTGCCGTGTGGCGTCACGTTCTTCCAATGAACTCCCCCATCGGTGGTGCGGAGCACCGCATGCCCGCTAAGTGCCCATCCCGTCTTCGCATCAATCATATGAAGAGTGAGCAAGGTAATTTGACCTCCTGTTGGTTTCGCTGACGTGTCGGCGCTACTCTGATGTGTTCGGTTCAGTACAAAAATAAGAGAACTTACCAATAGTGACGCAACCAGCACTGCTGCAATCATGTTCAGGCGGTGCTGCCAGGATCTTCCTTCGACACTGGTACAGCGCGTTGGCTTTACACCCCTGGAGCTCTGCTGTAAATTAGGCATCTCGTGGCTGGGCAGCGGACGCGTCGAAACATCACTGTTGATAAGGCGCTGATGTATGCGAGCAAGATGCTGAGCTTTTTGACCATCCGCGCGGTACATGAGACGAAGATCGCGGATGAGGCGTTGGTGCTGTTCATCCGTCTCTTCAGGAAGGAGTTCGTTGGGGTCTGTCATGACTTCGTTCCTTTCTATTGCTGATCGTAGATCCTCCGCAGGAGTGCAAGGCTACGTGAACAGATTTTCCTCACATTGGCTTCGCTTTTGTTCAATAAGGTAGCAATCTTGGCAAAGCGTAGGCCTTCCCCAAATCGTAATTGTAGTACCTGTTGTTGCTGTAGAGATAGTTTTCCAACGGCTTTGTACAGACACTCAAGCTCTTCGCGTCGCAGTACCAGCTGTTCGGGCGTCAGTGCCTCATCGTGGCAAACGTTCTCTACGGCTTGTTCCAAAGGGACAGCGGGCGGATAGCTTGGGCGGCGATAGCCATCGATGAGTTTGTTGTGAGCAACACGCCACAGCCAAACGCACTGTTGTTTGTTGCTGAGCCAGGAGAGATTATCATGCTCCAGGGCTGTTAAGAAGACCTCGAGTGTGAGATCCTCAGCATCCTGCCATGATGCGGTATGCGTTCTCACGTAGGCAAGGATGAACGCTGCATGCCGTTCATAGAGTGTGCTGTCAGAGTTGTAGGTCCGTCTGTGTTCGTCTTGTCGTTGCATGATCGCCTTCCGTGCTACAGATGCTCTCATAATAAGAGACGCGAAATCCGCAAAAACGTGACAGAGTAAAGACGGTTTCTCTATAGAGCCTTTATCCTCATTTTTTCGGCTTGAGGGTGCATTATTTCGTCGTGGTATAGACGTGCCGAAGGGGGGAACGTTCCATTTTCTTTGTCGAACCGCTGCTTACAGTATAGTTCGATACCAACTCCATACGCCCTGTTAATGTGTCGTTTTAGGGTTAGACCTTGTACACAAACTCCATCCGCCCACAAGACAGTTCTGCCTATACCGGTCCTAGATTATCTGGCTTTGGAGTCGCGTCTTTTTGGTACATAGCATTCGACGACGTTTTCCCAGGAAAAGTATAACAGAAGAGATGCGCGAGCGTCCAGGCATCATCCTGCTAGGAATATGCGAATGGTCGTGTCGTTGGTGGTGATGATAGCTTGCTTGAAGGCTGGCCGCGGTATGTGCTGCCTAATGAGGGCAGCAACCGCTCACGCTGGCCTGTCCATCCTGCCTGGGTTGTAGTACATTAGGAGAGAGCAGGAAGTGAAGCAAAGAGCAAACACCCTCTTTTGTCATGTTTTGCGATTGAACACGATATTGACGACGGCAATGAGCGCGGCGAATAGCGTAACACCCAGGAGAATGAATATAGCGGCGCTGGAGTTTGCCTGTGAAGCGATGGCGAGACCTATTGTTCCAAAGAGCGTGATCACCCACAGTACCAGTGAAGTAATCGCCAGCGCCAGGCGTTGACTGGCGCTGGGCGTCATATCGGCGGAGGTCGGCCCTGAAAGTTTCTGCCCGGCGCCGTACAACCCGAAACCGGTTGCATAGCTGGTATAACCAGGTGTCTCTTCGTACCTGGAGGAGTATGAAGGCGGAGCTTCGCCATTGCTTTCTCTAAAATCCATATGCTGTGACATGCTGTTTGACTCCTTCGGCTTTGATCCAGTGTTTGTGTATGGCGCGCGGGTAGCAGCGCCTGCTGACTGCAATGGCAGCCAGATTTCGAAGACAGACCCACGTCCCGGAGCGGATTGCACCGTTATTTCGCCGCCGTGCGCCTGGGCTATCCATTGGGCAATTGAGAGGCCCAGGCCATTCCCAGCGAGTCGCCCGTTATCGGATGACAGTTCCTGGCTGTGCGTGCGAGTTTGATCAACGCGATAAAACCGCTCGAAGAGGTGAGGAAGATGTTCTTTGGCTATGCCTGGCCCATCATCACAGACGCTTAGTACGGCCCACGACTGTCCCTGTTTGTGCTGCTGTACTAGATTGATGTCAACATGTGTGCCATTGCCGTAGCCGTATTTCAGAGCGTTCTCGATGATGTTGGTGAGCAACTGTACCAGGTAAATGCGATCCCCCAGGGTAATGAGTTCAGGCAATGGTGCGACCTTAATCACCATAGCGGCATGCTGCGCAAGGGGAGCCAGGCGTTCGACCGTATCCACCACTATCTCGCTCACATCGACTTCTTCGTGCTTGATCCTGCTTTGCCCGGCATCTGCCCGTGCCAGCATCAGTAAATCGTTCACCAGGTGTGTCATATTCCTGTTTTCCTGTTGGATAGTCGTAATAGTCTGCTGGTATTCCTGGGGAGTGAGGTCGCGTGCCAGCGCGCGCGTCGCTTCCAGGTCAACGATAGAGAGCGGGGTACGCAGTTCGTGGCTGGCATCGGCAGTAAACTGGCGTTGGCGTGCGAACGCGGCTTCCAGCCTGTCAAGCATCCGATCAAACGTGGCTGCCAGTTCTCCCAGTTCATCGCGCTGTTTCAGTTTGAGGCGGCGATGGAGGTCGGTCTCGCCGATCTGCTGGGCTGTGCGCGTGATCGCCTGCACAGGTCGCATAGCCCGACCGGCCAGCCAGTAACCAGCGGCGATAGAAAACAACAGCACGAGGGGCACTGCCATCGCGAATACCGAGAGCAAGTCCGCTAACCAGGACGAAACGTCCGAAGGGATGCCCACGACCAGCAGCGCGACGACCTGCTGTTGCTGGCTCACGATCGCAGCTTGATCGAACTCATAAGACACGCCGGCGAGATTGTAGAACTGCAAGCCTCCGAATTCGTACACCTGCATATTTGTCGTACCGACCTGGCCGAGCGGCGGATTATCCAGCAAGTACGGCCGCTGGTCTTTCTGCCCCGTCCACATTTTTTCAATCGCTGGCGCCAGCCAGGAAAGGTTACCCCCATAGATGGTGGTCATTTGTAGCACCTTACCTGATGGCGTCATCAGCAGCACGATTTCATCTGCTGCATACTTACGCTCAACGATACTGGTGCCTGGAACAATGCTGGTGCCCGTATTACTATTGACCTGTTCATTACCGTTGAGGGCTAACGAGAGGTAGCCCGTTTGCGGGTTGTACGTGCTAGCAATCTGGGTCAGGCGGGAGCGCAGGCTGGCATACACGGCTGCATTGAGGTCATTCTTGGCTGTTTCGTATACAATACTGCTGAAGATCAGCAATACCAGCGCCAGGATCAAGGTATACCAGAGCGTGAGCCGGAAGCGTGTGCTGCGGAGCAGTTGCGGTATGGATTGCCAGCTTTCCTTACGTATTGCACTCACAAGTGTGATGGCGCACAAGAGGAAAAGATCGATAATGATAACAGGGATGAGGATGTTCAAGCTAAAGTTGGAGTTATTTTTGAACAGGATGAGTTGCACCACGCCAACGACGATCACCAGAATGCTTAGTGTTCTATAGCCCCAGAAGAGGATGTACCTGATCGACCTCATAGATTCTTCCTTTCATCGGCGCTGACCCCCCTCCCATCAGCCGCGCGTGCGATGCACAGCATCGCGCCGAGTATAGTAGGGTTGACCCTGGCGGTCAACCTGGCTTCGTTGCACCGATGGATACCAAACACTTTCCTTTACCGGCTGTCCGGCAGCCGGAGGCGATAGCCAATGCCATAAATCGTTTCCAGGAGCTTGACGGCAAACGGATCATCAACTTTGCGGCGCAAACGGCGCACGTAGACATCAACCACGTTCGAGGCGCAAATAAAGTCGTAGCTCCAGATGTGGTTCTCGATCATTTCGCGGGCGAGTACCTGGTTGGGATGGCGCATGAAGTACTCCAGTAAGGAAAATTCTTTCGCGTTCAGTTTGATGTGCTGATCCCCGCGCCGGACATCATGTGTTGCCGGGTTGATCGACAGATCGCCGAGAACGAGCGTCCCACTTTTTTCAGCGACGGTGCGGCGCATGAGCGCGCGCAGGCGGGCCAGCAGCTCGTGCAGCGCAAACGGCTTGACCATGTAGTCATCGGCCCCGCTATCAAGCCCCTGCACCCGGTCTTCGATAGTATCACGCGCCGTCAGCATCAATATGGGCGTGTCTACCTTACGCAGCCGCAGGGAACGGCAGACCGCGATGCCATCTTTTCGCGGCAACATAATATCCAGGATAATCGCATCATAGGCTACCGTCTCGGCAAATGACTCCCCTTCTTCGCCGCCGAAGGCGCTGTCGACGGCATATCCCTCGTCAACCAGGCTCATTTTCAATGATTGATTCAAACGGTGATCGTCTTCGACAAGTAGTATCCGCACCGGCATGTCTCCTGCAAACGCTGAGATAGGCAGCACAACTAGATCGTAGTATGCCACAAACAAAGCATAGCAGGAAAAGATGACAAAAAAATGAAATGAACTTTCATCTCGATTTGATTATCCTGAGCTATACAACGAACCATTCGGGTTTAGAAGTCACTGAAATAACGGTAAGACGCGGGACGGCTGTCACCCCTGGACAGCCGTCAGGTTATGCCACACTATTCCGCCATTGTCGGCTCGTAATGCATAAACTATGCCATTGGATGCGCCAATGTAAATTGTGTTACCATCCAGAATTGGCGCATTGAACACAGGTCCGGCGATGGAATGATAATCCCAGAGCAGTGAACCATCGCGTGCCCGCAGCGCATAAACGGTGCCATTAGATAAACCGGCGGAAGTGCTAAGGTAGATGATGTCATTGGCAAGCAATGCACCGGAAGGAGATCTGTTGAGCTTAACATGCCAGAGGACCGAGCCGTTACTGCTTTGGAGAGCATAGATATCACCCCCACCTGTCGAATCCTCACCCCGAGCTGCGCTGGCATAGACAACTCCATTCTCGACCGAAAACCAGTTTGCCCAGCTATTCTTGCCATTGTTCATGCTATAGTGCCAGAGGATGGTTCCATCGCTTGCGCGTACTGCATACAGGGAGGATAGACCTTCTTTGAGTGGTACTACCTGGACAACAGAGGCACTCTGAAACGTATTCCACAGAAGTGCACCTATAGAGGTCGCACCCTGTAGAGGATTCGCACTGTGAGCGGAGGGAGGCACTAACATTTTTGTCGTGGCGGTATAGAGGATTCCGTTGACCAGTTGCGGTGGCTGGATGAGATTCGCATCTAGCGTCTGCTTCCATATCTGATGTCCATCACTTGCGCGGAGCGCGGCCAGTGTACCGCCAACTAAGTCGATATAGCCATCTGAGTTGATATAGACAACCCCGTTTGCTACTCTAGGGGTAAATACGAAACCATCTGTCGTGTAGTGCCAAATTGGGGTTCCATTATTGGCTTGTAAGGCATATAATGTGCCCTGCCCGTTGACTATAGATGAGTTAAAGTAGACGACTCCGTTGACCTCCAGCGGCGATCCGGAGTCAGAAGCCTTCGTAGCGAAGTGCCAGAGCAAGGTTCCATTGTTGCCGTTTAAGGCAGATATGCCGTCTTGTGAAGCGACATAGATTACATTATTATCTGTTGTTGATAGGGATAGGTAACTATAGTTGACGTTGTCGTAACGCCAGAGTAAGTGGCCATCGCTTGCGCGCAAGGCATAGACATGAGCCGGGCCATTCTGATCTACAAAGGAAGCAACATAGACGACCCCCTTTTTCACAACCGGCGGCTGGTCAGCCGAGCCGTCAATCTTCTGGTGCCAGAGCAAGGCACCATTGCTGATACGCAGCGCATAAGCGAAGTTATCCGCTGTGCTGAGATAAGCCACACCATCTGCTATTGCTATGCTTACATTGTGACTTGAAGGGATTGATGCAGGGATTGGCGTTGTGGCAGGCGTAGGGAGAGTGGATGCCCCGGTTGTAGGTGCCAGACTGGGATGAGGAGATGGATTCGCCTTCTGATTGGCAAAAGTTAGCAGACCAGCAATAATCAAGGCAAACACGAGCAATATCGTTCCTCCTATAATAGTGTATCGCCAGGCGCGAGGCAGCTTCTGTCTCTCAGTCGTTGTAGCGCCTTTTTGCTCAGGTATAGATGAGGGTTCTTCTTGCAAAGGCTTGTGTTCAATATTATGCATAGCTATCCTTCCTTTCGCACCTATTGCCGGTGCTTCTATGCCTTTATCAGCTTTCGATAGAAGTATAACCTACATATCTGAAATGAGGCTGAAATGGATTTGACTATGAGACGTACACTGATAAAGCCATTCCTTTCGTGAGCTTTTCCCTCTCTCTGGGAACCAGGAGTACTGAATACAGTCGGGTTAAAGGAGCCTGATAGCTAGTTCTTCAATGATCACCTCACGCCCAGAGAGATGGAGAACCAGGACATACTCACCTTCTGGAACATCGCGAAATACAAAGTGTCCAAGGTCGTCTATTTGTGTGCGCAGGAATTGCTTCTCCGTTTGTGTGTCTCCATTTCTCGCGAATGGCCCAGGTGCAGTATGCAGATCTGCATTCATCCCTTCAAAAACAGCGAAACTCTCGCTGGCATTTGTACTAGTAAGGATGCCGAGCAACATAGGGCTTCCATATCTTGAATGCGAAAGGTGAAGAGAAATATCAAGCGATTCAGCCTTATATTGACGTGGAAAAGCCGATGCCGGTACGTCACCGCGCACCGTAAATGGTATCTTTTGTCTAACAAGAGTAGCAATCTCTCTCATCAAATACCTCTTGCTCCATCAATTATCTTCTCTTCCAGCAGGTATTCTGTTTGTCATCTCCATAGTATCATCTTGTGACATGCCGCGCTTTTGGCGGTATTCTTTATATCGTGGTTCCATGATGGTAGTTGTTACTCATCTAACTTTCTCCCAGGCGTCGATGCACCTCTCCTCTCAGTTCGGTAATCTGTCTCTATGATACTGTCAGATATTCTCTCAGTGTACGCACCTAT
>VBHI01000343.1 GCA_005881495.1 Chloroflexota bacterium
TAGCCCCTGAAGATATCGGCACTCTAGTCAACATGCCACTCTCTTCAAGGACACAGACATCCCCTTCCACTCCAATCATCTGGAATGTCCCCTATCGTCGGAACCCGTTCTTCACCGGACGCGAAGACGTCTTGCAACAGCTTCATGAATACTTCGCTCAGGCAACAACCGCCGCCCTCACACAACCACCCGCCATCACCGGTTTAGGCGGCATTGGCAAAACCCAGGTTGCTGTCGAATATGCCTATCGCTACAAAGAGGCGTACCACTCCGTCCTCTGGGTCAATGCCACTTCTCGTGAAACCTTGATCGAAGGCTTTGTCACCATCGCCAGGTTGTTATCACTCCCAGCCAAAGATGAACAAGATCAATCAATCATCGTTGTAGCCGTCCAGCAATGGCTCGCCACTCATAGCAACTGGCTGCTCATCCTGGACAACGCCGATGATTCACAGCTGGTTACGGAGTTCTTACCGACAGGAAACACTGGGCATCTCCTGCTGACCACACGTGAACAGGCCTGGGGAGTCATCGCCCGCAACTTTATCGTCAAAAAGATGGACGAAACCGAGGGAATACTCTTCCTATTACGGCGTGCCAACGTCCTCAAATCCCCTCTTGCCCCACTCTCTGAGGCAAGCAGTGCCGAGCAGACCACAGCCGCAGCGATTGTGAAAGAAATGGATGGTCTCCCTTTAGCCCTCGATCAGGCAGGAGCCTACATTGAGGAAACACCCAGCACGCTCGATGCCTATTTGAAGGCCTATCAACGCCGGCAAACGGAACTCTTGCACGAACGAGGAAAAGATCAGCAGTATCAACATAAATCGGTGGCCACCACCTGGTCGCTGAACTTTGAGCAGGTTGAGCAACTCAATCCAACAGCCGCTGATTTGCTGCGGTTTCTGGCCTTCCTTGCCCCGGATGCCATCCCGGAAGAGATGATTGTCGCAGGGGCAAGCGAACTTGGCCCACAATTCCAAGCTCTTGTAACGGATGAAACGCTCTTAGACCAACCCATAAAAGTTCTTAGTCGTTTCTCGTTCGTCCAACGCGACACGGATAAGCACCTGCTCTTCATCCATCGTCTGGTACAAGCCGTTCTCAGAGCGAATATGACCCGCGAGACACAACGCAAGTGGGCAGAACGAACCGTACGAGCCGTCAATCTGGCCTATCCTGATGTGAGCAATGTCAACCTTTGGGCGCAATGCGAACGCGTGCTACCCCATGCCCTTACTTGTGCTAAACTCATCGAAGACTATACACTTGCATTGCCGGAAGCAGCTCGCCTTCTCAAACAAACAGGATATTACCTGATCGACCACGCTCAGTATGAGCAAGCCAAACCCCTCTATGAACGCGCCTTGGCTATCCGCGGGCAGGTGCTTGGCCCCAACCATCCTGATACTGCCCAAAGCCTCAACAATCTGGCATTCCTCTACTACTACCAGGGCGACTATGAGCAAGCCAAACTCCTCTACGAACGCGCCTTAGCTATCCGCGAGCAAGTGCTCGGCCCCAACCATCCTACTACCGCTAGCAGTCTCAACAACCTGGCACTGCTCTACAACAGCCAGGGAGACTATGAACGCGCCTTAGTCATCCGCGAGCAAGTGCTTGGCCTCAATCATCCCGATACCGCCAGCAGCCTCAACAACCTGGCACACCTCTACGAGAGCCAGGGCGACTATGAGCAAGCCAAACCCCTCTATGAACGCGCCTTAGCTATCCGCGAGCAAGTGCTTGGCCCCAACCATCCGAATACCGCTAGCAGCCTCAACAACCTGGCAGCATTCTACAAAAGCCAGGGCGACTATGAGCAAGCAAAGCCCCTCTATGAACATGCTTTAGCTATCATAGAAAAAACCTTTGGTTCCAATCATCCTAACACAAAGATTGTTCGAGAAAACCTTGCGACACTGCTTGTGGATATGAAGAAAACGAAGAAATGATGCCAAGAACGCTCATGGAATTGTCATTTAAAGTAATTCCTGGCGCGTTTGTATCATAAAACTTGCCCATATTGGCTTGAGAGGCGCTTTCAGCAGATTGGCTTCTCTCATAAAATGACGTGACATTTTGTCTCATCTAATCAGCCCTTGCCAGATACGATAAAACGAGCAAGGTTTCTCGTATAAAATGGCGCATGTCTCTTGGAAACCGCTTCTGGAGCTGCATGATTTTATGCAAGCATAACTTGGCGCAAAGCTGAAAAGTGAGACACTGGAAGGCGAAGCAAGCCTCCAGAACTAAAGTGTTGATGCCACGCCAGATTATGAGAGAAAGCTCATCCTCTAAACGCGCTTGGCAGCGTGGCAAGTTTTCTGAGAAACAGCCAATTTTTTAGGATAAATGACACGTCCGTGGGCATACCGTCCTCCGGTGATGTGTGCTGTGCAATCCACATCCTAGAGCTGACTGTTACCGGTATCTCAGGGAAAGCGGTTCCTGCTGCGTGATATGACATCGGCGACGTTCAGGAGTATACTTCCTCGCCAAGCAGTCATGAGCCTGGTGGAGGAGCCAATGACAAACCGAGTTGATGTCGGCTGAACCGTGCCTCGGTGTCCTGTTCCTTTTACCAGCAGACGAAGCCGCCATCTACCAGGAGATTGACACCGGTACAGAACGCAGATGCCTGACTGGCGAGAAAGACTGCGGGGCCAATCATCTCGTCGACTGTGGCGATCCGCCCCAGAGGTGTATCGGCAGCAAATGCTTTGAGTTGCTCGGCCACTTCTGGACGCTGGTTCATCGGCGTGAGGGTATACCCAGGACTGATGCTATTCACCCGAATCCCGCGGTCACTCCATTCCATCGCGAGACTTTTCGAGAGATGGATCACCGCAGCTTTCGAGCTATTGTAATGCGCCTGGGTTAGGCCGCGATTGACAATGACCCCAGACATCGATGCAATGTTGATGATCGAGCCGCGTTTGCGCGGGAGCATCACGTGAGCTTCGGCTTGGCAGGACAAAAAGACCCCCGTCAGATTAATATCCATCATCCGCTGCCACTGGTCGAGCGGCATAGCTTCTGCGGGCGTCGCGTTGGCGATGCCCGCGCAGTTAATCGCGACATCCAATGACCCGAGTTCCGTCACGCTTGTGGCGATAGCGCTGTGGAGATCGGCCGCACTCGTCACATCGCCAGTCAGTCGTACTGCGTGCCGTCCCAATCCTTGAATGTGGTTGACCGTGGCAGGTAATCCAGCACTCGCCGACACATCGAAACACGCGACGTTTGCGCCAGCCTGCGCCAGCCCGATCGCTATGCCCTGACCAATGCCGCTACCCGCGCCAGTGACGAACGCATTTTGACCATCCAAGCGAAACCACTCCATACTGAACATCCCATGTCCTCCTATCCCGGTCTAACTGATACCGGTATCTCGGTGAAAGCGGTTCCTGTTGCGTGATATGCCATCAACTTGGTCTGTCATTGGCTCCTCCACCGATACGCTAAAAGCGATCGTTGGGAATTGTATCAATGGCGATGGCTGATGTCACATGCCGCAGCACAATCACGTCTAGAGAAGATAGCGGTATCAGTTAGCGTCCTAGAGGACGGTTGTGCTTTTCGCAAATGTAGTCCGCCGCCGAGTCAACTAGCACCATTGGTTACTATCATGTACGAACCTAATAAAGGCTTGTAGTTATTGAAATCCATTGTTTAATTTCACCAACAGTGCAGTAATTCTTAGCTTGCACCTCCGTTAAAATCGGGACGATACCCAAGATACAAGCATCAACTGGATAAAAGATAAGCCTCGTGGTTGTTTAGACCCCTTTGTTTAATTTTACCCAATGATGCAAGCATATCAAGAAACGAAGAAAGCACTTGAGGGAATATTGGAAATAGTAGAACCCAACCGCATCAACTAGATAGTACAGAACTTACTCCTCGACTGGTTTTATAAGCTCAGGATAATCATTGCGGGGATTTCTGGCAGCGTCCCCTACCTGCCATTCCTCCATGTCTTCAGCAGCGTAGGGTTTTAATAATGGCAGCAATTGTTCCGGTTCTGTCATATCCGGATTGAGCCATACTGCTTCATCTTCTTTTTTCACAATCACCGGCAGACGTTCATGGTACTTCCCGACGAGCTCATTGGGTGTTGTGGTTATGATGGTATAGCTGTGTATTTCCTTTCCCGTCTTCTTGTCCACCCACACGTCAGAGAGGCCAGCCATCGCAAAAAGCTTTTGCTCCTTAAGCTGAAAATAATGCCAGGTAAACGGAGGACTTGCTTTGTTGACTTTATCCGGCTCATAAAATTGTCATTGCTCAGGTAACCTGGCGCTTCTCCTGCATATCTTGGCGTGGGGCAAAAAAGAGAGCCAAAATAGATGAGGCTCACAGTGCCTCGAAACAAGAAAATGATGTCACGCCAAGTTATGCGAGAAAGCTGATCCTCTAAAAGCGCTTGGCTGTGTGGCAAGTTATCTGAGAAACGGTAATTTTTATCTGATAAATGACAGGAATACCATTCTCCAAGAGTCTTTTGTGGCTCAACACGTCTGTACAGCAATTCGTACAGCAACGCCGACGATAGATACCACTCTTTGGCGATACACAGCGAACAATACAGCCAGGAAATAAGCTCGTGGAGAACACCGGCGAACACCAGCGAACAAGCCCAGGCCGCATCCCTTATTCGACACTACACCTCTAATAGCTTGCCATACGAACTCAAAAGACTCTACACCTACCTTAAGCACAACAACTCATGACAGCAAAACTGACAGCAAAACCCACGATTTTGTGCGGTTTTTAGCGAACACCAGCGAACAACCAGTTCACTCTGATAGAGCACTAGAGCCAATCCAACAAGGCCCAAACAGCCACAAAAAAAGCCAAGGCCGAGAACACCCCTCTGCCTTGTCTTTACATTCAGTTTTGTGGTGACACAATGTCTTTAGCGGAGTTTGGGCGCCTGCAAGGGGAACCCACCCTATCACGACGACATCAAGAGCAGCACACAGGGGTTAGTTGCGTGCGACCCGGATTTTGTCATAGCAGGGGTTGCAATAGACGGGACGATCATTCTTGGGCAAGAATGGGACTTGCGTCTCGACACCGCACTCGGCACAAATGACTGTGTGCATCTCGCGTGGGGCGCGCTCGCCAGAACGCCCACCCATGGACGCGCTGCGGCGTGCTGCGCGGCAGGATGGACAACGACCAGGCTCATTCACCAGACCTTTTTGCTGGTAAAACTCTTGTTCACCGGCAGTGAATACGAAATCGTTTCCGCACTCACGGCACCTGAGGGTTTTGTCTTCGAAGTTCAACGAGGGACCTCCTTGTGATATGTTGGTATTCCTTCCATTTCAGGTCCATATCCTTGCAGATGTCACCAGTCGTCGACTCCCTTTACCAGCGAGGGACTGGACGGATAACCTGACGAGCCATCAATATAGGAATCATGTGCGAGAAGTTTCACAGTTCTGCATTTCTCGCCAGAGTCACCGGACTCTATGATTGCGCCCTACATGTGTTGCGAGACTGACCGAGATAATCAAGGATACCGAAAAAAAGCATACATCATACATTTCCGTTTTGCAAGGGTTTTCCCGTCAATTTGCTGTTTCTCTTACCATCTTCATAATTTTATTACATCTATTCTTTACATTACGCATCGTTTTTGTATGGATAGTGCGTATGCGCTTATGTGCGTATGGTTCGCTTGCATAACCTGCTTTTCTGTGCTATCTTGCAAGCATCGTTCATTTATATTTGGGTGGACTCGCGACAGGTCGCTCGTCAAAAGAACTGCTGTGTGGGATTGGCTGCCGGTGACTTCGTTACTGGCAGCCAATCCCACACAAAGAATAAAGTCTCCAAAACGAAAAGAGTCTCCAACGGAAAGAATCTCTCCGGGTGAATGGCTAAAACAAGAATATATGACAGCATTTTTCTCTTTCGCGATTGACGCGGAATGTCCTGGTACGTGGGCACGGGCGGGCACTATCCACACGCCTCATGGTACTATTCACACGCCAATGTTTATGCCGGTAGGCACGCAAGCTACGGTGAAAAGCGTTTCACCGGAGGAATTGCACGCGGCAGGCGCGCAGATCATTCTCTCCAATACCTACCACTTGATGTTGCGACCTGGCCCGGAACTGATCGCTGCGTTCGGCGGATTGCACTCTTTTATGCACTGGGACGGGCCAATACTGACCGATAGCGGCGGCTTTCAGGTCTTTAGCCTTGGACACTTGCGTAAATTGAGCGAAGAAGGGGCCGCCTTCAAGTCGCATCTCGACGGCTCGCCGCACCTGTTGACACCCGAAAGCGTCATGCGCATCGAGTCCGAGCTGGGCGCGGATATCATCCTGCCGCTGGATATCTGTGCCCCATATCCCTGTACGCCCATTGCCGCGAAGGAGGCAATGGAGCGTACCCACCGCTGGGCCGTACGCGCGCTGGTTGCCAAAGAAGAGCATCGACCTGAGCAGACGCTTTTTGGCATTGTGCAAGGGGCATTTGAAGCCGAACTGCGCCGGGAAAGCGCTCACTTTGTGGGAGATTTGCCCTTCCCAGGCCTCTCGATTGGCGGACTATCGGTGGGGGAACCCAAACAGTTGATGTGGGAGATGTTGTACGAGGTCACCCCGGCTCTGCCGCGTGAGAAGCCGCGCCACTTGCTGGGCGTGGGATCACCGGAAGACTTTGTCGTCGCCGTTGGGCTGGGCATGGATATGTTCGACTGCGTTCTGCCCACCCGCGTGGCTCGCCATGGCGGACTTTTCACGCCCGGCGGGCGTGTCAACATCAAATCCGCGCGCTTCCGCACTGAGCATGGTCCTATCGAAGAGGGCTGCGACTGCTTTACTTGCCGCAATTATACTGCCGCCTACGTGCATCACCTGGCACGAGTGGAAGAGCTGCTCTATTTCCGCCTGGGCACTATCCACAATATACACTTTATGCTGCGCCTGGCCAGCAAGTTGCGCGAGTCCATCATTGCAGGCACCTACCCTGCCTTCCGCGACGAGTTTATAGCAAGATATAAGCCCTCCTCGGAGAAAGTACGAGAAGAGCAACGCGAAAAATGGAAGGTGGCACGATCACACATTGTATAATGGACTATAACCATGCACGAACCATATCGCTTTCTTGACACGAATATACAGGATGCCGCCATGAATATGGCGATCGACGAGGCTGTCCACATCCACCACCTGCGCGGGGATGTGCCACCGACGCTGCGCGTATTTCGCTGGCAACAGCCATCAATCAGCCTCGGTCGTTTTCAAAGCGTCGAACGCGAAATCGAGAGAGAACAATGCCAGCAGCTTGGCGTGGCCCTGGTACGCCGTCCTACGGGAGGTCGTGCTGTCTATCACCGTGACGAGTTCACCTATAGTATCGTGATTAGCAAACAATATGGTGTACCGAGCGGCGTCGTCACGGCCTATGCCTACCTGGCGCAGGGCCTGCTCGCCGCGCTGCAAAGCCTGGGAGTGCGGGCCGAGTTAAGCGATGAGCGCGTCAGCAAACACCCTTCTGCGGCCTGCTTCGCCTCCTCAACACAGGCGGATCTGACCAGCGGCGGCTTCAAACTGGTCGGCAGCGCGCAAGTGTGGAAAGATGACGCGCTCCTGCAACAGGGTTCGCTGCCGCTTGACGACCGTGCCACCGAATTTTTCTCCCTGCTGCGCTACCCTACAGAGGCAGCGCGCGCGGAGGCATTATCCTTGTACCGCGAGAAAACGAACCCGTTGCATACCTTCGCCCCCAATGCCTCGTGGGAAGACGTGGCAAGAGCCTTCCGCCATGGTTTTAGCACGGCCTTGCAGGCAGAATTTGTGCCCGGCGATTTGAGCAAAGCTGAGTGGGAGTTGGCGCAGCAACTTGTCGAAGAGAAATATAGTAAGCTGGAATGGCGCAAGGAACGCTTGAAATTAGTGTAGGCGCCCGGGCAATTCTCACCCCTGCTACATTGCACTCAATTTCGCGCCCCTCAATTGCATTTATGGGGGCTTGCCCCCACCCCTGCAATACGCTATACTTGCAACAACACTTCTTCAGGTTTTATTGAGAAATTATTGGGAGACGCTTTTATACACATATGCGCCTTCGCTAAAAGGAGCAACCTGCGTGAACTTGTCGATAGACATTGCGCGTAAAATACTAGAAGCGAGCAAGCAGCGCGCCAGAGAGCTACGAAGTCCTGTTAGTATCGCTATTGTCGATGCTGGCGGGCACCTTGTGCTCTTTGAAAGGATGATGTCACCGTATGGCTGGGCAACGGGCAACATCAGTATCGCGAAGGCTTGCACTGCTGTGATGTTCAATCAGTCCACAGACGCGGTCGCCCAATGGGGATCGGGCATTCCCGGTTTTGCGTCCAGTATGGCTGAGATGTCACAAGGAAAATTTATTATGGCAGCTGGTGGTTGGCCCATTCGTATCGGCGGCGCTACTATTGGGGGAATCGGCGTCAGTGGCGGCAACGCCCCTGGGAGAGATGATGAGATTGCACGAGCGGGACTGGGAGCATTAGAAGCAGCGGCGCCACCGATATCCGCACAGCCAGCGCAATCCGCGCTACCTGTCGGGTCGGCACAGCAACAGCAGCATTCACGCCCATATATGCAGCCCTCGCCTGTCTATCCATCCATGCCAGCATCCACTATGCCGTCTACTCCATTATCTCCCAGCGGTTTCCAATCACCATCTTTGGTACCGTCATCAAATAGTAGCGATTCATATCCAGAGGAAAGCGTCAGCACGCATTATCTCACTCCTGAGCAGCAACAAGAAGACAATTCGATGAATGACCAGGCAAACGTACAATTGAACGAAAACCGTTCTGGAGGACAACAATGACACAGGATTCTGACCGTCAATCTTCTTCTAGTAACAGGCGCTCCGCCCGTACCAGTCGGAACCGCCCTGTGCTTGTAACCTCGCAAGAAGGTGAGGGGACTGAAGAGGCGAACAAAGAGGAAGCTTCTCCCACGCTCAAGCAAAGCCAGCCTGAAATGGAGGCGGGAAACGCTCCTATTGCACCACCTAAACGCAGGATGCCCGCTTTCTTCTCCACTGTAGGCAAGCGGACACATACAGAGGAGCCGAAAGAAGTTGATCAAGCGCAGGCCAGGATAGCCCGCGCGACACGCAGCAAAGTATCTCCCGCGAAGACGTCAAGCGAAGACAAAAAAGAACAGCAGCCAGAAGTAAAGAAGGCGCCTGCCAGCAGAAGCGCCGCGGCAAGCAGGCCAGCCAGTCCCTTTAAGACAAAATACCTGATTGGAATAGGCCTTTACCTGCTCGCTGCAAATTTCATCGGCGCCCTAGAGACGCAGTTCCTGCGTGCATACAATCTCGACTTCGTTCTGACTCAATTTTCTTTCCTCGGCAGCAAAATAGTTGTCAGCACGTCGACGGTGGTGTTCCTTGCGACCCTGGTGATCATCCTGGTAGCGCTGGCCCGCTTCGACCTGATTCCCCGCAATTTCAGCGCCATTATGGGCGGAAAGCCTACTTCCCAGCAAAACAGTCGCGGCAGTAGTTCATCCGGTAAGAACCAGGGGTCAAGCGAAGGCGGCAGGAATATTCCCCCCACGATGAAACAAGGCGTGAAGGGCGAGAATGACGACCTGTACCAGGAATACCGTGCCAACCAGAAACGCGCGAAAAAGAAGTAATATATCATGCTTTAGTAGTAAACCCTTGACACAACAATACAATTCACCCTATAATCAAAGCAGACAACGAAAACAGCCGTTGTCAAAAAAAATTGGATGAATAGAATGCTCAGCGACCGTACGATCATACACGCAAACACTCAATACGGTTTTTACTATTGGTTTAGCCCTCCAGCATGATGGTGGGCCCTTTGGGCTGTGCAAAAACATTCACCAGCATGCTGGACGAGCAGAGGATAATACCTCTGCTTTTTTGTTACTTTCTTTTGGTTCTTATTGTTTCTTAATTCGTAGTAGGAAGACAGAGAGGACTCTTTCAGATGATTATCAGTATTCGCAGTCAGGCCGGCAGCGAAGAACGCGCCCAGTTACTGGCTTTGCTGGGTCGAGTGACGCGGCACCAACAGCCAATTACGCCCACCTCTATCGATGGGCGCGAGGTCATCACGCTAGATGGCAGCCATGTAGATGCCCAGGCCAGCGCCCTCCTGCGGCAGCAAGGGGCGGTTGAGGGCGTCATGCATGTGAAGACTCCCTACAAGCTGGTCAATAGAAGCTTCAAGCCGCAGGGGAGCAGTTTCCTCCTCGGCTCTCTCTCCAGTGGGAAAGCCGTGACCATTGGCCCCGATACACATGGGGTCACCTCGCCAGTGATTATTGCGGGGCCGTGCGCTGTTGAAAACCGCGAGCAGTTGCTTACCACAGCCAGAGCTGTCAAGGCAGCAGGTGCACAGGTGTTGCGCGGCGGAGCCTTCAAACCGCGTACCTCCCCCTACCAGTTCCAGGGACTTGGTCTCGAAGGGCTGCAGCTACTGGCGGAAGCCCGGGAAATAACGGGGCTGCCGGTGATTACTGAAGTGATGGAGCCGGGGTTGGTAGAAACGGTGGCAGAATACGCCGACATCTTGCAGATAGGCAGCCGCAATATGCAGAACTTCCCTCTCTTATTGGCGGCGGGTCGCAACAGTCATAGGCGCCCTGTGATGCTCAAACGCGGGCTGTCAGCCACCATCGACGAGTGGTTGCTGGCCGCGGAGTACATTGTCTCGACAGGAAATCCCAATGTCATTCTCTGCGAACGAGGCATCCGCGGCTTTGATCCACAGACGCGCAACGTGCTTGATCTCTCCTGTGTGCCGTTGCTTCACGAATTGACGCACCTCCCCGTGATTGTCGATCCCAGCCATGCCACAGGCCGGCGCGAGCTAGTCCCCACCATGTCACGTGCATCCATCGCCGCAGGAGCCGATGGTCTCATCCTCGAAGTACATCCCGACCCCGACAGCGCGCTCTGCGATGGCCGCCAATCAATCACCGGTGAACACCTGCGCTCCATCGTACGCGATGCTCGGCTGATAGCCCAGATGATCAATGGAAAGGCGGAAGTCACGTGTGTAGCCTGAAATGTAGGGACCGGGCTTGCCCCAGCCCTGGTTGACCTTACCCTGCAAAGCTCGCTTTGATATATATCCACAATTTCATCTCGACTCGTCTGGTGTTATATGTTATACTCTTCGTATCTAAGCACCCGGGCGTGAAGTGATGGCTGTGGTTAGTGGTTACATTGAGAGTGCGACCAGGGGGCTGGATAAGGATTAGACGAGGTGATTGAGATGCCAACAAGAGTTATTATCGCTGACGACGAAACAATTCAGCGAATGGATCTTAAAGATGTACTGACCAAGCAGGGCTATCTTGTAGTAGGCGAAGCGGGCGATGGACTGAGTGCCGTCAACCTCGCGCGCGAGTTACGGCCGGACCTGGTCATTATGGATATCAGAATGCCTGATATGGACGGTATCGCCGCCGCGGAGACGCTCACCCAGGAGAAGATTGCGCCAGTATTGTTGCTCACCGCCTTTGGCGACTTACCGCTAGTTGAACGCGCTAAAGAGGCCGGTGTGGTGAACTATATTGTGAAGCCACTACGAGAGAGCGAAGTTACTCCTGCTATTGAAGTGGCCCTGGCTCGCTATAATGAATTCCGCGCACTCGAGGAGAAGACGCGTACTCTCAGTGAACAATTGGAGACACGTAAAATTGTGGAGCGGGCCAAAGGTCTCCTGATGGAAAAGCAGGGGCTGAGCGAGCAGGAAGCCTTCCGTAAGATTCAGAAGGCCAGTATGAACAACCGCAAATCCATGCGCGAGGTAGCTGAAGCGATTCTGTTGACCAATGAAATGTAAAAATGACGCGGCAATGAAGCCGCGCTTTTTCTATGACCAGTAAAGATAATATAAGTCATGGTATCAGCAACACTTAGCGAGAACGTTGTTACCATCACCGGTGTTCGTTTTCGTCCTGCCGGACGTATTTATTACTTTGACCCGCAGGGACAGTCGTATAACACAGGCCAATTTGTAATTGTTGAGACTGTGCGAGGGACAGAAGCCGGACGCGTAGTTATTGCGTCGAAGAAGATGGCTGAGAAGGACCTCAGTGATCCGCTCAAGCCGGTATTGCGCCTGGCTACCGAAGACGAATTGCGTTTGATGCTCTCGTTCAAAAGCAAAGAGAAGGAGGCCCTTGTTAAGTGTGCAGAGCGGGTGACACAACACGCGCTGCCCATGAAGCTGGTAGAGGCCGAATACACCTTTGATGGCAGCCGTCTGACCTTTTATTTTACGGCTGATGAACGAGTTGACTTTCGCGCGCTGGTGCGTGATCTGGCGGCGACCTTTCGTACACGTATCGAGCTGCGCCAGATCGGGGCACGCGACCAGGCCAAGCTGCAAGGAGGGCTGGGACCATGCGGTAAAACCCTCTGTTGTAGCTCGTGGATTGCTGACTTTGGCGTTATCTCAATCAAGATGGCGAAGGAGCAGGGCTTACCCCTGAATCCTGCAAAGATCTCGGGGGTCTGCGGCCGCCTGTTATGTTGTCTCTCCTATGAGAACGACAACTACATCCAGGCGAAGCAATCGATGCCACAGATTGGCGCGATGCTCAACACGCCCAGCGGCCCTGGGAAAGTGGTCTCGGTCAATGTACCGCAGGAGTCGGTCGCGGTCATGCTGGAGAGCGGCGTCACTATCCACATACCGGTAAACCAATCCTCGGGGCCAGTAGCGCAGCTTGTAGAGCAAAAAATCGAGAGCAAGGGTGGCTGCGGGAGTTGTCGTCTCAACAAAAGCGGAGGCGGGAACGGGGGAAGTGGCTGCGGGAGTTGCAGTCTCAACAAAAGCGGAGGCGGCGAGAGCGGGGGGAGCGGGGGGAGTGGCTGCAGTTGCGGCAGCGGTGGAGGTGGTTGCGGCAGCGGGAGTTGTGGTACAAAAAGCGGGAGTTGTAGCACATGCGGCGTAAAAAGAACCATGTAATACGCACCAGGTTAAACCAAAAACCAGGGATCGAAATCACCATGCTACACCAGGCTCGTCTATAGGAGGGGCGAACCTAGCGATCGCCCTGAAGCCCTGGAGCTTTGATGATGAGAGGGAGGAAGCTCAATTTATGTCGCCAGATAGCCAGGAATCCAAAGGCACGTGGCAGGGACCCAGTTTGCACTGGGAGGGACAACCAAACGAGGTGACGCCTCCCCTCTCCTACGAGCAGGATGAAGCGGAAGAGGTCAATTCCGACCAATTAATAGTTTCAGCGGGTGAGGATCGCGGAACGGGTGATTTGCAAGACTCAAGTTTAAGATTTGAGCAACTGAAAAAATTTGGGCAACAAATCTCACCCTTCATCACCCCACTGCTTTTTGGTGGTATCACCTTTTTATTTCTCCAACCGTTGATGCGCAGCGGCCAGTTCTATCTCCACGCGGATCGCCTCTGGCCTGTTGGTCTCGTCATCGTTGCCGCCATGATATTGCAAGGAACTATGCTCTTCTACGCCGGTACGAACAACGCCTACTGGACACTTGGTCTTGTTGGAGGCTTCTTCCTCTTCCTTCTCGTGGGTTGTTTCACTCTCTTTGGACCTGCCCCCACGCTGGGCCTGCTGATCGTACTGCTCATTGCCAGCATAGTCGCAGCTCGTTTCGCTACTCACCCGGTCGCCGAAGGTTCCGTCGAAATCATTTATTCTTTCGGCAAATACAGCCGCACCCTCTTCCCTGGCCTGAATTTCATGCTTCCCTGGGAGAAGGTTACTGCTCACCTGCAAACAAAAGAACGAACGTGGATCTGCCCTGAGCAGGCAGCCCCCATTGCCCCCGACGAAGATGTGCATCTCAAAGCCATGATCTCCTACCAATTGATGCCGGAGGACGCTCACCTGGCCGTACTCCAGGTTGAAAAATGGGAGGAGAGTCTGCAAGAGCTTTTCAAGACCATCCTTCAGTCCACCGTTGCCCACCTCACTCCAGACGACTTTCTTACCTGGTCAGACAGATTCCGCTTACACCAGAGCAGTCCTGGCGGTTTGATGCTCAACCATCCGGATAAAGAGAATGCGGCGCATTGGGGGCACATCAACCTTCACCTGACGCAGCAGATGCAGGATCATGTTGCGCCCTGGGGAGTACAGATGAATTGGGTGCACATCCGCGATATCACCCTCACACCTCGCGCAATTGCCCCGGTCGTTACTGATGCCAACATTTTGATGAGAGCGGGGGCTGCGACAACACCACCAGTTCAAGGGCAGGCTCAACCCTCGCCATTGAATATGGCATCGAGCACCGCCGGAAGGGCGACGGTACCACCTGTCATGGGCAACCGGGTTCCTCCGGTCGTCAACAAACCGGCTGCAGAACCTCGCCCGGCTGCCGCAGCAAGAACGAAACCTCCGAGTGAAGAGGTATTAAAGAACGCCTACAAACAGATACAAAACGGCTCGATTACGTCTCCAGAGGCCATTCGTTCTATCGCGGCAGGTTTTCAAGCCATCGCCGACGATCCCGAAGCTAACAAAAATGCCAGCTTCGATGCTGCCTTAGCCGCGCAAACCTTATATGAACGGGCTAACCTGTATGAAGCTCAAGCCAGTGCTGCTTCTCCAGTGACTCCTCCCGTGAGCGCTAGCAAAGCATATCGTGAAGATGTACCTACTCAGTCTGGCTGGTCGTACCGCACTTCCAGCGATGATAATATGCTGGCTGGAGGGTAACATTGCATTAATAAACGAGATGAGATCCTGCCGCTATGTTCGACAGGGTCTCATCTCGTTTACGAAAAAACGATTAAACCGATTTTTCGATAGGCGCGGCAATAAGGCTTCCCCACTCAGTCCAGGAACCGTCATAGTTCCGTACATTTGGATAGCCTAGCAGATAGTTGAGCACGAACCAGGTGTGGCTACTGCGCTCGCCAATGCGACAATAGGCAATAACCTCTTTGTCGGGAGTGACACCCTTAGCACCGTAGAGCGCGCGCAGCTCATCCGCTGATTTAAAGGTACCGTCTTCGCGCACCGCCTGTGACCAGGGGATATTCGCCGCGCCGGGAATATGACCGCCGCGCTGCGCACCCTCCTGCGGCAGGTTGGCTGGAGCCAGCAGTTCTCCACTGTACTCTGCGGGAGAACGCACGTCGACTAAAGCCAGGCTTGCGTTGCCAAGCTCTCGCAGAACCTGGTCGCGCAGCGCGCGAATCTCCGGGTGTGGTGCATTTGCATGATAGGTTGCTCGTGGGTAAGACGGGATTTCGCTGGTGATCTCACGCTTGTCGGCCAGCCATTTCACTCGCCCACCGTCCAGCAGCCGGACATCCGAGTGCCCATAGTATTTGAGAATCCACAGCGCCCAGGCGGCAAACCAGTTGTTATTGTCACCGTACAGTATTACGGTGGTATCATTGCTTACACCCGCGCGCCCTAAGAGGTCCTCAAGATGATGCTGGCTCAGTGGAGCGCGCACCACCTGGTCCTGCAGTTCTTTCTGCCAGTTGAAACCGACAGCGCCGGGAATATGTCCCTGGTCATAGGCGGTGCTATCTACGTCAACTTCGATTAAACGTACCTTGGGGTCGCGCAGATGGGCCTGTACCCAATCTGCATCTACCAATACCTCTGAATGGATATACCCTTTGTTTTCAGACATGAACTACTCCTTCTGTACATTGATGTGGCGTATAGATTATACGCCACTATAATATACTTTGTCGCTTCACTATGTCAACAATACGGAGGGCTACTTGACGGCTTTCGTTTGTCCTGCTAGGCTTAAAACAGGACTGTTACAATGCTGGTAAAAAATTTGAGAGGTATTTTTATGTCCTACCACATGTGGATCAATGGCGAACATACGCCAGGAAGCTCTGGCAACGTCATCGAGGTACACAACCCCGCCACCGAAGAGATTATTGATACAGTTCCCGCTGCCAATGCCGCCGATGTTGACCGGGCGGTCGAGGCGGCACAGGCCGCTTTTCCCGCCTGGAAGAAGTTACCAGCCGGGCAGAAGGCGGAACTACTACACGAAGTCGCCCAAAAACTGACGGAGCGCACCGAGGAGTTTGCTCGCCTGTTGACTCTTGAAGGCGGCAAGCCGCTGATCGAGAATAAGGATGAGATGGGCTGGTCGGCGGCCTGTTTCCGCTATTATGCCGAGATTGGACGCAATTCCAGAGGAAGAGTTATTCCCAGCATCGAAGAGAGTCAGCTTGCCATGGTGCTGAAAGAGCCATATGGCGTCGTTGCAGCCATCGTACCCTGGAATTACCCCATACTGCTGATGGCATGGAAAGTTGCGCCGGCGCTGGCGGCTGGCAATACGGTAGTGCTCAAACCTTCGGAGATGACCCCGCTTTCAACGTTACTCTTTGCCGAACTGCTTGCGCATTTGCCGCCGGATGTGATGAACATTATCAGTGGCTACGGTAAAGAGTGTGGGGAACCGCTAGTGCTTGATCCTCGCGTGCGCGTCATCGCCTTCACTGGGTCATTGGCAACGGGACAGCGCATCGCGCAGTTGGTCGCGCCACAGATGAAGAAACTGCACCTGGAACTGGGTGGGAAGGACGCCTTTATTGTCGCGGAAGATGCTGACCTGGAGGTGGCCGTGCCAGGTGTGGCATGGGCTGCTCTACTTAACGCCGGAGGGGTCTGCACTTCGACCGAGCGCGTCTACGTACAGGAGTCGATCGCGCCAGAATTTACCGAGCGTATCACCGATTTTGCAAAGAAGCTGCGTCTTGGTCCTGGCCTTGATCCAGAGGCAGATATGGGGCCGATCATTGGAGACCAGTACCGCGCAAAGATTGAGACACAGGTAGAGGCTGCAAAGGCGCAAGGAGCAAAGGTGTTGACAGGTGGAAGGCGTCCACCAAAAATGGAGCGCGGCTACTTCTATGAGCCGACGGTGCTGACGAATGTCAATCACTCAATGGCGATTATGAACGAGGAGACCTTTGGCCCGGCCATTCCCATCATGACGTACCGCACCTTTGATGAAGCCATTGCCCTGGCGAACGATAGCAAATATGGATTGGGAGCCAACCTGTATACCTATGACCCGCTCAAGGCCAAACGTTTCTTCGAGGAGGTCGAACGGCAAAGTCACCCTTGACCAAGAGAATAACAATATGCTATATTATTTAACAACTAAACCGTTATTTTTAAGCTGCCTGGTTCTTACATGGGCCCGGTTCATTGGTCGAGTTGGTTAGCGTCCAGGTATACTTAGCGTCAGGAAGATAGCATAACAATGCGAGGGAGCAGAGCGCATGGTTTCCATGCAGGTGTACTGCGACAACTGTGGTGCAGCAAATCGAGCGGAGGCCACGCTTTGCTTCGCATGTAATCAACCTCTCCAACCAACTGCTGGGGAGCAGGTCAGTATCTCCACAGCACCTCTTGTCAACTCTCACTTGCTTATGCAGCGCTATCGTATTCTCGGGCAGCTTGGTCGAGGTGGCTTTGGCGCGGTCTACCAGGCTGAGGATATCCAATTTGGCAACCGGGCCGTGGCTATCAAGGAAATGAACCCGGTTGACCTTTCACCACAGGAGATTGCCGAAGCTACCGAAGCCTTCAAACATGAAGCGCTCCTGCTGGCGAAACTCACTCACCCCAATCTGCCACGCATCTATGACCATTTTTCCGATACTGGGCGCTGGTATCTCGTGATGGATTTCATCGAGGGCGAAACGCTGGAAGAGTACCTGCAAAAAGCGCCGGGTGGATCTCTTCCTGTGGAGGAAGCTACCTGCATGCATGCCAGCCGCCTATTATCTTCCGCGATCTTAAACCTGCCAATATTATGCGGACTGCCGAGGGGAACTACTATCTGATCGACTTTGGTATTGCTCGCCACTTTAAACCAGGGCAGGCCAGGGATACCGTGGCTTTCGGCTCACCGGGATATGCCGCACCGGAGCAATACGGTAGAAGGCAAACGACTCCCCGTGCGGATATTTACAGTCTGGGTGCCACACTCCACCATTTGCTCACAGGGGATGATCCCTCGCTGACGCCATTTCGCTTTGCGCCTTTTCAATTCAATGGTCAGCTTGCTACTGCAGGGCTTGATACTCTGATCATGCAGATGGTTGAGGTAGATGAGAGCAAAAGACCAGCGAGCATGGCAATGGTCAGGCAGGAACTCCAACGAATAGCGGCCCAGCAGGCTGCGGCGAAAGCCCTCACCATCACTGGTCAATCTCCATCACCTGTAGTAGTGAGGGTGCAATCTGCAAGAAAGATGCTCTACATATACACCGGCCATTCTGGATGGGTGACTGCGGTCGCGTGGTCACCTGACGGGGCTTGCATTGCCTCAGCGAGCGAGGATGAAACGATACAGGTCTGGAATGCCACGCTTGGACAGACACTCTATACCTCTCGCGGTCACCCCAGGCAGGCACACGTGGTCGCGTGGTCACCGGATAGCAGATACATTGCCTCTGGTTGCTGGGGGAACAGCGTGGGAGTGTGGGACGCTGCGACTGGACAAAGGGTCACCACCTATCGCATTAATACTGTTGTCACAACTCTAGCGTGGTCCCCGGATGGAAAGTACATTGCCTCGGCAAGCGATGATAAGGTGAGGATATGGGATGCAAAGACAGGGGAGAACCTTATCACTTACCGGGGCCATCTCGACCTGGTATATGTTGTGGCATGGTCGCCCGATGGGGCACATATTGCCTCTGCCAGTGGTGACACGGTACATATATGGGATTCTGGGAAGAAGAGAATGGGTGTTTTGAGTAGAGTGACCTATCGCAGTCATACCGATGCTGTACAAACGCTGGCATGGTCACCCGATAGCAAGTGTATCGTTTCAGGCTCGCGTGATACATCGTTGCATGTATGGGATGCTGCTAGAGGCGATACTGTCTGTGTCTATAATGGTCATGACAAGCCGGTGAAAGCCGTGGCCTGGTCAGGCCCATATGTTGCATCAGCGGGCCTCGACCAGACGATACAAATATGGGATGCAATTACAGGAGAGGCCATGTATACCTACACTGGGCATGCATCCACGGTAACAGCGGTGGCCTGGTCACCTGACGGGACGCGCATTGCCTCTAGCTCGTGGGACAAGACAGTGCGGATTTGGCAGGCGGTGTGAGGAGCGGTACCTATGGCTACTACATCTGTTCATTGCCCTAAATGTGGCGCGATCAACCAGGCACAAGCGACATCTTGTCTGCAGTGCGGGCAATCAATTAGGAACAAGAACTTACGGGCAGGAGCATTCTCTGAGGATGAGCAGCCCTTGCAAACAAAAACTCGCATCACGGGCCAATTTGAACTGAATCACTTGCTCAAGCAGCGCTATCGCATCATAAGCCGGATCGGTAAGGGGGGGGTTAGCGCGGTCTACAAAGCTGCCGACAACCAGTTTGATGGTCGCGTGGTTGCCATTAAGGAAATCTCGCAGGGGAATCTGGCTGCCCAGGAACTGGCTGAAGCGACCGAGGCGTTTACTCATGATGTACATAGGCTAGCGGGTCTTGTTCATCCTAACCTTCCTCGTATATACGATCAGTTTACCGAAGACAGGTGCTGGTATATTGTCATGGACTTCATTGACGGCAAAACGTTAGAAGAGCACCTGCACGATGCCAGAGATGGACACCTCCTGCTTGAGCAGGTACTCCAGATCGGTATCCAACTGTGTACGGTGCTTGACTATCTGCATACACGTCAGCCACCTCTCGTCTTTCGTGACCTCAAGCCCGCCAATATTATGCTCACTCCGGCGAACGATCTCTATCTGATCGATTTTAGCATTGCCCATCACTTTAGAAGGGGGCAGGCGAAAGCTGATACGGCGTTCGGTACGCCTGGCTATGCCGCACCGGAGCAATATGGCAGTACGCCGCCAACTCCTGGCTCTGATATCTATAGCCTTGGAGCAACGCTTCACCATTTGCTCTCGGGGAACGACCCCTCAGAGACGCCATTTTGCTTTGCGCCACTCCAATCATGTCCTGCTGGCCTGGAGACACTGATCATGCAGATGGTAGACATGGATGAGAGCAAGAGGCCGGCCAATCTAGCTGCTATCAAGCAAGCCTTGCAACGCATCGCCGCTGGCGGGCAGATAGAAATGGCTCTACCCGGCGTTTTACAAGCTTTACCGTCCCCAACAGTTCATAGGCCAACCACCTCCCCAGGGCAGATTCCTCCTGCACCTGGTATAGTGGCAAAACAAATAGCTCTTCAGCGTCGACCAGCGCCAGGTAAGCGTGGCAAGACGAAACGGGTGTATGAAATAGTTGTAGGCAATCGTGGTTTTTCCCTATCCCGTCGCAAGTTCGTGATAGGTATGGTAGGGCTGGTTGTGGTGGGAGGCGGTATCACCTGGATACATAACACCCTCTCTCAAAAATCATTGACGCTCTACACATATAGCGGTCATTCTAACTGGGTGTATTCTGTAGCATGGTCGCCCAATGGCAAGCGCATCGCCTCCGCGAGTTTTGATGGAACGGTACAGGTGTGGGATGCCCTCACTGGGGGTCATGTTTTTACCTATCGGGGTCATACCTCAGCAGTAAATGCCGCAGCATGGTCGCCCAATGGCAAGCGCATCGCCTCGGCAAGTAGCGATGGGAGTGTGCAGGTGTGGATGGCTGCAACCGGCGAGCGCCTCTTGACCTATCGCGGGCATACAGGGCCGGTGAAAGCGATGGCCTGGTCGCCCGATAGCATACGCATCGCTTCAGCGGGTGACGATGCCACCGTGCAGATGTGGATCGCTACCACAGGGAGACCACTGCTCACCTATCGTGGTGATGCTGGATCTATCAAGGCTGTAGCATGGTCACCCGATGGGACACAGCTTGCCTCTGCGGGGAATGGTGATACTGTGCAACAATGGGATGCGACTACAGGAGATAACATTTATACCTACACTGGACATACCTCAGCAGTGAATGCTGTAGCATGGTCGCCCAATGGCAAGCGCGTCGCCTCCGCGAGTTTTGATGGAACGGTACAGGTGTGGGATACCCTCACTGGGAGCCATGTTTTTACCTATCGGGGTCATACCTCAGCAGTAAATGCCGCAACATGGTCGCCCGATGGCAAGCGCATTGCCTCCGCGAGCGCTGATGGGACGGTACAAGTGTGGGATGCCACCGCTGGAAGTAACATCTACATCTATACTGGTCATGATAAAGATTTCGCTGGGACTTCGATAATTGCAGTGGCATGGTCGCCTGATGGGAAGCTCATTGCCTCTGGAGGTGGGGATGAGACGGTGCAAGTGTGGCAGCCGGGGTAGAGAGCAGTTACCCAAAAAGCAACTGCTCAGGTCAGGTGTTTACCCCTTTACGTAGTGCTGTGCTTATATCAAACACCCGGCCTGGAAGTTTGCTTTTGTTCGCTATTGAGATTGCTCCTCCGTCGATTCTGCTGAACCCTCCCCACTCCCTGCCGCTTCTTGCGCCAGCGATTGAGCCACTACGCGCAGGCGGCGGATTTCGGCCACTGTTCCATAGACCTTCTCGAAGAGCGGCCTGTTCGCTTCAATGCCAGCGTGAATAAGCCATGCTGCTGCGTCGCTTCTTGTCGAGTGAATGCCAGCTTCGATTTATTGTAGTTATTCTTAACTGCTCTGTCAAAGGAATCTCATTAGAAAAGAAAAAATAAAGCAAGGGATAGAGCCCGTCATACGTAGCGGCATGACAGGCTTCTATCCCCTGCTTTATTGGATGCTATTATTCCCCTTTTACCGCCGCAATAGCCTCTTTCAATTTTTGATACACACCATCAAGGAGTTCCGGCATGACCTTGACATCGGCAACCACCGGCATGAAATTGGTATCACCATTCCAGCGAGGCACGACATGTAAATGCGTGTGATCGGCAAAACCGGCGCCCGCGACTTTTCCTTCGTTAATGCCCATATTGTACCCATCGGGTTGCATTGCGAAGCGGAGAGCTTTAAGCGCGAGCTGCGCCTGCGCCATTAGTTCAGTGAGCGTCTCAGCAGGGAGTTTCTCGATTGTGCCTATGTGCTGATAGGGTGCAATCATCAGGTGGCCGTTGTTATAGGGATAGAGATTCAGCATCATGAAACAGCGCTCGCCGCGGTAGAGAATATGATGCTCTTCGTCGCGGTTCTCGGCTGGTTGAGTGCAAAAAATACACTCCTGGGGTTGTGGTGTTTTCGGCGCAATATAAGCCATGCGCCAGGGAGCCCATAAACGTTCCATGACACAATTATAGCACAGGCTGCTTCAGGTGCGTTTGTTACTCAGCGGGGGATTGAAGTGACGAATCAGACAACGTGACCCACGATGTGGCCCATTTTTGTATCTCCTGCACAACAGGCTCAAGGGCTCGCCCTTTATCGGTCAGCTGATACTCGACACGAACCGGTATCTGGGGATAGACTACGCGCTCAACCACACCTTCTAGCTCTAGCTCACGCAGCCGATCACTGAGTACACGGTCCGAGAGGCCCTCAACCGTGTTGGTCAACTCGCAAAATCGCCGCGGACCCTCCAGAAGCGCGTATAAGAGCAGGCCGGTCCAACGCTTACCAAGTAACTGGATGGCGTGTTCATACCTTGGACAAATGTTGCTAGTTGTGGTAGTTTGTGTCATTCTTGTTTCTGTGATTGGCTTCGTTGCCATGTTCCGCCTCCCCTTCTGATCATGTATAGGAAGACCAGAATAGGGTAGTAATTGACAGTATGTAATTCAAGTATACCATGTATCTCTCTCTAAGGCAAGTAACGAAACTTATAAAAAATTAGTGACTACGGTTATTTGACACTCTACACACCCTGTGCTACCATACGTGATGAGGTAGTGTACGAAAGGCACTAGGTACTGTAGGGGTCCAATGAAGCCTCCCCTATGTGTAATATTTGTTACGAGAAATGAAGGATCCCACCAATGGGAACACTCCCCATTTTTGTGCTGGTGACGCTAGCTATTCTCTTTGGCCTGTTTGTTATGGTATTGACCACTTTCCTGGGGCCAAGGAAACCCTCGCCCGAGAAGCTAGCCCCATATGAATGTGGCATTCAAGAGATTGAAGCGCCTAAGCGGCGCTTTCCTATCAAGTATCTCTTGACGGGCATGCTTTTTATTGTGTTCGACATCGAAATCGTTTCTTTTTATCCGTTGGCCATCCTGCTTCACAGCCTCAAAGTCTATGGGTTGATTGAACTGCTCGTCTTTCTGCTGATTTTGATGATTGGCTATATCTACGTCTGGCGAAAAGGGGCGTTCACATGGGAGTAAAAAATCCGTGGGAGCCGGTGCAGACTGTTTCGAATAATCAGACGCCCCGGCGGCAGCTCCATGTGAGAAATGGCGAGCCGGGTATTTTGACGACCCAGGTCAGTAAATTCCTGGATTGGGGGCGCAGTTCCTCGCTCTGGCCTGTATCCTTTGGCCTGGCCTGCTGCGCCATTGAGATGATGTCGACCAGCGCTGACCGCTGGGACATCTCGCGCTTTGGGGCAGAGGTGTTCCGCGCCTCGCCACGACAGGCCGACCTGATGATCGTCGCCGGACGCTGTTCGATCAAGATGGCACCTGTGCTGCGGCAGATATATGACCAGATGCCCGACCCCAAGTGGGTCATTGCTTTGGGCGCCTGTGCTTCATGTGGGGGTGTCTTTAATAACTATGCGATTGTACAAGGGGTAGACAAAATTGTGCCGGTCGATGTCTTCATTCCGGGCTGTCCGCCGACACCCGATATGCTACTCTTTGGGTTTAATGAGCTGCAACGAAAAATCCGTGAAGATATACCCAATCCACCCGATCCTTTGAAGGCCAGTGGTATAAAGCTGGTGGGACCAATCGGAGAAGAACTATAATTTTGTGACGGGGTATTGATGCTCCGCGCCGATACCCCATCACAAATAACTTCTATTTCAAGGAACATATTTTTATGGCCATAACAGCGACATCAACGGTCGAGAAGGTGCGGCAGAAATTTCCGCAGGCGATAGTTGAAACGGTCGAGTTTCGTGATGAGCAGACGATGGTACTGAAGCCAGAAGAGCTGGTAAAGGTTTGCAGCTACCTTCAGAAAGATCTACTGTACAACTTCCTTTCAAGTGTGACTGCGGTAGATTGGCCCGAGCGTCTCCCCCGCTTTGATGTAGTCTACCACCTGCTCTCGATCCCCAATCAATGCGTGCTACGCCTGAAGGTGCGTGTTGGCCAGCGGCGTGAAGAGCATCCAGCCGTACCGACGGTGGTTGAAGTGTGGCCTGCGGCAAACTGGTATGAACGAGAGGTGTACGATCTCTTCGGCATTACATTTACCGGCCACCCCGACATGCGCCGCATTCTCATGCCAATAGATTGGACGACGCACCCCTTACGCAAGGATTATCCCCTGACAGGCTTTGATTTGCCGGAGCCACACTGGGGTGGCCAGGTACCGTATGATACCGACCCTGGCGTTGGAAATCAGACGCTGCGCTCGCCTGGTGGGCGAGAACTCAACGAGAGGCGCAGTAAAGTCAGTCAGAATCAGGAACCAGGGACAAAGCAAAGATGATTTAAGGGCGACCGGGAGCCCGGGCGACCCAAGGGTCGCCCCTACAATGGACGGGAACGGCGTTATGCAGCAGCAAGACATAGAAAATATCTACACCATCGAGGACAGCCAGCCCGGTGAAGATGGGCAGCGCAACGATACGATGACAATCAATATGGGGCCACAGCACCCCAGTACACACGGCGTGCTGCGCCTAATATTGACCATCGATGGTGAAACGGTCATCAAATCAGTGCCCGACATTGGTTTCTTGCACACTGGTATCGAGAAAACCGCCGAGGCGAAAACCTACTACCAGGCGCTGGTCTTAACCGATCGCATGGATTACCTGGCACCTCTCAGCAATAACCTGGGCTACTCGCTGGCCGTCGAAAAGTTGCTCGGCATTGAAGACGAGATCACGGACAAAATCAAATATGTGCGCGTCCTGCTGGTAGAACTCCAGCGTATCGCCAGCCACCTTGTCTGGCTGGGTACCCACGCGATCGATCTCGGCGCTATGAGCGTTTTCCTCTACTGCTTCCGCGAGCGCGAGATGATCCTGGACGTCTTTGAATACATCTCGGGCGTGCGCATGATGACCAGCTATATTTGCCCTGGCGGACTGCAGGCCGATCTCCCTCCGGAATTCGATGCCAAAGTACGTGAATTCACCAGTATCTTCCCCGCTCGCTTGCAGGAATATCATGATCTCTTGACGAATAACCAGCTCTGGCTGGAACGCACCAAAAACGTTGGTTTCCTGAGGGCGGAGGATGCCATTGCGTATGGCGCTACCGGCCCCGTACTGCGTGGCAGCGGCGTAGTATGGGATATCCGCAAAGCATTTCCCTACAGCGGTTATGAGCAGTTCGACTTCGACATCCCGGTGGGAACCAATGGGGATGTATACGACCGTTACCTGGTGCGTATGCTGGAGATGGAACAAAGCCTGAACATTGTAAATCAAGCGCTCGAAGGCATGCCCACGGGTTCATACCGTATCGACAACCCGAAAATTACGCCGCCGCCGAAGTGGCAGATTACGGGCAGCATGGAGGCGCTAATCCATCATTTCAAGTTGTTTACCGAAGGCTATC
>VBHI01000293.1 GCA_005881495.1 Chloroflexota bacterium
ACTCACGTTTAACCCGGCTTTCACACTCCTTCTCGCCTGGCCCGCGTTGGGTGAGGTACCTGGCCTGCGCCAAACTATTGGTGTTGCTGTTGTGTTGTTTGGTGCCTATGTGCTCGATGTTGAGGAAGCGCGAACGGGAGCGTTGGCACCGTTGCGCGTGTTGGTAGAACGACCAGGGACGCTTCTTGCTCTCATTGCAAGTGCGCTTTGGGGCGTCACCACCGTTCTGGAAAAGCTGGCGATTGAGCATGTGACCCCGCCAAGTGGTCCCCTGGTCGCTCTTCTAGGAACAGCCCTCCTGGTGGTGCTCCTCACACCGGGCGCCTTCTGGTCATCGAAACGAACCGACGCCTCGACATCCAGGGGAACGTGGGGTGGACTGCGTACGCATGCAGGTATATTCATGGTAGCTGCACTCATCGCGGGAGTTGCACCGCTCTTTGGTTTTAGCGCCATCGCCTTCGGTCTGGTAGGCTACGTAACAGCACTCTTTAAGCTCAGTGCTGTACTGACCATCCTGTGGGCAAAACTCTTTCTCGGTGAAGGCAACGTACGTCAGCGCCTGCTCGGTGCTGTTGTAATGGTGGTTGGTGGCATCCTCATCGCGGTGTAACCTGGCATCGACACCGCTCGTCATCGGACAAGGTGGTGTTTGCCGTCAGAAAGAGAGCAAGCTTCCTGATCCCCTGGCACACGTTTGGTTAAAAAATGTTTAACCTCCATTACCCAATACATGTAGGAGAAATGAGCAGTCAGGGTATTGCATGAGCATCGCCTTGCACAGACCTGAGTCGCCGTTCGATTTCGCGTCTGAGCTTCCGTTCAGAGGGTCGACCGTAGGAGAAGGGTTCGCCGTCGAGGAAAATCCCCGGTGGGAAGAGCACTCCACCACACATGGCGAGCGCCTGTCCACCGGTCGAATTCAGATCGAGTGTGGACACCGAGAAGCCATACTCGCCTGAGAGGCGGGCGAGCAACTCTTTGGCCTGCGTACAGAATCCACAGTCATTCTGGGTGAGCAGAAGCACATCCATAGCCCTACGATGATCCTCCCTTGAGCCCTGCACGCATGTCGGCAAGGAGACTGGATACCGGGACGTACATCGTGTAGTTGGGAGCGCCACCATAGTCGGCTCGCCAGCGAATGCGACCGTCGGGACCCACCATGATGAAGGTATGACCATCGCGGCTGTTCCCCATCATGCCATACCCGTTCGCCGTATAGGCCTGGGAGACCGCCAGGTTTGGGTCCGAGAGCACAGCGATGGTGAGCCCCTCATCGGCCACCTTCTGCTGTAGTGCGTTAAGGGGATCGGTCGTAATGCTCACAACCGTATCGATGCCCAGCGCGTGAAAGTCACTCATATGCGACTGGATGTCCTTGAGTTGATCCCAGCAAGGTTGGCAGGTAAGCCCCTCCTGGAAGTAGAGCAAGACGGTCTTCCCGCTCTGAGCGGCGAGATTGAAGGTACCGCCCGTGGTGGACGGGAGTTGGATGGCCGGGGCCTGCTGGCCAGGACCCGGACTTCCCACTTGAAAGGCGTACTTCCCTGCCTGATTGCTACCTGTAACGCTGTTGTTGCCGCTTGCCGCATTGTTGAGGTAGAAAATCACGCCGAGCGCGAGCACCGCCGCGCCCACGATGAGAGCGACCCACAGGCCGACACCCGGGCCGCGTCTCTTCCGCGTGTATCTATTACGAGGAGAGGGAGCCTTCTTTGGAGGTGTGGTGTTCCTCATCGGAGGCGTAGTGTTCCTCTTCCTCTGCCCGGTCTTCACTGTCTTGGAGTTCAACTGACTCCTCCTGTGTGTGTATTGTATGTGTTTCTGTTTCTCGTGACGATGCGGTTGCTTCACGCTCCTCGCTTTCATCCGACCGCGCCCCGACCTGCCGGAGCGCATACCAGGCAAGTCCGCCAATGAGCGCGAGCAGGATGGCTGCGCCAGCCCAGTTCGGGAGCCAGGCGAGGGCGTTCGTGATCACCTGGCCGACGTGCTGCAAGCTGACTGCGAATTGCTCTTGCCAGTCTGCCAGGGGCGGCATGGAACTATATGCCAGCCCGACCCACAGCATACTTCCTCCGATGAGAGCAAGTAAGAGTCCACTTGCCAGGTTCGTTGCGGTCAGCGTGCGGCGAAGGGGACCAAGCCTCCAGGTCAACGAACGTGGACGGAAGAGGCGGCTCGCTCGCCAATCAAAGCGTTCCCAAAGGAGCGCAATCACGAATAGCGGAGCGACCATCCCGAACACATAGGCCGTCCCAAGCCCGAGAGCGAGCCAGAACGAGGACGCGACACTGGAGAGTGCAATCACACCAGCGAGCACGGGCGCGCAGCAAGAGCTGGCCACGCCTGAGAAGACGCCAAGCGTATAGACACTCACCAACCCGGCCTTGCCACCTGCACGTCGGCCTGGCATAGGCAGGTGAATCTGGCCGCCGAGCAACACATAGCCTCCTAAGATAAGCATCAAGATACCACCTATGACATAAATGGGCGTGTGCTGCGTCGTTAAGAGTTGCCGGATGATCGACGCACCCATGGCAATCGGGAGGATGACCGTTGCTATCCCGGCAGCGAAGAGAAAGGTCATCGCGACCAGCAGACGGCGGTTCTGAAAAGAGCTTGCGAAGTAAGCGGGCAGCATGACCGAGATACAGCAGGGCGCAAAGAGCGCGATGGCTCCCGCGATGATCGCGGCCAGCACCGAACCGCCGAAAAAGATGCTACTACTCATCACGTCACATCACTTTCAGGAGGCAGAAACAAGGCGTCCTACCATCACATCATTACCTCCGACGGTTCACAGTGCGCTTCCGGTTTCGCTCATCAGCGGCACTGGCCACCGCCTCGGCTTCGGAGACGATGGGAACCTCGGGGCTTTTGATCTCGGCGATCTGACGAGCGATGGCTTCCTGCTCATCCTGCATACTCGACATGCGGGATTGAAGTTCCGCCAGGCGTTCATTGCGCGTCAATCCAGCAGGCAATTGATCTCCCTGCATCTGAGTGGTCGCATTCCTATTCCCTGCCATGCCACGCATCATGAACAGCATCGAGAGCGGACATGCGGCGATAAGAAGGATGGGCAGGGCTGCCAAAATCAACTGTGGAGCTACCACCAGGACGATGAGCCCCACCACTGCCAACCCGGCGAGGACCTTCCAGTTCAGGCACATCTGTATACAGTCCCATATAGCCTTGAGAGGAGAGGTGTTCTGCGAGGACATGGATGTCGAGGTCATAGGTGGTGCCATAGGAGAAGCCACTCGTCTGTCTTCCGGCTGTAGAGAAGCATCAGGCGGCGTTTGCTCTTTCCCCTGGCGCATCATCAGCCACACCATCAGACCCATGCCGATGGGGCAGGCCAACAAAGGCAAGAGGGACAAAAAGTATTGCATGTGTGTTTTTCCTCCAGTATATGTTGTGACTTCGGTACTATCCTTGACTATAGTATAGGGGGTAATGATACAATTGTCAAAGGTACTATCGCCAATGGTACAAGCAACGGAGAAAGTGGCTTCCCTGATGAGTGAGCAATGATGTTGGACTTCAATGGGCTGATTTTGTTGGCGCAGCCAGGACCTGGGCACGGTTGTCTCTCCCCTTGTGACTGTCGATTTACTGGATCAAAGTAGTGGAGACGTGAACGAGGGATTTTTCAGAAAAAGCAATCTTGAAATCTACGTTTGAAAGATGAGGGTGATTTATGAGCAAGCAAACGACTCATCAACGTTCGAGGCAAGAGCGACGCCGCGAGGAACAGCAGCGGCGTGAGGAAGAGCGGCGACGTGCCGCCCGCAGGAAAGGCATCACGACTGCTGGCATCGTCGCGGCAGCAGTGCTGGTTGTTGCTGCCCTCGTCTATTTCGCAATTGTACAAGCGCAGGCGCCTGCCAACGCTGCCTACCCGGCTATAGACGGCGTATCGTGTGATAGCGGTGAACATGGCGACTTTCACATTCACGCCCATGTGTCCATCTACATTGATGGGAAACCAGTGACCATCCCTGCCCAGGTCGGTATTGCGTCCGACAGCTCTTGCCTTGACTGGCTCCACACGCACACCAGCGATGGGGTGATCCACATTGAGGCCCCCAATGGTTTTTCCATCACGCTCAAGAACTTCCTGGACATCTGGGGAAAACGGTTCCCACAATTGAACTATCCCAGTCAGTTGTCTGATGCAACCGGTTGGCAGGCCTACGTCAACGGAAAGCCGTTTACGGGTGATTTTCGTACGATTCCGCTACAAGCACATACCCTGATTACGTTGGCATATAACAGTCCAGGAGCGCAACCCAATACCACCTTCGATTGGAACGGTCTCTAGTGGCTGATGTTGCAGATTGAAGTGAAGAGATCGCGAAACTCAGGAGTTTTACAAACGTATGGTTCCATCACAATTAAGCTTTGGCCTTGCCTTTGTCGCAGGGCTCGCTTCCTTTCTCTCGCCCTGTATGTTACCACTGGTGCCCATCTACCTGGCACAATTAGTCGGCCAGAGTACCTACCAAGCTACAGGTGGACAAGATGGTCGTCCAGCACGTTTCATTACCTTTCTACATGCAGTGATGTTTGTGCTTGGCTTTACGCTCGCCTTTGTTGCACTGGGGGCAACGGCCAGCGCGTTGGGAAGTTTTCTACATACGTACCAATTCCAACTGCGTCAGGTCGGTGGCATACTCCTCATCATCATTGGACTGCACCTGACAGGAATACTCAAACTGCCAATTCTCTATCGGCAGAAGCGCTTTGCATTTCGTCCTGCTCGTCCCAGCTATTCTGCCTCACTGTTGATCGGCGTGATCTTTGCCATTGGCTGGACGCCCTGTATTAGCCTCTTTCTCGGCTCTATTCTCGGCCTGGCCGCCACTGCCACGACGTTGAGACAGGGTGTTCTGCTGCTGCTGTTCTACTCGCTCGGCATGGGCCTGCCATTCCTGCTTCTTGGTCTCGGTCTCGACCAGGCAAGCAGGGTATTGAAGTGGCTCAAGCCCCACTTAGACAAGATCGAAGTCGCTACGGGAGTGGTCATGATGCTGGTGGGGGTGATGATCTACTTCAACTGGCTGGTCTACCTGAACCGCTATTTTACGCCTCTCATCCGCCTG
>VBHI01000294.1 GCA_005881495.1 Chloroflexota bacterium
CCTCTCCCCACACGACAGCGGTCGGGTGAGTGATGGGGGCCAGTTGACTCTGCGGATAGGAGGTGGCCACTTGTCCAGACCCACCCCCCGCTCGATACCAGGCAATACTTCCCCGGACAGCTCCCGGCTGCGTATAGGTATCTACAATCGCTTCAAACTCTTTGGCACGAAGAGCTTGCTTGTTGCCGACCCAATGATCATAGAAATAAGACAAGTAGAGACGCACCGTTTCCCGATCATGACCGATGAGTTGATCGGCTTGCGTAAGCGTGTGAAAATGCTGGTACCAGCGCTCCTTCTGGGCTGCTGGCTCCAAAGGGCGTGTGCCAAAACCGGGATAGACCGGCGCTGATAATGCGAGACCCTGGACGCGCCCAGGATCCATCTGCGCTACGGTCTGCGCCACACGCGAGCCAATATCATATCCAACAAGCAGGACTGTCTCAAGTTGCAACTGATCAAGCAAAGCCAGCACATTTCTGGCTTGCGCTTCAGCAGAGTAGGCCGAACGTGCAGGCCAATCGGGTTTAGCAGAGGCGCCAAATCCCCGCAAATCCATGGCGATGACCGAGGTGATCTGCGTAAGGCGAGGAAGCACACGCCGCCAGTCATACCAGAAGCCAGGCCAGCCGTGAAGCAAGAGCACCGTTGGGCTCCCTTGTCCTCGCCTCACATAATGCAGTTCCAGTCCATCAGCATCGTGAGCCATTGCGTGTCCCCAAGCTGCATCTTGAGGAAGGATATCAAACATCTCATCCACAGGCATAGTTCATTCCCATTTCATGCTCTGAACGACTTTCTTCCCACACATTGTATTCTGCCACAAAGGTCGGCTTGTACGCAACGCACGCAGAAGCAGCAGGTACATCCAGCGGCCAGCGAGGCTGTACGTAGGATGACAGTGATCGCGCCAGAGAATTGAGCTTGATGAGAATGCCTGTTCTTTATATTTACTGACGCATATCTTCACCTAAACTCAAAATTGGCTCGTAACCTTGCCTCAAAAGAATGAAGCACAAAAGCAAGCGAAACTCTTGCTCAGATGCTCACCAATCAGCAGGTTCGGGAAAAACATGCTGGTATGTGGAGGGTCGGAAGTAATCCCTACTAGCAAACAAGCATAGTGAAAAAAGTGGATCAGAGGAAGCAGGGGTACCGGAAGCGACAAGAGCCAGAACGAGAAAAGAGCAGCGGTGTACTGCCGTACTCTACGTGTCCTGGCTCCATACGGGAATGAGGCTGTCTGGCGTGCCCCGTACCGGGTCGCCTAGCCCAACTCAGACGCCTGAGTCTGGAAGTCCGCGAACTGGCGCTGCAGCTCCTCCCCGATAAACGCGGTGATGACGCCCAGGTTGTCGATCACCTGGGCGGCGCGGTTATTGAGGCGAAGAAACTCCTCGCTGGTGCGCAACGCATTCAGCTTCTCGCGGTCACCACGGACGATCAGGAAGCCTAGGAGATCGCCGCCATGTGGCTCCAAGGCGACGGGCTCGAAGCTCTCTATCATGCCCTGCTGCTGCAACTGCGTGTAGTACTGGATAGACTCATTGAAGACCTGCAGGGCTTTCTGTTCCCGGCCCCGCACAACAGCACCCCATCCGATAACAAGTGCGCCAGTGGCCATTGCATCTCTCCTTTCCTGTACCCCCCGCTGGGGCGATATAGCAGCACATACCGAGTATTACTCCACACACATATGATAGTCCATCGAAAAAATAAAGTCAAACCTTGCAAGCGAGCGTGACTGGAAGAGCCACTACATCTTTTTCAGCAGTTCTTCCAGACGATTATAGGTATCTTTGACTCCTTCTTCCATGCCACTTTGGAGCGTGCCATCGCGGTCAGCGACTGACTGGAAAACGGATTGAACAGTTAACCTGGTTCTTCCTCCAGGCAATTGCTCAAGCTTCATCGTCTCCAGCGTCACATGTCCTGTTTCCGGTAACCCTTCAAACTCAAAGGTATCAATAATGCGCTCAGGGGCAAGGACTTCGTGATACACGCCGTGAAACGCGTATGCTTTTCCCTCAGCGTCTCGATTGATAAAGCGCCACTCTCCACCAGGTCTCACGTCCATCTTGTCAACTTCGGTTGAAAGGTATCTCGGTCCCCACCATTGCGGGATCAGTTGTGGATCCGTACATGCCTTAAAAACAAGCTCTCGCGATGCATCGAATTCGCGTTCGATGATGATTTCTTGTTTGCCAGGTACTGATGTAATTTTTGTCTCATTTTTTGCCATTTATTCCTCCTTCTTATAGAAGCTCTGTCCAGGCTGTCTCAGCTCTGGCGGAAATTCCTGCAACAGCCACAAATTGCCATCGGGGTCGCTGAATTGGGCATACTTCACTCCTTGAAGGTCTTCAACCTCGCCGACCTCAAGTCCACGTTTCACGAGTGCCGAACGCGCTGTGTCTATGTTCGCTACGACCAGGTGCAGCCCCTTCACCGATCCAGGCTTCATAGCAGTAATTTCGCCCATCCCGGTCCCAATGACAATGCTACAAGCCGACCCGGGCGGCGTGAACTGGACCACCCTCATCGTGTCGGTAGGTCGCGTATCAACTTCTAATTGAAAGCCAGCCTTTTCATAGAAGGCCTTGGCGCGGTCAACATCAGTCACTGGAACCGGTACCAGCTCAAGTTTCATCTCAGGGACTGCGGGAATGTTCTCTTTGGTGTTCTCTGCCATCATGATTGTTCCTTTCAACTGCTTAGCGTGGCCGGTAACAAACGCGCATCACCCCAGACGTGTACGTCTTTGCGCTGACCAACTCCAGGTTGACCCTGTCCGTGAACACGCGTTTCCCATTGCCTATGGCAACAGGATGGACCATCAGCACGTACTCATCAATTAAACCAAGTCGCACAAACGTTTGTGCCGTGCGAATGCCGCCAGGTACCCCCAGGTCTTTCCCAGGCTGTCGCTTGAACTTGGTGACTGCTTCAACAAGATCCGTATCATTCTTCACCAGAAGGAGCTCTGCATTCTCCCACGCAAGTTGTTCTTCCTTCTTCGAGAGAATGATCCCGTGTAATGTGTTCACTGCCTGCGCAATTGCACGTTCGCCCTTGGAGGCTGAAGGGTTTTTAGCGACGTTTGACCAGTATGGTATCATCCCTGAAGCCGTCGGATAGCCAATAAAACCACTATCAAACCCTTCAAGTAAGGCAACCATGTCATCGTTTAGCTCCTGATCTGGTGTCTGCTCCATCCAATCCAGCTCACCGTGTGGCCCGGAAAAGAAGCCGTCACATGTCATGGTCATGTAGAGAAATACCTTTCGCATGGTGTCCTCCACATTTTTGTTCATCTTATCACCTACTTTCTTGTGTGCCCTTCACGAGCTTCTTTTTCACTTTCGAGTACGGTATCTAATGCAGCAAAACGCTCTTCCCACCTTTGCTTCATTTGCTGAACCCATGCTTCAAATTGAGACAGCGTCTGTGGATTGAGGCGGTAGACATGCTTTTGTGCCCGTTTTTCCATCTCCACTAAGTGTGCCTCACGCAAGACTTTGAGATGTTGTGAGACCGCTTGTGGGCTGACAGGAAAGTGCTCGTAGAGAGCAGTAGCCGTTAACTCACCACTGCTGGCAAGGAGTTCTAAAATGTTCCTTCTGGTCGGATCGGCAAGGGCACCAAACATATCCATACGATAGATTATAAAACATTTCCTTAATTAAGTCAATACTTGATATGATGTTTGTTTTGGGGACTGGAAAATGGCAAGAAGTTGTGTGCCAGGAAAGCGGCAAATTGTAAGAACTAGCCTATAGAGACTTTGTTGGCGAATGAAAGTGCGAGTCGAATCGGCCCCGTCACCGGGCGAGCACAAGGCATCGCCCCTACTATGCTACGGCTTCGCAAGCCGGGGCGTGCATAGGCCCCGTCACCGGGCGAGCACAAGGCATCGCCCCTACTATGCTACGGCTTCGCAAGCCGGGGCGTGCATGGTGGCAAAGGAACGTTTCTTTCCCTTCGCCCGGACATTTCACTCTCTGTGTCATTCGCCAGCAGTAATTCATGCGCCTGTGGCGCACCAGAGTCTATGGAAATAGCGGCATTTAGAGCATGACGTAACACATAAGGCTATTTCCAGGGGAGCCTGTTGAAAAAGGGTGCCATACACACTGGGCGTTGGTTGTGCCTGCTGCGTTTTTCGAGTATATTGTTCCCTGGCTTACTTCACATGCGGACCTGTTATCACTCATCTGTTGACTGCATATTCCATAGTCGTCGTGCAGTCCTGCCATTCACTCAAAAGGCCCTCACCCAAGCCGGACACCACGCGCCGGGGTGAGGCGGAGGAGACCGAGAGGCGTGGAATGCGCAGCATCTCATCCGAGCGCGAGGAATGACGCTCAGAAAGAGAGAAGACATGAAGGAGCTTCACCTGACCGATCCAGCGAAAATCAAAGCGGCCACCACGTATAATAGCGCCGCCGACCATTTCGATGCCTCAAACGTGGCTCGAGCGTGCTCGATGTTGGGTGTGGGATGGGCGCTTCGGCTTTACCAGCCGCCGAGGTGGTTGGCCCAGAGGGAACCGTCTTGGGGGTTGATCTCGCAGAGAAGCTGCTCGAACAGGCGCGGGCGAAGGCGGCGCAACGCCACCTCCAGAATGTCGAGTTTCGCCTGGCTGATATGACTGAGCTGGGCTTTCCTGACCAGCACTTTGAGGCGATCATCAGCGTCTTTAGTATTTTCTTTGTCCCGGAGATGCAAGCGCTGGTTCGGGAACTGTGGCGCATGGTCAAACCCGGTGGCACACTGGCGATCACGACATGGGGGCATTCCTTCTTCGAGCCAGTTTATACGGTGTGGCGAGCAGCGGTGCGCAGCGAGCGACCAAACTTGTATGCCGCCTTCAATCCGTGGGACCGCATCACTGCACCGGACCAGCTGCATCAGCTGCTGCAAAGCGGCGGGGTGCCGGATGCTCAGATCGTACCAGAAAGTGGAAGCCAGATCCTCCAGTCACCGCAAGACTGGTGGACCATCGTCCTCGGCTCAGGGCTGCGGGGGACTGTTGACGCCATGGACGGAGCCACTGCCACGCGTATCCAGGATCAGACCGTCACCTGGGTGCGCGACAACGGAGTGACGTCCATTCAAACCAACGTCATCTATGCTCTCGCTACCAAAGGGAAGGGGTCCAGCACGTTGAAGAAGGAGGGCCTGTTGCCATGATGGGCACCAAGGAACGAGCATTTGCCCCGATCGTCGCTGTCTCACTCGAGGTGTTGGTCCCAACTGATCACTTCTACCGCCAGCTCCAGCGCACGCTCGATCTCTCTTTTGTGCGTGAATTCGTGCAGGAGAGCCTCTCAGAGGAAAAAACGAGCAGGGGGCCAGTGAGCAGGAGGAAAATCCAGCGCCGATGCCACTGCCGACCTCGCTCTCGCCCCAAGCGCATGAGGAACTGAGCCAGCAGAACGAAGCGCATCATGACTGGATCGAGCAACTAGGAGCCCAAGATCGTGAGCAGACCAGTCGCGGCTATCAGCGGATGGCTGATCTGCAAGTGAGCACAACCGACCTAGACGCGACGCTCATGCAGACCAAGAATGGGACGGATCTGGGCTATCATAACCCATTATGTCGTCGATGGGAGCAAATCGCGCATCATCTTGAACGTCCTGGTGACCCCAGCAGAGGTGATGGACAATCAACCCATGCTCGACCTGCTCTGGCGAACCCGCTTCCGCTGGAAGCTATGGCCAAGGCAGGTGACAGGTGACCGCAAGTATGGCACCGAAGACAACCTGGTCGCGATCGAAGACCAGGGCATTCGTGCCTACATTCCCCTTCCCGATCTCGACCATTGTACAGAGTTCTTGAGTGCGGATCAGTTCCGCTATGAGGCGGTGCGCGATGTCTACATGTGTCCGGCAGGCAAAGAACTGCGCTTTGATCGACCTCATTCGACCGAGCGGTCCCGCCGCTATCGGGCAGGCGCCCAGGACTGCAATCACTGTCCGCTCAAAGCCCAATGTACCACCAGCAAACAGGGGCGTAGCCTCTGCCGCAGTGTCGATGAGGCCTGTTTGGATCGTGTCCGGGCCTACCAGTCTACCGAAGCCTACAAAAGAGCCTTACGTAAGCGTCAGGTGTGGGTCGAACCCTTATTCGCGGAAGCCAAAGACTGGCACGGCATGCGGCGCTTCCGCTTACGACGACTCTGGCGGGTGAACAGCGAAGCCCTGATGATCGCTGCTGGGCAAAATCTCAAACGCTTACTGAAAAAACGTGGTTGGGGTCGGCGTCCATTCCCGGCAGAAGCCGTTTTTCGCCTCTTTTTGACGTTGTGTGGGTGGTTGACTGATCTTTCTTTGAAATATAGGTCTCTTTCCTTGGTGTTTGGGTCAGATGACCTCATGAGCACGAAGACGTGCATTTCCTCTTCACTGATGAGTTTTACTAAAGACTTTTTCAACAGGCTGAAAGATTGTACGACATGAATTAGCCAATGGGCCTGACCAGCAAGGAACAATTACGTGATGTCAATCACTTCTAAGCAAGATTGAGGAAGGCTGAGAGGACAATGAACATAACAAGGAGAATACTGCTACCTCCAAACACGAAAAATGTCCATCGAGCATATCTGAGTGTATCACCGGTTTTGACTGTTTCTTCAAGTATCTCTGTTGCCTTCTTTTTCTCTTTCAGGATTTTTAGAATTGGTTTTCTTTCAAAGCTTGCGAGAAAGCCACCTTCTTCAGTCTCATACTTAGGTGTGTAGAGCTTGTCTTTTCCTAGATCAACAGGGGTAGCATTTCTGATACGGAGCATTGACTCTATATTCACGGTTGTCACCCATGCTTCGACAAAGCGCCTATAGAACACTTTTACATTTAAGTATCCAATCCTAGCAAGGGCTAGAGCGTCGGTCAAGAAATGGAAAAGGATGAGATTGACAGAACCAACTGGGGGTGGTTAGCTCAAGAAACGTGATCAGCAAAGAAAAGGATCAGGAGGAAGAGCATGCAACCAGAGATGTGGAAGCCCCCAGTCGAGTTAAGCCAGCAAGAAGAGCAGATTGTGAAAAAGATACGCAAAGCCAAACTGTTTGTGTTTTTGCGAGAGCATCGGCACGAACTGTTGGACGAAGCGTTGCAGCAGGAGTTGGCGAACCTGTATCGCCCAGCAGAGCGTGGACAGCCCCCGATTGCCCCGGCGATGCTGGCCCTGGCGCTCATTTTGCAAGCCTATATGGGCATCTCAGATGATGAGGTCATTGAGGCGACGCTGATGGATCGACGCTAGCAGTTGGTACTGGATTGTCTGGACACGGAGCCAGCGCCATGGAGTCAAAGGCACCCTGATAGCTTTTCGGCAGCGGCTCCTCGAGGCGCAGATGGATCGGCGGCTCATCGAACGAACCATCGAGATTGCCAGCCACAGTCAGGGGTTTGGCCCACGGGCCTTGCGCGCGGCTTTGGATAGTAGTCCCTTATGGGGAGCCGGACGCGTCGAAGATACGTATAATCTGGTGGGACACGCGCTCAGCAAGGTGATGCGTGTGGTGGCCGATCAGCAGGGGCGGGAGCTGGTCGAAGTGGCCAAAGAGGCCGGAGCAGAAGTGGTGTGTGCGACGAGCCTGAAAGCGGCGTTGGACCGCGATTGGGACCAGGTGGGGCAGCGCGAAGAGGCGCTGGGGCTGGTCCTGGACGTGTTGCAGGTCGTGGAAAGGTGGGTGCAGACCCTGCAACAGGAAGAGGCGCACCTGGCGCAGCCGGCCCTGGCGATTGCCAAACAAGTCCAAGCGCAAGACGTAGAGATCAAGGCAGTTGAGGAATTTCGACCCAGGCCAACAGGACGCACGCGTTCCAGGCCGCCGGTCTGGCGTAGCTATCGAGCCGGAGCCAGGGTCCGCAGCATGGATGTCCGGGTACGTGTCAACGAGGGCCAGCAGCAGCGCCTGGTAGAGAAACTGAACGCGATGCAGGAGCAGCAGCAGTACCTCTTCCCGGGTACCATGCAGCGCTACGTCTTCGAAGATGATGCCGACCCCAGCAACGTAACCATCTCGCTGATCTGGAAAGATACCGAGATGCCCGACGAGTCGGTGATTCAGCAGGAACTGTCGGACTTCAAGCAGGAATTAGCAGACGTGCTGGACTGGAATACAGCACAATATCGGACGAAGAGGGCCAACTACATCCCCCCAATCAACTGCATAAGTCTTGCCTGCTCTCCGTCGGCATCCGAGACCGGCACCTGCATAACGAGCAACTCATCCAGGCCCATCCCTAAAAGTTCAACAAGCCGCTGTTTCACATTCGCTTGGTCGCCGGAAACTACCAGGTTTTCGATGAGGGCATCCGAGATTGTGCCATCGGAGGAGACGGGAAAGCCTGCCTCTGCGAACATGCTGGCATAGAATGGGAGCCGTCCGTGAGTTCCGAGTTGCTTTCGTGCGGCGGTCAGCACTGCCTGGTGATCCTGGCTGAGTGCTACCGGAATATGAGCAACCAGGGGTGGGACAGGTCGTCTGCTCTTAGCTGCTCCCCCCTGCAAAGCAGGCAGCGCCTTTTCGATCAGGTATGGGACGGGACACACCCAGGAGATGGCACCATCGGAAATCTCTCCCGCCAGCTGATATGCCCCCTCGCGTAAGGCTGAGATCAGGATGGGAGTGCGAGGCGTGCGGGGGAATGGCGTTCTGACGGTGTAGTAGTGTCCCTGGTAATCGACTTTGCCTTCCCACAGTGCCTGCCGCAACACTGTCACATACTCACGCAGGTGTTCCAGGGGAGCCTTCATGGGGATGCCATATACGCCCTCGATAGTTGGACGATGGCTTGGTCCAACGCCCAGCCTTAGTCGTCCGGGAGCAAGGTCGCCGAGTGCCAGGGCCTGCTGTGCCAGGGCCAGTGGATGACGCGGATAGGTGGGCACGATAGCCGTCCCCACGCGTATATCAGTGGTCTGCACTAATGCCGCGGCGTAAATGCTCAGGGTATCGGGCGCCGGTGTTCCCTGGGTCATCCAGACCTGTTTTATACCGGCATCTTCGGCTGCTATGATAGCGGATACTACCGCCAATGCATCCGATCCAAAGACGGCCAGCCCGACCCGCTCGCGAGCTGATTTCTGTATAGACATTTGTGGGGCTACCGGAGTTGTATCTTTATTTTGCATCAGTTAAAATCTCCTTTTGATGGTTGTTACCTTCACTCTGAACATAGCATCTTGCATTTCGCGTCGTCAAGGGTGCCTGGAATGGATAACAGGCTCAGCAAAACCCTTGACAGCCTTGTTCTTTTCTCATATATTGCGGAAGGCCCTCGGTGCGAACAGAGGATATTCGATCAGCCCGGATGCGCCTCTTGAAGAATATGCTACCATTGCCTAGTACTACTTTGTTAGTTTCTCCGAGGACGGAAGGCTTGGATCTGATCGGTCTGGAGAAGCCAGAGGACGAGGTCCTGGAAGAGCCAGAGCAGCACCTGTCGATGCACGAAAGGCAGCGAGCTTCGCGTCACGGAGGGGGGGAAAAGCCTCTCCAGCAGGCAGAGGCAGCGTTAAGCGATAAAGCATAAGGAAACTGTAGGCCAGCATGACCAGAGCCAGATGTCGATGGAGTCCACTCCAGCTGCGTCCTTGATAGTGGTCGAAGCCACATTCCTGTTTGGCATCTTCATAAAACTGCTCGATGACCCAGCGCGCATGGGCCAGCAGAACCAGACGCTGCAACGAGGCGTCTTCGGGTAGCACGCTGAACCAGTACTTGATCTGTTCTTCTTCCTTCTCCTGTGGCTCAACTGGAGTGGGTTGCGAGTCATCAGTTACAGCTTCTGGCACTGGCCGTTCGGCGAGCAACCAGCCTTCCGGTCCGGTGTGGACGCGGCTGTGGCTGGTGCTGTGCAAAGAGGAACCAGTGGCCCAGTGGACGCGCAGAGCCACGGCCTGGACCTGCATCGTGCCCTTGGTTCCCTCTCGCCAATCGATGGTTTGCCAGGCAGAGGTGGGCAAGGACGCGATGAGCTCTTTGACGGGGTACAAAGGAGCAGGGCGGGGCTTGCGCGGCTGACCACGTCCGCCGTAGATGGGAGTCTGTGCAGCAGCAGCCTGAACCTCGTCGGGCAAACGGCAGCCGAAGGTACTTTCCACCGCACACATGTAGGGGACCTGGCGAGCGTCGAGTCCCCGGAGAAAGTTGGGATTGTCTCCATAGCCCGCATCCACCACTACTGCCTGGATGGGCACGCCCCATTGTCGGGCTCGATCCAACAAGCCCAAGGCAATCTCGGGCTTGGTTTGCTGGATGATCTGCTCTGGCACCTGCGCCTGCTTGCGTCGCTCGGCATCTTGGGTCCAGGACTCGGGCAAAAACAATTGGGCGCTGACTGGAAAGTGAAACGGGGTACTGCTGGCAGGGTCATCGGCCAGGAACTCGGCACTGACCACCACTTGGCAGTTGCCGATCTTGCCCAGCGTGCC
>VBHI01000344.1 GCA_005881495.1 Chloroflexota bacterium
ATAGACGACTTGCTCAGAGACCGTGATGATGGGACTTTCAGAGGTGACATGGGCAACCTTCGCCACCGCTTGCGCATCGTCTGGCGTGAGCGAGAGCGTCGTCCCGCTCGATTGAGTGGGTGGTCGAAACCCGCGACTGGAACTGCCTGCACCAGGTGAGATCGTGATCGTATTCGTTCCCAGACTGGATATGGTACTTGTGATGCTCGCACTCACACCTTGCGTCATGATCAATGCGGCGATGACCGCAGCAACGCCAATGAAGACCCCCAGCGTGGTAAGCAGCGAGCGCAGACGATTGGCCCACAAGGCTTCCAGGGCAATCGAGATATTGGACCCCAGCTTGCCGGCGCGGTCGAAATCTCGCGCCTTGAGAGGGGGCAGGATGCTGTGCCGCTGAGGAGAGGGAGTTGAGGCTGCTGTGCTAGCCGAGGAAGGAGCAGCGTTTCCCTGATGAGTTGTTGTGTTCATGCCATTTCGTCCTTCTATGCTTTTTAGAGGTCTTCGTCGAGATTCCGATTGGCGATGACGGCCCATTCAGCTTGCGCATCCCGTGGATGGGCTACCGGTTCATCCCGCACCAGATGGCCATCGCGGAAAGTAATCTGGCGCGACGCATATGCGGCGATATCCGCTTCATGCGTGACCAGGACAATCGTCAAGCCATGCTGGTTTAAAGCTTGCAGAACCGCCATGACCTCCACACTCGTTCGACTATCCAGGTTGCCTGTGGGCTCGTCGGCGAGCAGCAGCGAGGGAGAATTGACCAGGGCACGCGCGATGGCGACGCGCTGCTGTTGTCCCCCCGAGAGTTGGGCAGGCTTATGATCCAGGCGCGATCCCAGTCCGACGATTTGGAGCGCTTGCCTGGCCCGTCGCTCACGGAGGTCTTTGCGCAAGCCAGCATAGATCATGGGCAATTCGACATTGCTCAGGGCGCTGGCTCGACTCAGCAGGTTGAAGCCTTGAAACACGAAGCCGATGAGACGATTGCGGACGCGAGCTAGTTCCCGGGTGGACAATTGGCTGACCTGCTTGCCCGCCAACCAATAAGTCCCTTGCGTGGGACGATCCAGGCAGCCGATCAGATTCATGAAGGTGGATTTGCCGGACCCTGAAGGTCCCCTGACCGCAACGAATTCGCCAGGGAGCACTTCTAATGAGATCCCGCGCAGCGCGGGCACGAATGTCTGTCCTAGCTGGTACTTTTTGTGCAAATTGTGCGCGACGATGATTGGTTTCCCCTGCTTGTCCGCATTCACCACGAGCGGTGTAGCTCCATTGGGTGCTGACGATGATCCAGTGTTTTGAGGAGATGCGAAGGAAACTGGAGTTGTTGACATATTCATGTCCTGATGCGTCATGATCTCTTTCTTCTCTTTCATGTTTAACGAGCTTACTAAACATTTAATAAGTTCGACATAAATGTATACGCATTTAGGTGTTGTTTTCCTCTTTCATGAGCTTACTAAACATTTAATAAGCTCGATGTAAATGTATACGCATTTAGGTGTTGTTTTGTTGCACGGGACATGCGATGCCGTCAAGCAACACCGAGACCAGGATCGAGGCCAAACGTGGAACCTCTATTCGTTCAGAATCCTTTGCCGAAAAATGCATGTCTTGCAGCAGAGCTATGATCAACCCCAGATACATACTGGCAAGTAGGTTGGCCGGAATATCCGCTGTGACCTCGCCGGCGTCGATCGCCTGTTGAAAGGCGTCTGCAATGTGCTGCTGGAATGTTCCTCGCAGTTGCCGAAAGATAGCCCGCTGTTTTTCGCGGTCCTTAATCTGCTCCTTCGCATCCTGTATCAGTACCGGGAAATGATCGACGGGAAGCGTCAGCAGGTACGAGGTGAGGAGATTCAAGCGCTCCCGAATACTGTGAGCGGGTGCAATAGCCCGGCTGATGCCTGCGCTCCATTCTTCGAACATGGCCTGTATCACACTCATAAACAGGTCTTCCTTGCCTTGAGGAAAGTGGTAGTATAACGCCGCAGGCGTGACTTGAACCACGTCGGCGACCTCTTTCATGGAGACCCCTTTATAGCCCTTGGCAAGAAAGAGTTCCTCGGCTGCTTTGAGAATCTGACGCCAGGTTTCTCGGTCGATATGTGAAGGTTGATGGCCTACTTGTTTATTCGTCATCTAACGAATGGTTTCCTTCTTGCACTAATCGATTTACTAAACGCTCATTAAGTTTCCCATTGCAAAGTATAGTGCAGGGAAACGCTCCTGTCAAGGGGAAAATAAGGGTCACTTCATGGTCCCTTCGTTGGTGTTGGCGACGGTGTCGGTGACGGCGTTGGCGTCTTTGTTGGCGTCGGCGTCGGTGCCTTCGTTGGCGTCGGCGTCGGTGCCTTCGTTGGCGTCGGATCCAGGGTTGGCGTCACCCTGGGCGTCCCATTGGTGAAGTTCTTCACATAGAGAATGACGGTACGATCCTTTGGAATCGAGGTACCGCTCGGCGGATCCACTCTTGAGACAATATTTGGCGCCGGATTATTTGGATCTGTACCATCTGGGCGTACAGAATAGTTGATATCCGCGTTGGTCAGAATCTGTTCCGCTCCGCTGAGGGTATTGCCGACCAGGTCAGGCGGTACCACGATTGTCTGTTGTGTCGCGGAGCCCAGGGTGATCTGAATAGCGGAGCCTTTGGGAGCAAGTAAAGGCGGCGCGGGGTCCTGGTTGATCACAATCCCCGTTGTAATACCATTCGTGACTTTTAAGGTAAAACCCGCACTGGTTGCTTTTGTAAGTGCAGCCTGGTATGTTAACCCCCGCAAATCAGGGACCTGGATTTGCTGGACAGTAATCGTTGGAGTAGGGTTTGAGCCGCCCGGCCAGGGAAAGCGAATGAAATTGAGTTGTGTCGCCAGGTAGATACTAAAACCCAGCAATAATAACGTTGCCAGCAGGATGATCGCGGTAACGATGCTGGCAAATCGCGAATCCCGCCTATCGTAGGTGACAGAGCCTGCGCGCGGCTGTGTGCTGCGTGGATAGGCGGATAGATCCTCCGCCTGGTTGTTGTATGCCGGTTGATTGGCAAGTACAAGCGGCTCGGGCTGGCGCGGCACACCATTGCTCGAGGGATACCCCATATTGTTAGGAGAGGAAGTAGGCTGGCGCTGATTGCCGGCCCCGGGATACTGGGTATAAGTTGCTGCACCGCCCGGTGCCGGTGTTTGTGGCGCTCCTGGTGATACGGCTCCGGGTAAGACTTCGTCTACCTCTGCTTCGCCCAACAATTCCAGGGCGCGGGCAAGCGTACTACCATCGCGGTAGCGTCGCTCCGGCTCTTTCTCCAGGCAGCGCAGGATAATCACTTCCAGGGCCGGGGGAATATTGGAATTGAAGAGCGTCGGTGGCGCTGGCAGGTCCTGGATATGCTGCATAGCTACTGCTACAGGAGTGTCGCCATCAAAGGGTGTGCGCCCGGTGAGCATCTCGTACATGACGATGCCGAGCGCATAGACATCGGCAGCCGGGCTGACAATTTCGCCCTGCGCCTGCTCTGGCGCGTAGTACTGCACAGTGCCAAGGGTCATGCCAGTGGTGGTGAGGCGTTCGGCGTTGATGTCTTTATAGACACTGGCGATGCCGAAGTCAGTGAGTTTGATTGAACCATCCCGTCCCACCAGCACATTTTGTGGTTTGACGTCGCGATGAACAATGCCGCGGCGGTGGGCCGCTCCCAGTCCAAGCGCAACGTCATGGGCAATTATAATTGCTCGATCGACGGCAAGAACGCCGCGCGAGCGCAAATAGCGGCGCAGGTCTGTACCTTCCACCAGTTCCATCACAATGAAATAGTTTCCATCGGTCTGGCCATAGTCGTAGACCTGCACTATATTAGGGTGCTGTAATGATGACGCAGCTTTTGCTTCACGTTGAAAGCGAGTAACAAACTTTGGATCGGTGCTATAGACTTCGCGGAGCACTTTGATGGCCACTACGCGATCCATGCGCATATCCTGGCCACGGTAAATAGTGGCCATGCCGCCTCGACCTATAGATTCTCCTAATTGGTATCGCTCACCCAAAACTTCGATTGGCATACTTCTCATCGGAACGCATATTGCTGCGCCCTTTCTCCATGTAGACGAAATCTGCTGCGCCCTTACTTCGTATTGTAGCACCCACTATTGTAACGCATTCTGCAACAGAATGGAACACTACATTACATTGTGCTACAGGGTGCGATGACATGTGATGCGCAGTAAGATGACCAGGACGAGGGCGACGCTGCCTTCATCATCCCCCGGATGCGGCTGCCTTCATCATCCCCCAGATGCGGCTGCGTCCCCTCCCTTCCTACCAGGACGAGGGCGACGCAAGCGTCCCCTCCCTTCCTCTCTTCCTCCCCCGCCCCTACGGATATCCTCCCGCCCCTACGGGTGATGTACCTGTGCCAGGGTACCCAGTACGCGTTGATCTCCCAGGCGGCGGGTAATTTTTAGTGTGTCCATATGCTCTAAAAGTGGCAGGATATATTTTCGTGTTGCCCCCAATACATCCCGTGCCTCTGCTACAGTCATTGTACCATGCTCACGCAGAAACTTGACCAACGTGGCTATGGCCTGGTCATAGGTTTCCCGCAAAAAAAGCACTCCATCACTTAGTTTCACCAGTTGCCCTTGTTCTATCAACGCATTCAGCGCTTCAGTACCTACCGCTGCCTCCGCCTCGTTGCGGTCTGGCGGTGTATAAGGATTCTCGCGAAAGCGGCGCAGCAAGTGTTCGACCTGTTGCTGCTGTATCTTGTTAAACTTTGGTATGAAATCGGGTAGACGCATTGTGCTGCCCGCTGAGCTACCAACTGAGCTACCAGTCGTTGTGGCCTCAGCAACTACCCCTTCTGCCTGCAAGGCGGCGAACACTTCGACCGCCATTTTCGCAGGGAGGTTGAGGCGCGTGCGCCATTCTTCCTTCGAGAGTCCGCTGCGCAGGGGATGCTGACGGTGCTGCTCACTCAGCAAGCGCACCGTTTCTTCTACCAGGGCATCCCATACCGGCTGCGCGAACCATGCTGTTCCTATTCGTCGAACTCTTCCTTCTTGTAACAACGTCTCCAACGTCTGTTGTGTCACATCAACGGCTAGATTACTCTGCTTGACGATCTCCGCCAATTCGTAGCCGTTGAACCTTTTATATATCTGACCTTTCACAGCAGCATTTGGCGTCCCTGTAACACGTATCCTTCTATCTAATGCGGCCAGCACCAATTCTTCTGGCACACCGTGCTCCAATGTCTCGAGTCGACCGATTACCGCCGCCTGGAAACGGCGATGGTAGCGCGGCTGCACATCAACGATCTCTCCGCCGCCGATAGTGGTGCTGGGCGAAGGGATACGCAAGATGAAACGATCGCGGCGTGCCAGCACTGCTGGATGGCTCATGCGTAGTTGTACCCACGCGCTCTGTCCCGGCTGCAACTCATCTACATCGAGCAGACGCACCCTGGCAGGCACTTCCTGCGATCCACTGTAGACATCCACCTGCGTATTGTGCGCGAGCGAACGAGGGGCATCGGCCAGCAGTTGGATATGGGCATCGACGAGCATGGTTGGGCGAAGTTGTCCCGGCAGAGCGATGACATCGCCACGCTCCAGGTCTGTACGCGCGACACCGGCCAGGTTCATGGCCACACGGCTCCCCGGCTGCGCAACATCGACTTTATTTTTGTGCGTTTGCAGGCCACGGATGCGCGTCCTCAAGCCCTGCGGCAAGATTTCAATCTCTTGTCCGACTTTGAAGTTGCCGTCAAGCAGAGTTCCGGTGACGATAGTGCCAAAGCCCGTCAGTGTAAAAACCCGATCAACCGGTAGACGAGGGCGAGCAATGTTCTGGCGCTCCTGCGAGGTATCGAGCATCTTTTCAATCTCGGCAAGCAGTTCTGGCATGCCTTGCATTGTATAGGCCGAGACAGAGATGATGGGAGCATGAGCCAACGTCGTTGGTAGAAGATATTCCGCGACCTCCTCGTGCACCAGCTCCAGCCACTCCTGGTCGACCAGGTCGGCCTTTGTCAGCGCGACAATGCCTCGCTGTACGTGCAGGAGATCAAGAATGGCCAGGTGTTCGCGAGTCTGCGGCATAATGCCCTCGTCGGCGGCAATAACCAGCAGCGCCGCATCAATACCGCCCACACCCGCGAGCATATTTTTGATGAAGCTTTCGTGACCGGGGACATCGACAATGCTGACCTCGCGCCCACCTGGCAGTTTGAGCCAGGCAAAGCCCAGGTCTATCGTCATGCCGCGTTCTTTTTCTTCCGCCAGGCGATCGGGATCAATGCCTGTCAAAGCTTTGACGAGCGTAGATTTCCCATGGTCTACATGGCCGGCAGTACCAATACAACTCATGGATAATTACAGCTGGGCCTGGTTGACCGCTAGGGTCAACCCTACTATACACGGTAACGCCCCTGCTTGGGGCCTAACAATAAGATGGCGATGGCACGGTTTAGGATACTGTAATGATAGCTCTCAGTATACACTAAGAGAGGGTTTCTGACTATCTATTTTGGAGCGAAAAGGATATTCTCTGTAGAAAATTTGTTGTAATACTTCCCTTCATAGTCTACACTACAAAGGCAATTGCGCTTGACTGTTAAAACAAGGTAGTGTATCCCTGGCCAGGGGTTGAGGAAGGCTATTCTACACTGATGAGAGAACCGAACAACACGAACGACACTAAGAAACACCTTCGCAGCTTAACAAAACGCGGGCGAATCATCCTGACTCTTTTGCTCGTCGTCGTTCTACTGCTGGCTGGCCTCCTCTACAGCCAGCGTCACCAGATTCATCTGCTCATCCAGGCCTTTAGCGTACCACCAGCTCAACCTGTGCATATTACGCCGTTAACGCTCCCTCCGAGCACTGCAACGCCTGGTCAGGCGACCAGTGCCAATTGGACCATGTACCACAATGACAATGCTCGTACCGGGTTTATTGCAGGAGCGCCCGATCCTACCCACCTCACGAGCCTCTGGAAGCAACCACTCGACGGAGCGGTCTATGCTGAGCCACTCGTGGTCGATGGACAGGTGATTGTGGCGACGGAAAACGATACCCTGTACGGGCTTGATGCACGTACAGGGCAGGAACAATGGCGTACCTCTGTGGGAACCCCTGTGCCGCTCTCAGATTTGCCGTGTGGCAATATTGATCCTCTCGGCATCACTGGCACGCCGGTCTACGACCCGCAGACTGGTCTGGTCTTCGCTGTGGCAGAGATACAGGGGCCGGCCCACGTTCTGGTCGGCGTTGATGTCAAAACGGGACTCGTCAAAGTCCGCCGCCTGGTAGATCCTCCGGGAATGGACCCGCTAGCACATCAGCAACGTGCTGCCCTGGCCCTCTCAGGGGGCAGAGTCTCTATTGCTTTCGGTGGGCTGTACGGCGATTGTGGCAACTACCATGGCTGGGTGGTTGCCTCGCGTACTGATGGTGCGGGAGCGTTGCTCACGTACCAGGTTCCGACCACGCGTGAGGGAGGTATATGGGCTCCAGCGGGACCGGTCATAGACGCCCAGGGAAACCTCTACGTAACAGTCGGCAACGGCGAAGCCACGCAAGGGGACTGGGACCACAGCGATTCGGTCTTACGCCTATCCCCCACGCTCCAGCTGGAAGATGGTTTTGCGCCGCAGAGCTGGCAGAGCGATAATGCGTCAGATGCCGATCTCGGCTCGATGGGACCAGTGCTCTTGCCCAATGGGTTGATATATGCCGACGGTAAGTCGGGCCAGGGCTACCTGTTGCGGGCAGACCACCTGGGGGGAGTAGGCGGGCAGATCCAGACGATCTCTCTTTGCAGTGCCTACGGCGGAGCAGCTGTGAGTGGTCTGTCTCTCTTCATTCCCTGCAGCGATGGGCTGCGACAGCTCCAGCTCGAAGCAGGAGCGCACCTCGTTCCTGGATGGCATGCTCCACAGCAAGTGACCGGCTCACCAGTCATAGGAGGACAGACTATTTATAGCCTCGATCCTGGTGGTGGTGTGCTCTATGCCCTCAACGCCGCAACAGGTGAGGTGCGTGCCACGCTCTCTGTCGGTGCAACTTCGCGCTTCGCGACGCCGACGCTCTCCCAGGGAAGCATCTTCATCGGAACCTTGACAGGCATCGTCGCTGTGGGAATGACATGAAAATCGGCCGGGGCTGAGTGAACATCCTCTTCATCTATCAAAAATCCCATCGACACTCACCCGCTGCAAACGATATAATAAAGGAAAGGTACACATAGCCAGCAGGAACAGGGGTGGAATGAACGAAAAAATCCAGTCTGTACTCAATTCACTGCCGCATAAGCCGGGCATTTATATTATGAAGGATGCCCAGGGCACTATACTTTACGTCGGGAAAGCGATCTCGCTGTATAACCGCGTGCGCTCGTATTTCCAGGAGTCGAGCGATCTCAGCCCCAAGAATAGAAGTATGGTGGCTAAGGTTGAGGATATCGAGTTTCTTGTCGTCAAGAATGAGGTCGAGGCGCTGGTGCTGGAGAGCAATTATATTAAGGAGTATCGACCGAAGTACAATGTGCTGATGCGCGACGACAAGAGCTACCCGTATATCAAGGTAGCGCTGACGGAGGATTTTCCAAGGGTATACCGCGTGCGCAGCTTTCACCGCGACGGCAATCGCTACTTTGGCCCTTATACCAATTCGGGGGCGGTTGACGCTACGCTGGATCTTTTAAACAAGCTCTTTGCCTTTCGCACCTGCCGCTACGACGCGAGCACATGGGCACCACCCGCACAGGGTGAACCTCCCGCGGGATGGAAGCAAAAATTATTGCCACGTCCCTGCACGCAGTACTATATCCACCGCTGTATCGCTCCCTGTGTCGCCTACGCCACGCGGGAAGAGTACGATGCGGTGATCAAACAGGTGATTCTCTTCCTGGAGGGGAAGCACGACGAGGTGGTCAAGACGCTGCAGGAGAAGATGCAGGCGGCGGCGGAGAACCTCAACTTTGAGGAGGCTGCGCGTATACGCGATCGCATCCAGGCGGTTGAGCGCGTGCTGGAGAAGCAGCGCATCATTTCGACAGAGGGGCAGGACGACCAGGATGTGATCGCTTTTGCCAGCGACGAGGATGAGACGTGCATGATGACCTTCTTCTTCCGCAATGGCAAGCTGATTGGACGCGAATTTTTTATCTTGCAGGGGACGCGCGATAGCAGTCCAGGCGAGGTTATGGCTTCCTTCTTGCAGCAGTTTTATGAAAGTTCACCGCACATTCCGCCGGAACTGGTCGTCGAGGCAGAGCCGGACGACCGCGCCGTCATTCAGTCGTGGCTGCGGGAGAAACGCAATGGGGCGATCAGCATTACTGCACCCAAACGGGGGGACAAGCTGCGCTTGATCGAGATGGTGAAGCAAAACGCGGGCGAGGTGTTGGAGCAACAGCGTATCAAGTGGCTGACCGATAGCCAGAAAACGCAACTGGCCCTGGAGGAACTACAGGAGGCGCTCAACCTGGCGGCTCCCCCACAGCGCATCGAGTGCTACGACATCTCGAATACACAGGGTACAAACTCGGTGGGGGCCATGGTAGTTTTTGAGGCGGGGCGGCCAAAGCCCAGCGAGTATCGCCGTTTCAAAATTAAGACCGTCGAAGGGCCCAACGACTTCGCCAGTCACCAGGAGGTGCTGCGGCGCAGATTTCGCAATGCGGCAAAACAAGCAGCCGCCGACGTAGAGACCGCCTCCGAAATTATTACACACACTGACACGTACATTGAGCCAGCAGTTTACGCCGCCGTTGATGAAACGCCAGTAGCTACCCAACTCCAGCATGAATGGGCGTTGCCGGATTTGATTATCATCGATGGCGGGAAAGGCCAGCTTAGCGCGGCAATGGAGGTTTTGCAGGAACTCCACATCGATATACCGACGGTGGGACTGGCAAAGGAGAACGAGGAGATCTTCACTCCCGGCTCGCCGGACCCGATAATGCTGCCACGTTCTTCACAGGGTCTCTATATGGTACAGCGCATTCGCGACGAGGCGCACCGCTTTGGCATTACGTACCACCGTAAGTTGCGCTCCGAACGCACGTTTAAATCTGTGTTGGACGAGATACCGGGCATTGGGCCCAAACGCAAGCAGGCTTTAATGAAGCATTTTGGCTCGGTACGAGCGATGAGCGCGGCCAGCATAGAGGACCTGGCGGCCCTTGACGGCATGACGCGCGACGCGGCTGAGAAGGTCAAGGAATATATTGGCCGCGTGGAATAAAGGGGCTACTGTACTTTGTTTTTATGTCTAGAGGGCTTTTTGGGCGACCGTCTTGCTGGGCGACCCTTGGGTCGCCCAGCAAGACGGTACAGGGGTATACTGAGCGGACTCCTGGTTTGATTGACAATCGTAATAATGGTACGTTAGTATACGTATATATTCTTAATGAGGGGTAGCCAGCGGGCTTACCCGTTTGTGCGCATTGGAGGAGCAGCCGTGGCGGCTGTTCGGACCTTTTAGGGGTGATTGCTGTATGCCAACCTACGAATATCTCTGTCAAACCTGTAGCCACCGTTTCGAGCAGTGGCAAAAGATGACTGATGATCCATTAGATGTCTGCCCAGAATGTGGCGGGCGCATTCGCCGGGTGTTTTTCCCGGCCGGTATTGTCTTCAAAGGCTCTGGATTTTATAAGACTGATCACCGTTCTTCAAGTGTTGCAGACTCCAACGGCCAGACAACAAAAAGTGATGGGGCTGCCGCTTCCAGCGAGTCGAAGAGTGCTGGAGAGAGCAAGTCTGCTACGACGGGGTCCGGCGCGAGTAACTCGTCGACGAGCGAAAGTAAGGTGCCTGTGGCTACTAGCACTACGACGAAGACGAAGACGAAGTAGGGCCGCTGAGGTGGTTGTTGGGTAGGTTTTTTACGTTTGTGGGGGGTGTATATGGCAGAGTCTGTGCTGGCTACGATGCAGCGGAAGCAAATTGAGATTACGATTGGTGAGTTATTGCTCACTGATGATTTTTATATGCGTTTGGAGATTACTGAGCGGTTGCGTCATCTTATTGCACATGCTGATCCTTCGCTGGATAGGACGCAGCTTAGTGAGGGTGCTTTGGAAGAGCTTGAGGCTTTAGATTTGTTGCATTAAGCGTTTGTGTTTGTTTTTCTGTGGCCTCATCGCTACGCTCTTCGCAAAGATTATTAAGAGAAGTTGGGAATTTGGCAGACTGCGTCTGCCAAATTCCCAACTTCTCTGTATGTTTTGCAGAAGCTGCCAAATTCCCAGCTTCTCTGTATGTGTAACAGATATCTCACACTTTTTTTACCCAATATTCCTAAGAGGGCGTTTTTTAGCGTGCCAGCATGTATAATTAATAGACAATCCCCAAAGCAGGTGAAGGGGATTAGGGAGACAGATTGGTATGCAAGTGCAGCGTGAGCAATCGCAGGATGAGATCATAGAAGCTCTACAACGCCAGGTAGATGAGTTAACTGAGGCCAATTTCTTACTGAAGGATCAATTGGCGCGTAAAGAGCAGTTTATTGCTATGATCGCCCACGAATTGCGCGGCCCATTGACGCCCATTATCAGCTATGCGCAGTTGGTGGCGCGTCCCACACGGCGGCCAGAGACAATCCAGCGAGGAATGAGGGTGATTATCAGCCAGGCCAGGCGTTTGACGCGCCTGGTCAACGATCTGCTGGATTCTTCTCGCCTGAGCTCAGGCCAATTCACACTCGTGCGCGAGGCGTGTGATATTGCGGCACTGGCAAAAGAGGTGGTGGAAGAACTGCGTCCCGTTGCTCCCTATCATACGCTGGCGCTGGAGACTCCTGAAGTGCCTGTTATTGGAAACTGGGATAGTGGGCGCCTGCAACAGGTGCTGGGGAACCTGCTAGATAACGCGATCAAGTATTCCGACGAGCGCACAACGATCACAGTGCGTATCTGGACAGAGGATGATCTCGTGCATGTGAGCGTTCATAACCAGGGCGTCGGCATTCCTCTGGCAGAGATGGGCCAGCTTTTCCGCCCGTATGTCCGTTTGCAGGCGGCCAGCGCCCGGCAAGGATCTGGCCTGGGGTTGCACATTACAAAAAGCATTATTGAAGCACATGGAGGTACACTGCGCCTCGAGCCGCACACAGCCGAGGGTCAGGGTACAACCTTTTCATTTGACCTGCCATTTGCATTGAACAGGAAGCTCAACAGCAGGGAATAGCCATAGAAGCGCGGGCGCGTCAGTTGCCTTGACATCAGGTATGCCGCTGATGTATTATCCTCAGGTGAGGATGTTTTCCCATTTTTGCGGAAACAATGGGCGGTTGCTGAAATTGGTAGACAGGGCAGACTTAGGATCTGTTGGTGATGAACCGTGAGAGTTCGAGTCTCTCACCGCCCACTACGATGAGCGTTCGTAAGAGTTGACAAGTATCGCAGATATGCGGGAGTGGCTCAGTGGTAGAGCATCTCCTTGCCAAGGAGAAAGTCGCGGGTTCGATCCCCGTCTCCCGCTCCAGATTTGTTCTGAGTATTGGGTGACCGCAAGCTCGGTCTTAGCAGGAGAGAGCATGTTGTCCTCATGGGGCAAGTGCAGATGCAACTCACACAACATAGAAAACGCTCAGTTGTGAGAAACAGAATGTTGGAATGTGCTGAAGACTGCGGTCTCTTTTCAGGGTGTGGTCTATGGTAGTGATTACCTCTCTGTGCTTCCCAGGCTCTTTGTTGTAACCACAATCAGTATAGCGGGTTGTGCGCAGTTATATATACTTATACAATACTATTGATTAGAATGAACACCTGTTGGAGGAAATGTGAAGGTCTCGGTCGAAAAGTTGCCCACCAGTGAAGCTGTCCTTGAAGTAGAATTGAGCTGGGACGAACTGGAAAAGGCTTCAGATAAAGCGTACCGCAAGTTGGTACAAAAAGTTGATGTGCAGGGCTTCCGCCGGGGCAAGGCCCCGCGTTCTTTGCTAGAACGAAAACTTGGTAAAGAATATATTTACCAGGAAGGTCTCGATGAGCTCATTACTGAGACCTATCGCAGCGCGCTCAAGGAGCACGAACTTACCCCTATTACCAAGCCCGAGTTGGACGCCCCCGTCCTTGAGATCGGGCAGCCCTATCATTTCAGCCTGAAAGTGCCGATTATCACACCTGTGACGCTCGGTGATTACAAAACCCTTCACTTTGAGCGTGAAGAGGCTGATGTCACCTCCGAAGAGGTCGAGAAAGAGTTAGAGTCGCTGCGCAATCAGCGGACCACCTGGAATGAAGTTGAACGCCCTGCTGACTACGATGACCGTGTTACCGCCGATCTCAAGCTCACCATCGAAGACAATAACGTTTCTGACTTGAAAGATAATACGTTTGAACTGACGCGGGAACGCCATGGTATGTTCTCCGGCATGGATGAGTATATTGTAGGTATGGAGGCAGGAGAGAGCAAAGAGTTTACCACGGTCCTGCCCGAAGACTACGCCAACGAGAAACTGGCAGGTAAAGAGGGCCATTTCGCGGTTACCGTTCATAAGGTAGAGGTTAAAGAAGTTCCTGAGCTTGATGATGCCCTGGCCAGCGAGGTGAGTAATAAGCAATACGAAAACCTGGAAGACCTGCGCAAGGCCATCAGCGATACTATACTCGAAAGTAAGGAGCGGCGCATTCGCGACGAGTTGCGCGATAAGGTTGTGGAGGCCGTCATCGACCAGGCTCAGATCACCCTTCATCCTTTGCTCATCAAGGAGGAGGCCGAAGAAATGCTGCACCAGCTTACCCATCTCCTGGAGCAGCAGCGCATGTCTATAGACCAATACCTGCTGATGATGCACAAAACTCGCGATGAGTACCTGAAAGAAATGGAACCCGAGGCCGAAAAGCGCGTAAAGCGTGAACTTGTCCTGGACCAGGTAGCGAGCCAGGAAAAGATCAGCGTTTCCCCCGAAGAGGTGGAGGCAGTTTTCCGCGCATACGAGCAGGCAGGCCAGCCGCTTGGGCGTTCAGAAGCGCAGGTCCGGGCGTTGGCAGTCAATCTGCGGCGGGAGAAGGCCGTTACGCGCCTGATAGAGCTAACAACGGATACCGGCAGCAGCGCCGAGGCCGCTGAGGAAGAAGCCAACGAAGTAGAAGCCAGTATAGAGAATGCAGGGGCTGCCGCACTTGCCGCTGAGGTGTTGAACGCAGAGGCCGAACATGTGCATAGCCAGGCTGAAGAATCCGCTGCGCCTGTAATAGATGACGCTCCTGTGAATGTTGTAGAATAAGGATGTAGCCATCAGATGTGGCTCTTTAGCTACATATGAGGGAAAGGTAACAAACGTGGCAAACTCGAAAAATACGCGAATGACGTACCGCTGCTCATTCTGCGGGAAGAGCCAGGACCAGGTGCAACGGCTGATTGCAGGTCCAGGTGGTGTCTACATCTGTGACGAATGTATCGACCTCTGTCGCGAGATTATCGAAGAGGAGCAGGCGACGGTCTCGAAGCCGCGTCTCCAGACAGGCAAGATACCGGCGCCAAAGAAGATTTATGAACAGCTGAGCCAATATGTGATCGGGCAAGAGCGAGCAAAAAAGACACTGGCGGTAGCTGTATACAATCATTACAAGCGCATTGGCGTAGGGATGCAGATAGACGATGTTGAGCTTGGGAAAAGCAACATCCTGATGATCGGCCCGACAGGCTGCGGGAAAACGCTGCTGGCGCAGACGCTGGCAAAGGTATTAGATGTGCCTTTCTGTATCGCTGATGCAACAGCCCTCACAGAGGCAGGCTATGTCGGGGAGGATGTTGAAAATATCCTGCTGCGTCTCATCCAGACGGCGGATTTTGATGTTGCGCGTGCTGAACGGGGCATAGTCTATATTGACGAGATCGATAAAATTGCGCGCAAGTCGGATAATCCTTCAATTACTCGCGACGTTTCCGGTGAAGGGGTGCAACAGGCGCTGCTCAAGATCATCGAGGGCACCATTGCCAATGTACCTCCGCAGGGAGGACGTAAACATCCACACCAGGACTTCATTCAGATCAACACTGCCAATATTCTCTTTATCTGTGGAGGCGCTTTTGAAGGGCTGGATAAGATTGTGGAGCAGCGCCTCGGCAGTAACAAGACAATGGGCTTCAGGGGCAGCGACAAAGTCGATACCAAATTAGAAGAATCGGTTTTAACCCACCTTATACCCGATGATCTCCTCAAGTACGGCCTGATACCTGAGTTCGTTGGGCGTTTACCGGTCGCTGTCTCGTTGGACAGCCTGAATAAAGATGCCTTGATCCGGATATTGACCGAGCCGAAGAACGCCGTCATCAAACAGTATCAGAAGTTTTTACAACTTGATCGTGTCGAGCTAGTCTTCACCAATGATGCCCTTGACGCAGCAGCTGAAGGCGCTCTCAAACAGCGTACCGGAGCGAGGGGGCTGCGAAGTATTATTGAAGATGTACTGCTTGACGTGATGTATGAAATTCCATCACGCGGGGATGTGAAGAGAGTCATCATCAATAGCGATGTGATTACTGCCCATCACAAACCATTACTTGAAACGCGCAGTAATCGAACAACTGCATATCCTGAAGATGAGTCTGCTTAAGGCAGACTCATCAGTTTTAGGGATTCACGAAAGAAAGTACAGTATGCATACAGACACACTGCTTGAGAGGAAACGGGCAGCAAATTCATGAGTGACCAGGGACGCCAGGAAGTACCTCAGGATACGCAAGAAACGTATCCTCTCGTGGCGTTAAAAAACATGGTTGTCTTCCCGCGCACTCGCATGACGCTGGCTATTGCGCGCGAGAAGTCTGTACGTGCTGTTGAAGAAGCAATGATGCGGCCTGACCGCGCACTGATCACGGCCTGCCAGCGCGATCCGGATATAGAAGATCCTCAGCCTAAAGATATCAACCCCACCGGTGCACTGGTCGAAATCACGACGATGCACCGCCAACAGGACGGAAGCCTACAGGTACTGTGAAGCGGCCTGCACCGTGTAACCATCGAGGAGTATCTTGACCAGGAGCCTTTTATGCGCGTCAGCGTTGAGACGCCGCAGGAACCTCAGGCTCGTGGCCCCCAGGCCGATGCGCTTGTACGTCATGCTACCAATCTCTTTGAGCACTATGCCCAGCTCAATCGCCGTTTCTCGGTCGAAGATATCAACTCAATAGTCGCCATCAAAACGGCTGCGCGGCTGTCAGATATGCTCGCGGCACACCTGGTTACCGATTCACAGCAACAGCAGGATTTGCTGGAGACGTTCGACCCACTGGAGCGCCTGGAGAAGATCTGCGTGATCATGGGCAATGAGATTGAGATACTCGAGCTGGAATCGACGATTCGCAGCCGTGTGCGTTCGCAGGTGGACCGCACGCAAAAAGAATATTACCTGCGTGAACAATTGCGGGCCATTCAGGAAGAATTGGGCATGGAGACTTCGTCCGAGACCGAGGAACTCCGTGCAAGGCTCAAAGAAAAATCGCTACCGCCCGAGGTTATGGCGAAGGTGCGTAAAGAGATTGACCGGCTGGAACGTACCCCTGCTCAATCTGCCGAGGTTGGGGTGTTACGGTCTTACGTCGACTGGGTGCTGGCTCTTCCCTGGAACGAACGCTCCGCGGACCATTTTGATATTGAGGAGACGCGGCGTATCCTGGACGAGGACCATTATGGACTGGAAGGTATCAAAGAACGCATTATTGAGTTCCTGGCAGTAAGACAGTTGCGCCAGCAACTGGCCAGTCGCGGTGGGCAGGCGAATAGCGAGAGCCAGGGACAGATTCTTTGCTTCATTGGGCCGCCCGGCGTTGGTAAAACATCGTTGGGTCGATCGATAGCCAATGCTTTAGGCCGCAAGTTTGCGCGCATTTCACTTGGTGGAGTACACGACGAGGCAGAAATTCGCGGGCATCGCCGTACGTACGTTGGCGCGTTGCCCGGGCGCATTATCCAGTCGATGAAGACCGTGGGCGTTCGCAATCCAGTTTTCTTACTCGACGAAATCGACAAACTTTCCGCGGAGTATCGTGGAGATCCTGCTGCGGCGCTGCTGGAAGTACTGGACCCGGAGCAGAATAATACTTTTACCGATCACTACCTCGAAATCCCTTACGATCTTTCAGAGGTCTTCTTCATCTGCACAGGAAACGTCAAATATCAGATACCGCGAGCGCTGGCCGACCGCATGGATATCATCGACCTTCCTGGCTATATGTTTGAAGAGAAAGTCGCTATTGGTATACGGCACCTCTTGCCCAAGGTGTTGACAGAGCACGGGCTGACCCCTGAACAGGTGAAAATCCCGCAGTCTGTCATGCAACATATCGTCTCAGATTACACGCGAGAGGCCGGTGTACGCAATCTCGAACGCCAACTGGCGACGATCTGCCGCAAAGCAGCGCGCCGTATCATTGAGAATCCAAAAACGTATCTCCGCATAACAACGAACAGCCTGGAGCAATACCTGGGACCTCCTCGTTACACGCTCACGCCCACCACGCAAAAAACACAGATAGGCGTAGCAATGGGTTTAGCTGTTACCGAATACGGAGGCATTTTGCTTCCGGTAGAGGTCGTCACCCTGGTAGGAAAGGGCGATTTATTGATTACAGGCCAGCTGGGTGATGTAATGCGCGAATCAG
>VBHI01000345.1 GCA_005881495.1 Chloroflexota bacterium
CGAAAAGGTTTCCAATAGGAATCACTGATGACAAAAGTCTGGGGAAGGAGTAAGCTTTGTGCACAGAAAGAGGAAGCTATGGGAGATAAACGTCTTACCTTGAGAGAAGCCATTGCCGAGTATGTGCGTGATGACCTGTCGGTAGCGATTGAGGGTTTTACCGCCTTCATCTGCTTTGCCGCCGGACATGAGATCATCCGCCAGCGGCGTCGCAACCTGACGCTCATTCGCATGACGCCCGACGTGATTTACGACCAGATGGTGGCGGCGGGTGTAGCACGCACCCTGGTGTTCAGTTATCTGGGCAACCCGGGCGTTGGCCCGTTACACTGCCTGCGCCGCGCCATCGAAAAGGGCATCCCGGTGCCGCTTGCCATTGAAGAATACTCCCATTATGGGATGGTAGGGCGTTACCTTGCTGGCGCATCGCACCTGCCTTTCTTCCCCTTGCGTAGTTACCTGGGGTCCGAGATGCCACAGGTCAATGAGCAGATCAAGATGGTGCCCAGTCCCTATGGAGAGGACATCGTGGCCGTCGTCCCGCCGTTCCATCCTGATGTGGCGATCATCCATGCGCAGCGCGCCGATCGGCACGGCAATACGCACGTATGGGGTCTCTTAGGCGTGCAGAAAGAAGTCGCCTTTGCCGCCCGCAAGGTGATCGTCGTCGTGGAAGAGATCGTGGATGAGTCCGTTATTCGCGCCGACCCCAACCGCACCCTCATCCCCGGCCTCATTGTCGACGCGGTGGTCCATGTCCCGTATGGGGCCCATCCCTCCTATGTCCAGGGCTACTATGATCGGGACAATGCGTTTTACCTGATGTGGGATGCGCTCTCGCGCGATCCAGCGCGTGTCGGGGCCTGGCTCGATGAATGGGTTTACGGCCTGTCGGATCATGCAGAGTATGTGCGTAAGCTTGGTGCAGAGACGTTAGCACGCCTCAAGCCTGGCTCTGCGCCCGCCGCCCACATAGAGTATGGAGCCTATCAATGACTGACCTCACTCCATCCAACGCCAAAGCGTATACCCCTGCCGAGATCATGGTGGTTGCGGCCGCACGAGCGCTCGCGGGCGTCCGGACCGTCTTTGTCGGCGTCGGCCTCCCCAATATCGCCTGCAATTTGGCTCGCGCGACGGTCGCACCCGAGCTCGAACTGATTTATGAATCGGGCGTCTATGGCGCCCAGCCCGCCCGTCAACCGCTCTCCATCGGGGATCCCACGCTGGTGACCGGGGCCACCTCGGTCATCTCGATGGCCGACCTGTTCGGCCTGTATCTGCAGGGTGGCTTGGTCGAGGTGGCCTTATTAGGGGGAGCGCAAATCGATCGCTTTGGGAACCTGAACACCACGGTGATCGGCACCTATACCGGGCCGAAGGTGCGCTTGCCGGGTAGCGGCGGTGCCTGCGAGATTGCCATCAACGCCCAGCATGTCTACATCATCATGCACCTCAAACAGCGGGCTTTTGTCGAAAAGCTCGACTTCCTCACCAGTCCAGGCCATCTGCAGGGGGGCACCACCGCCCAGCAGCTCGGGATACCTGGCAAGGGGCCGCAACTGGTGATCACCGACAAAGCACTCTTTGATTTTGCGAATGCGGAGCAAGAAATGCAACTGGTCTCGCTGTATCCGGGTGTGACGCTGGAGGCCATCACCGCTGAAATGGGGTGGCAGGTGCGCGTGGCCGAGACCCTGATCGAGACACAAGCTCCCAGCACTGACGAACTAGCCATCATGCGCAGGCTGAGTGCAGGCAGCACGTCTCAGAGAGCGGGTGAGGCGTGATCGGCAGTGCAACCAACTAGGAGTTCTCCACTACAACGGTCATATTTGCCGATCTTCTTAAAATCATTACATGTGATATACTTATCGCACACGCGTTCTGTCCGTACCATCTTTTCTGAAAGAGAGAGGCATGATGTCACGACAACAGAGACTCACCTACCTGCCTCTGGTTGGCACGATCCTTCTTTGCTTGCTTGTTGCGGTGTACCTGGCTGCATCGAAGCGTTTTTCGAAACCAGATCCTTCGACCACTATCATTAAGCACTCGGTGGATACTCCTTCCGATGACGCCCTCAAATATTGGACAGCGGACAAAATGCGCAATGCCAAAGCCGCTCCTCTGCCGAACGTCAATACTCTCGATCGAGGGAAAAAGCATCCGCGACGCCCTCCACACGCTTCTAGTCCGCACGACGCTTGAGGAAAGAGAGAGGCATGATGCCACAACTGCAGAGACTTATTCTCCACCCCCTGGCTGGCAAGATCTTTCTTTGCGTGCTTGCCAGTGTGTACCTGGTGTACCTGGTCGCATTTGTGCGTTTTCTGTCCACGTCGCTGTCAACTCCTTCACAGACGATCATTGAGCACCCGGTGAATACGAACCCCGACGTCGCTGTCAAGCATTGGACAGCGGTGAGCATGCGCGATGCCACTGACGTCGATCAGCAGATCGGCCCTGCTTTTGATCTTACACAGGGGAGCAACGACACAAGCCAGGGCAAGGCGGCCCAGCAACAGGGGCAGCCCCCGCGCAATGGAAACCTTTCATATCCCCTCTCGACCGTCGGGAAAGTCTTTTTTTCCAACAGGGCTGGTCAAGACCTCGTCTGCTCTGGTACTGCCGTCGTGAGCAGCAACCAGAGTGTGGTTGACACTGCTGGCCACTGCCTTTACTGGAATGGTGACTGGGTGCAGAACTTGATCTTCTGCCCTCTGTACGAGAACGGCAGGACGCCTTTTGGCTGCTGGGCCGCTCGCGATTTGGAGGTCCCTTCCGACTGGATAGGCGCCAAGCCAAATGACTATCATCATGACTTTGGCATGGCTATCGTTTCTCCCAATAGCCAGGGTGTCTTGACCGACCTGGTCGGCGGCGCCGGTTGGGCCAATAATCAGCCTGTCAATCAACCCTACTACGCCTATGGCTACCCCGCCGCGTATCCCTTCGATGGTCAGACCAGAAAGTCCTGCGAGGGTTCCATCGGCAAAAGCTGGCAGCATGGGGGTGGCACGGTGGTCTCCATCCCCTGCAACATGACCGGCGGCTCCAGCGGTGGCCCCTGGTTCATTAAGATCAGCGGCAACTGGTACCTCAACGGCCATAACGACTTCACCAGCATTATCCAGCTCGGGCATATGTTCTCTCCCTACTATGATGATACCTGGTACGCTCTTTACGACAAGGCCCAGCATACGTAGACTTTCACCTTTACCTGTGACCAGGGAATCTTCACCGCGAGAGCCGAGCGAGCTGGAAACCGGCGCGGCGGGTGGTACTGGAAAGCCCTCATATCCTTGCACTTTCAATGAGGTTGCGAGGAATAGAACAGATTCCTGAAGTCAGGGCAAGCCTTTCGTCGTTCGCAAGCTATTCAGGAAACGCTCGAAACCAAGAGCAACGACGCGAGCACGAACATGTTGAAAGCCACCGCCATAAACGGGATCTGTGTTTTGTTCAATAGCTAGCGCGTGATGGCGACTCTCCGGTGTGTTCATCTCAGTATAAAAGCGGTAGGAGAGCAGTTCGCAAAAGCCCTCCTCGGCCCAGGAAGGCAGATTCTGGATGCTATGAACGATGAGCCAGACGTGACCAAGCTCGTGAACCGTGACTCCCTGAAAGAGCGTTGCGGGCAAACCTCGCAGCACAGCCACCCCACCGATCTCAGTCCGAACCACGCGACCATTTTGCGTGTAGGTCGAGCTGACAGTTGCACCAAGCGAGTACACATGGTTGCGTTCTTGTAGGAGTGCTGCCAGTCGCGCGCGATCACATAGTTCAAGGCTGAGAGGTACGTTATTATTTACAAGCCCCTGACTGCCGATCCACTGTTTTACATGTGTAAACAAAGGTTTTGCCTCGGCGACAGTCTCAATAGCGCTGGCCCGGCAAATAGGGCAACGAATGGCCTCAGAGCTACTTGAGGAAGGTTGCTCCCGTTGACCCGGCGGCACCAGGCGACCACAGTAGGCACAAGGAGGATACTCCTGTATGTGCTGCTTGCAGTAGAGTGTTCCCCAAGAATCCACGAAGTATTCACCCAGAAGCGGCTTACCACAGTAAGCACACCTGGGAACAACATAGTTAGCATAGCATACAGCGTGGTAGGGCGCCCCCTGGTGCAGGTTAAAACTGGCATCTGAAATGGGACGTCCACATGCAGCACACACAAAATGTTCGGGATGCCACGTGCCGCCCAACGCAGTAATATAATTACCCCAGATCGGTTGTCCACAGCCCTTACAGACTGATTGTGACAGTAACATATAATTTTACAACTTCTACACCTGAATAGATGCAGCTATTTACCCTCGTCAATCGGTATAAAGAGTAAAGAGAGCCTACATTTTCTTCTCTTATGAATGCATATACGAAAAAGTGAGCCCACGGTTTATTTGCCTTCAGAAATATAGTGAGCTCTCTTAAAACACTCCTTAACGTAGAGGATCTATCACAATTGTTCCTGATAGCATTGAGCACACTGTCAGGATAAATGAACGGATGTCTCAGATAGCCAGCACACGGGATCTGGTCCCCCATTGTTCAGATGCCTGGTGAGGAACCGCTGGATTTAGAGGTCGTCCTATCTGTTCATCCAGGATCGCGTTCCAACAGCCTGACAGGACAACGTTGCAATCCTTGAAGCATGGAGCAGCGCTGGCACGAAATTGTTGCCCAGCGCGTAGTAGTAGCAGAACGCACCGTGCAGAATGTCTCCCGCGCCCAATGTATCAACCACCTCCACGGGCTCGATTGCGATCTCACCATTGCCATCTGGAACACTATAGATAATGGGGCACTCTCCACTGGTGATCGCCCTGTATCTCACACCCTGGCGAGCGAGATACTCCATAACGCTATCTTCGTCGCCCCCATTTGGCGAAAGAAAATGCTCGGAACAAATCGCGATGTCAATAGAGGGGAGCAGTCTCTCCATCCCGTCCTTCCAACTCCCACCATCGAGCACGACGGGTATACCGCACTGTTTGGCTTGCGCAGCTACCATGCAACACGTTTCCATGTTGAACCCATCAACGAGAACCACACCATAGTCGTCCTGGTGTACGATACACGTCATATCGCTCGCGTTAGACGTGAGCAACGATGCGGTGGTAATAACGGTGCGGTAGCCTCCACGCGTCGTCACGATCGAAGACACAGTAGGAAGTTGGTTGGCTAGCGGTGACAGGTCCGTAAACTCCACGTTGTAATGACGCAGTTCGCTCTCAATGAAGGGGGTGAACTGGTTATACCCAATTGCGGACACGGGGAACGTGTCAACAAGGTATTGGATATCGATTGTTGTCAGTCCAACAAATAGCCCCTTCAGTTCCATAGGCCTCTCTCTCGTAGCTCTACATCTACTACGCTAACTGATACAGGGCTGTAGCGAGTACGGTTGCGCCACGGGCAATCTTCAGATGTTGGAACGGTTGACTACCAAATGTAAGCAGGGTCCTGACCTGTATAACCACATACGCCAGCTCGTGGTGAATTTACCATCGGCCACAGCATCTCTTCACCACATTCGTGATCCTTCGCACACGCATCACACAGCCATCCCTTGTCTTCATAGATGCATTGAGTACAGGTGGTGGTAGCTGGTTTCCCGCATACATCACATGAAACGAGCGGCAGGTTATTCCGAGCAAGAATCTCTATGGCTTTCTTTTTCGCTGGCACTTCTCGTTCTGAGATCACCTTCAACGCCAGTTCTGTCGTCGAGCCAAAATCATACTCGTAGGAACAGGTATGTCCAGGATGGAGCACTTGATCCAACGGTACTTGCATATTTTTGCTGCCCATGTCCCATTCATAGATTGCTGCATCCACTGAGTAACGAACGCCTCCAATCGTAAAAGCGCTGAGATGCCCGCAACACTCCAACCAGGTATCTCTGAGAAAGTGATCCAACGTGGCTAGTGTTGTTCCAGCCGAAACTTCGAGATGCATCCAGTACATGGGTAAGCGGTATCCCTCCACAACAAGATGGAATGCCCTGGTTTTCTGCGCTTGTTGATGGCTCCTTGCTTCAGCCTGTATTGCTACTCGTTGCTCACAGGATTCCAGGTGCCTGGTCATGCTTGCCTTACTAAACTCTCCATGACAAAAGGTACACGTTCCTTTTGAAATTTGTCTTGTCATACTCTTTTCTTCCTCCTCTCCAAACTGCTTATTCTCCGTAAGTAATAGGATACAATATGCACCACAGGAAGAAAAGCACTGCTGCAATATCTATCCAGGCTATGGTAAGATGGTTGTGTTGCGATCTTAGTGATTTCTTACCACAGCATTTTCGAGTTGTGGAAGATGCTGATGCTGCATCAATAGTCAATCCTCAAGGGTGAAACCGATTTCGACGGTTACCTGGTACTCGACGCCGTCAGCCATGATACGACCTCGCTGCTCCTTCACCTTGAACCACTGTACATGGCGAAGCGTCTTCTGCGCACGTTCTACGGCCCGTCTTACAGCATCATCGAATCCGGTCCTTGAGGTGCCCACCAATTCCGTTACCCTGTAGATGTGACCTTCCTGATCTGGCATACTCGTTGTCTCCTTTTTTTACTACACTCATCCTACAAGAGTCGCACGCAGACATACGAAGGGTTGTGGCTGTGGCTACAGCGGATCTCCGTTTTACCGACTGAAGGCTTTCCGGTCGTTTTGATACTTTTATGATAGCAGATATTTCCCACGACTGCATAGAGACATTACCGATAGAACTCTCTCATTCCCTTGCTCCGAAGTTGCGGGTGAACCACTTTTTCGGACACTTGACAGCAATCTTAATAAAGAAGGGCTTCCTGATGATGAGATCGGCGCAGGAGTGCGGTATAATATAGAACAGCCGTCCGTGATGCTATTCCTGAACGGTTTAGCCGGGCAGCGATACATATCTTGAGAGGCGCCAGGAGGTTCAGCATGCGTGATTTACCAACAGGTACAATAACGTTGCTCTTTACAGATATAGAGGGATCCACTCACCTGCTCCAGCAGCTAGGTGATCACTACGTCGAGCTGTTGGCCGAATTTCGCAATCTGCTGCGCACCGCTCTCCATACGTATCACGGTCACGAGGTCGATACACAGGGGGATGCCGTCTTTGCCGCCTTTGCTCGCGCCAGTGATGCCCTCTCAGCGGCGGTGGCCGCGCAACGCGAACTCGCACTCCATTCCTGGCCGGACTCCGCTGTGGTGCGTGTACGCATGGGGCTGCACACCGGTGAACCCACTCGCGTGGCCGAGGGATACGTGGGTCTGGACGTACACTACGCCGCCCGTATTATGAGCGCAGGCCATGGGGGGCAGGTGCTTCTCTCCCGGACCACCCGCGACCTGGTGGAGCAGGACTTACCAGGAGGCGTGAGCCTGCGTGACCTCGGGGAATTCCACCTCAAGGATTTGGAGCGGCCTATCCCTCTCTCCCAGGCGGTTATCGCGGGTCTGCCCGCCGATTTTCCACCGCTCAAGACCCGCTATGGTCGCTCTGACAACCTCCCTGTGCAGCCGACCCCGCTTATTGGACGAGAGCTCGAAGTGGCGACTATTGGGCAACTCTTGCGCCGCGAGGATGTGCGCCTCGTGACCTTAACAGGTCCCGGTGGCACGGGCAAAACCCGCCTGGGTCTGCAGGTCGCATCAAAGCTGCGTGACGTGTTCGTCGATGGAGTTTTCTTTGTATCGCTTGCTCCCATCAACGATCCCATGCTGGTCATGCCTACCATCGCCCAGGCGATTGGCATTCAGGATGAAGTGGGACAACCTCTCTCCGCACGCCTTGCGGAGATGTTGCATCAGAAGCAGGTGCTGCTGCTGCTGGACAACTTCGAGCAGGTGGTTGGAGCAGCATCGCAGGTGGCAGACCTGCTCACATCCTGCCCACAGCTCAAGGTGCTCGTCACGAGCCGGGAGGTGTTGCGTGTGCGCGCCGAGCACGAGTTTGCGGTGCCACCGCTGGAGTTGCCCGATCTCGCACATCTCCCCGAACCGGTAGCACTCGCGCGAGCTCCATCAGTGGCACTCTTTCTTCAACGAGCGCAGGCGGTGGATCCCGAGTTCCAGTTGACCACTTCCAATGCCAGAGCAGTTGCGGAGACCTGTGTTCGCCTGGATGGGCTTCCATTAGCAATTGAGCTGGCAGCGGCGCGTATGAAACTGCTGTCTCCACAGGCCTTACTCGCAATGCCTGGGAGCAGCGACTCTTCCGATGGCTCTCCGTCTTTGTTGGCGGCTGTATGCTGCAGACAGCGGAAGCCGTCTGTACCTGGTCTGATGATGGAGTAGGACAGGTGTTGGACGGCATAGCCTCGCTCGTCGACAAAAGTTTACTGCAACGACTGGAGCAAGCGGGTGAAGGAAGTGAGGAACCGCGCCTCCTGATGCTGGAAACGATCCGTGAGTACGGGCTGGAGGCGCTCACCGCCAGCGGGGAAGAAGAAGTCGCCCGACAGGCGCATGCTGACTACTTTTTGCTACTGGCGGAAGAGGCGGAGCCGGCACTGAAAGGACCGCTGCTCGTCGTGTGGTTGGAGCGGTTGGAACGGGAGCATGACAACTTGCGAGCGGCACTGCACTGGGCCGTAGTAGGCGGGAGGGCTGAAATGGCCTTGCGCCTTGGCATCGCACTGGAGCGCTTCTGGGTGGTGCGTGGTCACCGCAATGAGGGACTGGCGTTCCTGGAACGGGCACTGGTGGAAAGCGCAGAAGTTGCAACAGACCTGCGAGCAAAAGCCCTGCTCGCTGCCGCGCGACTCGCCTTCATCCAGAGCCACTACGACCAGGGAGAGGCGCTGGCCCAGGAGAGCCTGGCGTTGTTTCGGAAGCTTGGAGACAGACGAGGCATCGCGCTCTCCCTCGATCGACTGGGCATGGCAGCCTGGAGACGAGGCGATTTTAGAGCAGCACGTGTCCTGATGGAGGAGGATCTCGCCCTCTTCAGAGAGGTGGGTGATCAGGATCGTGTCGCCTGGTCGTTCTTCACCTTGGGATTGCTCAACAATAAGCAGGGTGAGTACACCAGGGCATGTGCCCTGTTTGAGAAGAGTCTGACACTTTTCAGGGAGTTAGGCAACAAGAGGGGGATAGCTGCCTCGCTGACGCAATTGGCAGGCACGCTCTTTGTTTCCCAGGGCGACCAGGCCATGATTTACCCGCTGCTCGAGGAAGGGCTCTCGCTCGACCGGGAAGTAGGCGACAAGGAAGGGATGGCTGTCGCGTCTCTCCTGTTAGGGTGGGTTGCGCTCAAACAACAGGGAGACGTTGCCACTGCACGTACACGTGTGGAGGAGAGCCTGGTCCTCTACCGGGAGATGGAGCATCGAGAGGGTATGGCAGAAGCGCTCTCCCTCCTGGGCAGAGTGGAGGCAACCCTGGGTGACCATGCCTTTGCCGGTGCCCTCTACGAAGAAAGCCTGACCATAGCGAAAGACATAGGCGACAAGGAGTTGATCGCCTCCGGCCTGGAAGGAATGGCAAGTGTGGTAGCAGGACAGGGAGAACCCGCCTGGGCAGCGCGTCTTTGGGGAACTGCTGAAGCGCTGCGCGAAGCTATCGGTGCACCTCTGCAGCCTATTGAACGAGCTGACTACGAGCACGCGGTGGCTGTCGTCCGCGACCATCTCGGGGAGGAGGCCTTTGTCTCTGCATGGGCAGAGGGACGCGCTACGACAGCGGAGCACGTGCTTGCCAGGTGAGCAAGTTGCTAGTGAGGATACATGCCCCCATCAATCAGGATGGTTTGATTGGTCATATAGGAGTTGACCACAAGCATCAGAATTCACCAGGCCAGTTCTACTACCACCTATGGATTGTTCTCGCGATCATGTGTGGCATCCTCCTCGCCTCCTGTAGCACAACACCGTTATCAGGAGCACCCATTCCTACCCCTACTGCAACTCCCACTCCCACTGCAACTTCCGCATCTATGCCTACCTCCCCATCAACCGCAAGGACCATTTTTCTGATCATGATGGAAAATCACAACTGGTCGGATATTAAGAATAGCCCCTCGGCACCTTACATCAACCATACGCTCCTCCCAATGACATCATACGCAGAGCAGTACTACAACCCTCCTGGTAACCACCCAAGCGAACCGAACTATTTGTGGCTGGAAGCTGGAACCAATTTTGGCATTAATAATGATGATAACCCCGATGCCAATCATCAGAGCACGACGCACCACCTGGTTACCCTCCTCACCCAGGCCCACATCTCGTGGAAGTCGTATCAAGAAAGCATTAGCGGCTCTGTTTGCCCGCTCACCGAGACGGGCTTATATGCCCCCAAGCACAATCCGATGGTCTTCTTCGACGATGTCACGAACACCAACGATCCGCATTCGTCCTCCTGCATTGCACATGTACGGCCCTACACCGAGTTGGCTACAGACTTGCAGCAGAATACCCAGGCACGCTACAACTTTATCACGCCGAACCTGTGCGATGACATGCACGACACCTGTGCGCCTGTTCACGATTCTGTCAAGCAAGGTGATACCTGGCTCGCACAGAACCTTCCGGCGATTCTCAACTCACAAGCGTACAAGAACGGTGGCATCGTCTTCATCACCTGGGATGAGGGCGAAAGTGTTGGTGGAGCTGTGGGTGGAGCAGGGGATGGTCCAATCGGGATGATCGTGCTTTCTCCTGACGCGAAAGGTGGAGGCTACTCGAATACGATTCACTATACCCATAGCTCCACACTCCGTACACTGGAGGAGATATTCGGTGTGACCCCTCTTTTGGGTGACGCGAAGACTGCCATTGATTTGAGAGACCTATTTAAGACGTTCCCTTAGTACAAGCCCGCGAGCGCGCATTCAACATCACCCTGTTCTGGCTACCAGGAATTTCCGTTCTTGAATAAGCAGTGAGCAGAACCGCAACCTGCCAGCACTGAAGGATGAACTGGCAGCAGAATTTGGTGTATACTCTCTTTTAGTGTGTTAATTAGTAAATGGAGGGACAAATGAGCGAGCAGTCCATATTTCAGGTAAGTAATCATCATCACATCTCCGCTGGCAGACCACCTCATCTTGACGATACAACCCCAAACCAATATAGAGGATATTTCGAGAACGAACATGGAGAGCAAGCCATTTTCATCTATGACCGTACAACTAGGTGTGGAAAGCTTTACATGGGTGATATTGGTTGGGAGACACCCTATGAAATGCGTGACGGTGAAATTGCTGGCCTCAATCTTACACCTATGGAACAATCATGGCTGCGGCTTTGTTGGCAGGTAGCAACATGGTCAAAGCACTAACACAGTGAAAACAAGTGTGCTGACTACCTGGCACATCAATTTTTTTAACAAGTGACGGACAACGAGTGCCTCACCTTGCTCCTCTTTCACCTCAATGAGGACAGGCCTCCCTACTTGGTTCCGACGCTGAAGACATGCAATTGGCCGCCGCTGACCGAGGAAGGCAAGGTGACACTCTGCACAACCTTCCCGGATTGCGGGGCAACGGCTACGTAGAACACATGGACAGTGATGCTCTGCTTGCCTTGCGTGGTGTTGCGGTAGGGCATCTGAACGATGCTGGGAAGAGCAACGGATCCAAGTTACTCTCAGACAAATGGGGTATCCTGGGATATATCAGGCCGTTGCTCCTCGTCCGGCATATTTTCGGTGAACACACGACTGGCCAGTATATCCTCAGCCTCAATCGTCATCAGATCTAGCTTAGATAGTCTCCCGCCTCTGGCAACGAGACGGTTGGCCTGGCGTAGCCGCGCCCGGTCTATCGCATTACGAACACTACGCGCATTGGAGAAGCGAGGCATGTGCATCCGTCTTTTGAGATAGGCTTCAAATACCTTGAGGGCCTCGGGGCTGAACCGATACATTTGCTCCGCAAGCATGAGTTGCGCGATAGCAAGAAGCTCATCAAGTGAGTAATCGGGGAAATCCAGGTGGTGTGCGATGCGTGAGCTGACCCCGGGGTTGGACTGGAAGAAGGTTTCCATGCGATCCTTGTAGCCTGCGAGAATGACGACAAGATCTTCACGCTGGTTCTCCATCACCTGCAAGAGGATCTCGATGGCTTCCTGCCCATAGTCCCGTTCGTTTTCCTGGCGGTAGAGGTAGTAGGCTTCGTCAATGAAAAGAACACCACCCATCGCGCGTTTAAGGACCTCTTTGGTTTTGGGCGCGGTATGGCCGATGTATTGACCAACCAGATCGTCTCGCGTCACCGCCACCAGGTGTCCTTTGCGTACATAGTTGAGTCGATGCAGGATAGTCGCCATCCGCATGGCCACCGTTGTTTTACCCGTACCCGGCCCACCGGTAAAGGACATGTGCAAAGAGGGTGGTCGCGCCATCAACTCTAAGCTACGGCGCAACCGGTCAACCAGGAGCAAAGCAGCGATTTCACGAATACGCGTCTTAACCGATTTGAGCCCTACAAGCTCCTGGTCAAGCCTTTGCAGTATCTCCATGACCTGTGACTCATGAAGAATGGCTGATATATCCGCACTGGCTTCATCGGGAATATCGAGAACCGGATGAGTATTACTATCGGGTCCCCCGGTCTGAGGAGAGGGAATCATAGGTACCGTTCTCCCTTGGGCTTGTCAGTCGCATAGCTATGGAGGGTATATTTGATGGTACGGTCATGCACCTCCTGACGAGACAGGGCAAAGCCTGGATCATGAGTTGGCCGGTTCACAATGAACGAAAGAGCAAGGGTTTGGCGGCCCTTTTTGCGGTCGTAGGCACCTACCCGGATATAGTGATTCGGGTAGGCTTTACGGCACTGGTTGATCTCATAAAGAATCGCCGCCGGGTCTTTCACGTCGAACATTGGCAGCCCCCACATTTCCCAGTAGGCATTGCGGGGGTGTGGATCGTCAGTGAACTCTATGTTGATAGGCCAATCGTTGTTCAGGCAATATTCTGCCTGCAGGCGAATCTCGTCGTCAGTCAGAGGCGGCAGGAAGGAAAAGGTTCCTTGGGTCAGATGAAAAGCCATACTCGTAACTCCTTGGGCGACCCTTGTAGTCGCCTTTACGGCTAATAATTTGGGGTTGGCATCACATCAGGCGTGTCGGTCGAGGCATAGTTGAAGGTAACATCCTTCCAGAGTTCCAGGGCGACACGCAGCGGAGTGCACCACTTTGCTGCTTTCTCAAGGATCTCCGGCCCCTCACTCATAATGTCACGCCCTTCATTCCGCGCCTGGATCATAGCTTCCACGGCAACGCGGTTGGCCGTTGCACCAGCAGCAATGCCCAATGGGTGACCGATAGTGCCACCACCGAACTGGAGCACCACATCCTCACCCAGATAGTGCAACAGTTGGTGCATTTGCCCTGCATGAATACCACCCGAGGCAACAGGCATGACCGCAGGCATCGACGCCCAATCTTGTTCGAAGAACAGACCCAGGCTGGGGTCGGCGTCGTATTTTGCGTCGCGCAGCGTCTGATAGTAGCCCCTCACGGCCAAGGGGTCACCCTCCAGCTTTCCAACCACCGTCCCGGCATGGATGTGATCGACACCAGCCAGGCGCATCCACTTGGCAATCACACGAAAGGAAACGCCATGCGTCTTCTGGCGGGTGTATGTGGCATGACCTGCTCGGTGCAGGTGCAGAATCAGACCGTTCTTGCGGGCCCATTTCGCCATGGACTGGATCGCTGTGTAGCCAATGGTCAGGTCGATCATAACGATGATACTTCCCAGTTCCTTGGCGAACTCGGCGCGCTCGTACATGTCTTCCATGGTTGCGGCAGTGACGTTCAAGTAATGGCCTTTGATTTCACCAGTTTCAGCACTCGCTTTGTTGACGGCCTCCATACAATAGAGGAAGCGGTCGCGCCAGCGCATGAAGGGCTGCGAGTTGATATTTTCGTCATCCTTCACAAAGTCCAGGCCGCCGCGCAAGGCCTCATAGACGACACGACCGTAGTTACGTGCAGAAAGACCAAGCTTGGGCTTTGTCGTAGCCCCAAGCAAGGGGCGACCATACTTATCCAGGTACTCGCGCTCCATGACGATACCATGGGGCGGCCCTTGAAAGGTCTTCACATAGTGCGGAGGAATGCGCATATCCTCCAGGCGCAAGCTCTTCAGCGCCTTGAAGCCAAAAACGTTGCCAATGATGCTCGAGGTCAGGTTCGCGATCGACCCCTCCTCGAACAGGTCCAGATCGTAGGCAATGTATGCTATGTACTGATCTGTACCGGGAACTGGAACGACTTGATAGGCTTTGGCCTGGTAATTCTCATACGCGGTCAGACGATCGGTCCAAACGACGGTCCAGGTGGCGGTGGAAGATTCACCGGCAACAGCCGCCGCAGCTTCAACAGGGTCAACGCCCTCTTGAGGTACAAGACGAAACGCACAAAGGATATCTGTGTCTTTCGGTTCATAGTCAGGTTTCCAGTAGCCCATCTGTGCATAGGGAATTACGCCTGATGCCCAGCGACTCTTCTGCTCTGACGCGGCATCTATTATCATGCTGATATCTCCTCACCTCACAAAAAGTATGTAACAACCTTCGTTGGGAGAAGTATAGCATGGCAAAATTATTAGTTGTAGTAGCAGTTGGCTATCAATTCCATAGATTAAACTTTATACATTGAGAAAGTCGCAACTTGTCTTCTATACGTGCCTGCCACTTCCTCGCTATCCTTTTTGTACTGCCCTTCAACCTCGCTGCTCAATTGGAAGCTTGAGATAAGCTTTGCCTTTTGCTCTTCTTCATGTTAAGATTTGCTCATGGACACTACCAATGGTTCAACTGATTTCACCATGCATCAGCTTGCGGTATTTCGCACAGTAGCACATCACCTGAGCTACACCAGAGCGGCCGAGGCTCTCTATCTCTCGCAACCGGCTGTCTCGCAGCAGATCAGGACACTCGAACAGGTGCTAGGTCTGCGGCTATTCGCTCGCAGTGGCAGAGGTATCATGCTGACTTCCGCCGGTCAGGAATTCCTGCGTCACACTGAGCGGCTCCTGGCTCTACTTGCCGAAACCAAACCAGTAGTAAAGGAGATTCATACACTCGGACGGGGAAGTGTTTTGGTAGGCGCAAGCACCAGCGCAGCTACATACGTGGTGCTCCCATTGCTCGGCGCTTTCCATGCACTCTACCCGCGAGTCCGTATCACGCTCATGGTTGCTGACCGCCATACTATTGAAGAGCGCCTACTCGCCCACCAGGTAGATCTGGCGGTGATGAGTTTCATTGAAGGGCAAGATCGTTTCGTCATAGAATTTTTGAAGCCCTATGAACTGGTGGTCGTGGCCTCACCGTCCCACCGATTGGCGGGATGCCCCACGCTGACAATGCATGATCTACAACAGGAAACGTTCCTGCTACGCGAACAAGGGTCTGGAACAAGGCTGGAAACAGAGCATCATTTCGCGCTTGCAGGCATGCCCTTGCAGGCTAGCCTGGAATTGAGCAGTATCGAAGCCATTAAGGAGGGGGCAATCGCCGCGTTGGGGATCGCTGTAGTACCCTGGGAATCAGTTGAACTTGAAGTTGCTAGCGGTGACCTGGTCATACTGGATGTACAGGGGTTTCCACTAAAGCGACAATGGTATGTTGTCCACTTGAAAGGACGGAGGCTCTCACGGATCGCAACTGCCCTCCGTCAGCTCTTCTTGCAAAACGGAAGCGGCTCCCAATAATCCTGCAGGCGCATGCTACCTCACCCTTTCCGCAGCCTATATTCGCGCAAGAACTCGATGAATTCGGCAGCACTGGCGCTCAAAGGTCGATCAGCAAGGCGTGCAATGTACCAGCGGCGTTGGACTGGGAAATGTTCCACTTGCAGGACAACGAGTGTACGATAACGAACTTCGCGCCTCACCGCCACCTCTGAAAGCACGCTCACCCCCAGGCCTGCTGCTACTGCTCGTTTGATTGCTTCGACATGGCCCAGCACCATCCCGATCTTGAGCGGCAAACCGGCTACCTCGAACAACTCCTCCACGGCGGCCCGCGTTCCTGAGCCCACCTCGCGGAGGAGGAAGACTTCATCAGCCAGGCGAGCCAGCAATACCTGGGGCTGCGTGGCTAAGACGTGATCAGGGGACGCGACCGCCACTAATGGATTAGGCAGGAATGGTTCGGCCACCAATCCCTCAATTGCTGGTGGTCGGCCAGCAATAACGAGATCAACCTCTCCAGCCAGCAGGCAAGCGCGAACCTCTGCGCGGTTGGCTACACGCAGATTGAGGGCAATGGCGGATCGGCGTTGGTGAAAGGCGCCCAGCAAGTGGGGCATGACGTAGGTCCCCACTGTTGTATCGGCAGCAACGCGTAGCGGTACGCTTTCCGGTGACTCAATTCCACGTTGCTCTGCCATTGCACGCCATGCCTCGTCCGCTTCGACAACCACGTGTTGTGCGTGAGCATACAGTTCGCGCCCTTCATCCGTCAGAGCGAGGCGCTTACCCCACTGCTCTAGTAAGGTCAACTGTGTCATTCGTTCCAACTCTGCTACTAGCGCCGATACGGTGGGTTGCTGGCAACCAAGTTCTTCCGCCGCCCGCGTGTAGCTCAGGAGTTGTGCAACTGTGCAGAACACACGAAGCTGGCGTATTGTGAGGCTATCCAGGCGTGGCCAATCCATTCATAAGCTCCAATCTATGCTTAGCATAGTGAATTACGGCTTGTTATTATGTAACCTGTCAAGTATCATTTTATCATAGGCATGAGCTAGCTCATACAAATAGTCCAACTTTTTTGAGAAACCAGTCGTACCAACTTCCTACCAATCCATTGTTACGGCAAATTACTGCATGCTGTCCTGGCATGAATACCACCTCAAGCAAAAGTGGAGTGAAGAGCTGGCATTCTGAATACGATGATTTGTGATCGAGCATATTATGGTAAGTGGTAAGTGATACGCGCTCCTGGTGACTAAGCAGGGATACGCGGCACAAGGAATCTGGAGAAAGTTATGGCTTCACCGTCTGTAGGAATTAAGGGTTCTCCCATTGTAGGGGTTAGGCGTCCCATTATCCTGGGAATAGTAGGAGATAGCGCCGCGGGTAAGACGACGCTTAGTCGAGGTATTGCCCAGATTTTGGGCGTTGAGAATGTTGCAGTCCTCTGTACCGACGACTATCACCGGTATAATCGGAAGCAGCGCAAGGAATTGAATATTACGCCTTTGAACCCTGAATGCAACTATCTTGATATTATGGCGCAGCATCTACGGCTGTTACGTGCCGGTGAGGCTATTCTGAAGCCACACTATGACCATAAGTTAGGCGACTTCGGTCCACCGCAGTATATTGTGCCGCACCCCTTTCTGATTGTCGAGGGTCTGCTGGGAATGTTTTGGCAGGAGATGCGCAACGCCTACAGTGTACGCGTTTATCTCGATCCGCCAGAGGAATTGAGGTGGCGCTGGAAAATTCGGCGTGACACGGCCAAGCGTGGGTATACTGAGGAAGGGGTGCTGCGCGAACTCGCCATCCGTGAGCATGATTCGGCGAAGTATATCCGGCCACAGCGTGATAACGCCGATGTTGTCGTCTCTTTTTTCCCTGGCGCGTGGTCCAACGCCGAGCTGGACGGCGATGCACATCTCGATGTGCGCTTGACCTTGCATGGAACGCTGCATCATCCCGACCTGAGCGAGGTCATTGCTGAAGATCAATCTGGCTGTGTGCGTTCGACGCTGGGACGCGTGGGAGGCCGCGCTGTCGAGTACCTGGAGATCGATGGCTCTATCCCTGATGAGCCGGCCCGTGCACTCGAGCGTTGCATTTTGGATCACCTGGATGCGTGTGGGGCAGCTCCGCTGGCAGATCTTGGTCAATTTTCCGATTCTCAAACACGGGATAGCCGGCATAGTCACCCTCTGGCACTGACCCAGCTTCTCCTGGTCTATCACCTCCTTCGTGCGAGGCAACTCGACCAGATCGAAGTTTGATCACTCATCTGGATAGAGAGCTATATGAATTTTCTTCGCACAGGATTTACTTCCTATCAACAGGCTCTTGATGCGGCTGAGAAGGCAACCCGGCAGGGACTGGATAACTTTGAGAAGGCAACCGAGGCCTTTGAGAAAGCAGCGCAACAGCTCCCGAAAATGCCCGGCGCTCAGCGGGCGAACAAACCTCCAACCCCTTGAGAAGTCGGACATCTTAGCGGAGACTTTGTGCCGCATGAGGGTGTTGAGCCGGCTGAGATGCATCTCAGCCGGCTCAACACCCTCATGCGGTAATGCTGGTAGTCGTGGTGTAATCCACTCAGATTGCTTGACATGCTCGTTGAATACATCTAGAATCTCCTGTATACTACATAAGCTATTGAGCTATGGGAAATGTTGTTGCTACATCATAAGAGTATACCAACGTGATGCTTTCATAAAGAGGACCTGGGTATGGGCATGCCCCCAAAGATACCCTCCTCAGCAACAGCTAACAGAGGTGTACGTCAAGGAGTATCAAGGAGTAATTCGACGATGCCAGACCGCATAGGTCAGCAACTTGCTAACTACCGCCTGATCCGTCAACTTGGGCAGGGAGGCTTCGCTGATGTCTACCTTGGCGAGCATGTATATCTCACCACACCGGCTGCAATCAAAGTGCTCCAGATGCGACTGACTGATGAGGATAAACAAAACTTTCTTGAAGAAGCACGTACCATCGCCCACCTGAAGCATCCCTCTATTGTGCGCATCCTGGAATACGACGTGGTGGATAGCATTCCTTTTCTCGTCATGGAATATGCTCCAAATGGCACTTTGCGCCAATGTCATCCAAAGGGTGCAGTTTTACCCCCAGCCAGTATCGCCCCATATGTTCGGCAAGTTGCCGCTGCTCTACAGTATGCGCATGACCAAAAACTCATCCATAGAGATGTGAAACCAGAAAATATGTTGCTAGGTTACAAGAATGCGGTCTTATTGAGTGATTTTGGACTGGCGGTGATTGTTCAGAGTTCCCGTGATCGGCTCCAGACTGTCGCGGGCACCGTAACCTATATGGCGCCCGAGCAACTGCAGGGCAAAGCATGCCCGGCCAGCGACCAGTATGCGTTGGCCGCTGTCGTATATGAATGGTTGAGCGGGGAGCGCCTCTTTTCAGGGTCTTTCATAGAAGTGGCTACGCAGCATGTCCTTGTTCCTCCGCCCTCGTTACGCAATAAGATACCGGCGCTTTCGCCCGCTATTGACCATGTAATTCAAAAAGCGCTTGCCAAAAACCCAGAGCAGCGCTTCGCCAGCGTGTTAGAATTCGCTAGAGCATTCGAACAGGTACGCCAGGCGGAGGCATCAAAACAGTATGCAAGCTCGCCGATGCCTTTGGGAAAACTCTTCACCAACTACCGCAAACACTCTGCAGCGGTGCTAAACATTGCATGGTCACCCGATGGGAAAAAAATTGCCTCAGCTGGCGCCGATAAAACGATCCATATCTGGAACGCCACCAGCAAAAACCCTACCTTTATCTACCGCAACCATACGAAGCCAGTGAGCTCTGTAGCCTGGTCGCCCGACGGTTCACGTATCGTCTCTGGCTCCTGGGATACAACAGTACAGGTTTGGAACGTCCAGACCGGGCGGAAGCTCTTGACCTACCGCGGCTTCTCACGAGAGGTGAGTGCCGTAGCATGGTCTCCTGATGGAAAGTACATCGCCTCTGCTTCATGGGATGCGACGGTGCAGGTTCGCCAGGCTGAATCAGGAAGCAGGCTCTTCACCTATTCGGGCCATACCAGTCCCGTCCACGCAGTAGCATGGTCTCCTACCATCTCTTCATCCCCTTCCGCTAGTGGCTGGCGTATTGCTTCCGCAAGCGGTGCGGACGCGAACGCTGATGTTGACAATACGGTGCAAATCTGGAATGCTCTCACCGGAGATAACCCATTGATCTTTCGTGACCACTACTATTTTGTGAATGCGGTGGCCTGGTCATCTGACGGCAAGAAGATTGCTTCCGCGAGCGCAGACACCAATGTTCAGGTATGGAATGTGGCCACGGGCGGCAACATCCTGACCTATCGCGGGCATTCCAGCAAGGTGAACTCCGTAGCGTGGTCTCCCAATGGCACGCGTATCGCTTCGGCAAGCGATGATCGAACTGTACAGATATGGGATGCTACCACAGGAGAGACTATCTTCACCTATCGGGGTCACACGAAAGAGATAAGCAGCGTAGCATGGTCTCCCAATGGCACTCGCATCGCTTCGGCTGGCTATGATGCCACGGTGCATGTCTGGAATGTAGGGTAACAACTGGTTGAGGAGTGCGAAGATGGAGTACAAGAAACGGAATTTCTCCAGACCTCGTATTGGACAGCAGCTCGGAAACTACCGCCTGGTCCGCTTGCTGGGGCGAGGCAGCTTCGCTGACGTTTACCTCGGTGAACACATTCACCTCAACACCCAGGCCGCCATCAAAGTGCTCGATATGCGGCTGACCCACGATGACATGGGAGATTTTCTCAAGGAGGCGCGCACTATCGCCCGCTTAAAGCATCCCTCAATCATCCAGGTACTGGAATTTGGTGTAGAGAACAATACCCCATTCCTGGTGATGGATTACGCCCCCAATGGCACACTTCGTTTACATTTCCCCCAAGGGAGCCGTCTCTCGCCAGAGGATATTCAGCCTTATGTGATGCAGATCGCTTCAGCTTTGCAACATGCGCATGATGAGAAATTGATCCACCGCGATATCAAACCGGAGAACATGCTTTTAGGAAACAACGATGAGGTTTTGCTCTCCGATTTTGGCATTGCCATCGTAGCCCATAGCTCACGCACCCAGAGCATGCAAGGGGTGGCTGGTACCGTCGCATATATGGCCCCGGAGCAACTCCGTGGCATGCCGGTCAAAGCAAGTGACCAGTACGCACTTGCCGCCGTCATGTACGAATGGCTTAGCGGAAAGAGCCCTTTTCAAGGTTCTTTTGTGGAGGTTGCTACCCAGCATACACTTACTCCTCCCCCTCCTTTAAGCGAGCAGGTTCCAACTATCAGACCAGCGGTTGAGTCAACAGTACTAAAAGCATTGTCGAAAGACCCCGCTCAACGCTTTACGAGTGTGCAGGAATTCGCCGATGCCTTTGCGCAGGGAATCCTCGATGGAGAACCGCGTCCTGTACAACCTGGCGTGGAACTATCCTCCAGGACCGAACCTCTCCCTTCACGGCAAGAAATGAGTATCTTGCCACTTCAAGAGACGACTATCACTATCTATCGTGGACATGCTGCTCCGGTGAACGCTGTAGCATGGTCACCGAGCGACAGGCACGAAGCGACACACTACCGTAGCCGCATCGCGTCGGGAGGCGATGATGGGACAGTACAGATCTGGGATGCAATAGCCGGACGCAAAATCTCTACCTACCGTGGTCACTCAGGTGGAGTAAGTGCCATAGCCTGGTCGCCCAACGGGAAATGGATCGCCTCGGCGGGTATAGATTGCACGGTACAGGTATGGGCAGCCGACAATATGCGCAAGGTATGCACTTATACCAGGCATTCCGATAAGGTAACGGCTGTAGCATGGTCGCCCGCCAGGCTTTCACCATCCGCGGGACAGAGCTACCTCGTCGCTTCAGCAAGTGAAGATGGGACAGTACAGATCTGGGACGCAGCAACGGGCCATAGGCAGTTCATCTTTCGCGATCATGGGCATCCAGTACATGCCGTGGCATGGTCTCCTGATGGGCGGTACATTGCCTCAGCAGGCGAAGATATGGCGGTACAGGTTTGGAAGGCGCCTACAAAGGATATTCCTGAGGGGAAAATACTTCTCACCTCCCAGAAGTTCTCTAACACAATACTCACAGTGGCATGGTCCCCTGATGGAAAGTACATCGCCTCTGGTGGTGCCGACCAGGTGGTTGAGGTATGGGAAGCAGAGGGAAACCCGCCAGGAGATAGGGTCTGCACCTATCCTGGGCATCAGTTCACAATAAGCGCTGTGACCTGGTCTCCTGATGGGACACGTATTGCGTCGGCAAGTTTTGACAGGACGGTGCACATATGGGATGCCACTACCGGGGAAAATGCTGTGAGTTACCCCGGCCATTCAAACTGGGTATATGCTGTTGCATGGGCAAAAAGCGGACAATACATCGCCTCAGCAAGCAGTGATAAAACTGTGCAGGTGTGGCTGGCAGTGTAATACGTTAGTTATGGCTGCAATAGCAAGAAGGAGAGAGGTATGAAGACAGATGATTGTGGAACGTTGATGGTCAGGAGCGAGTGCGCCATGAGCGGCCAATGTTGTATACTAGCATCGCGCAGCATCTCTAAGAACCCACGACTGAGATGAGCACAACGTTATGGTTGTTTGTAACGTGAAGACAGGCGCGATGTATCGCAGGCGATTATGAGCCAGGTAAGGAGAGAAATCATGGCAGATCAGAAGGCCAATGATGCCGCACAGGCACTGCTAAAATCCTTTCAGGAAACTAATCAGGTAATTACGGAGAGCATTGCTTCCACTCAAGAGCGCACCGCAGAGTTTGCCCAAAGCTTCTTAACTAAAGGAATGGATATCTTTCAGGCGAACCAGGCCGTTGCGCAGAATATCGTTGATGCCCAGGAGCGCACCACAGAGTTTGCTCGGCACTTCTTAGAAGAGGGAGTGGAAGTCCTTAAGGCCAACCAGGCCGTTGCAGAACAGCTCGTTGTTGCCCAGGAGCGCACCGCAGAGTTTGCTCGACACTTCTTCACCGAGGGAAGTGGAGTCCTCGAGGCACATCAGACGGCTGCCCAGAGTCTGGCGGCCCTTCAGGAGCGCAATATCAATTTTTTCCAAAGCTTCTTCACCGAAAGCATGGAGGCGATCAAGAAGCAGACGGAGAGTGCTCAAATCCTGATGCAGGAGTTGGGGCAGAAAACCCAGGAACAGCAAGAAGCGTTCCAGCAACTTGCGTTGCAATCGATGGCGAGCTACTTCGATTTCCTCTCGACCCCACTCTCGGCCTATCAGCAGTCAGTGCAGGCTGCTCAAGCTGCTATTCAGCATCCAGCGGCTGCTGAACAGCAGGTGAACGAGTAACCAGGATTTGCAGCATACGCCGAAACCCATGCTGCTTAGAATCACGTAAGTTTCCATCACCACCTTCCGCAGTCCACATAGACACGTCTATCCGCTTATGGTGAAGCGGATAGACGTGTCTATGCGCATTTTGCGCATAATACCTGTGCTGGCTACGTGAGACACCCGTTCTCAAACAATTAACGAGGAACCGCACAATCACGGTCCTCCTCTACTCCGTACAGGCTTCCATTTCAAGCGGTGGTTTACCGTCTCCTTCCAGGTGAGCGATGTTATTGATAGCAGGTTTGATCATCTTCGTCAGCCTGAGATGAGGACAACAACACTGTTCTTCTTCACATGGCAGACGCCAACAGGAACTGCCTTTTCTTTTCCAGGTTCGACGATATCCATCGGGGACGGTAAAGCCGTGTCTATCACCCTGAGCCACCTCCTCCCTTGAAGAGAAGGTATCTCAAAATTGATCCCCTTCTTCTCCATATTGAGTATCACGTGAAGATCATTGTCGTGCGATAAGCCCCAGATGGTAAACGCAAGCATCCGGCTATTGGGATCATGCCAGTCTGGGGTGAATAACTGGAGACCATGCCACTCGATATCCTTCACCCCGTGTTCATTTGGTTCACCTGTAAAGAAACGTTCACGGCGCAAATTGGGATGCTTCTTACGAAACGCGATCATACGTCTGAAGAACCTGAGCATACCAGCGTTCTTCTCTTCCAACTTCCAATCGAACCAACTGATCTCGTTATCCTGGCAGTACGCATTATTATTTCCTTGTTGTGTACGTCTTACTTCATCTCCGGCTAAGATCATCGGCACGCCTTGAGAGAGCATGAGAATAGCCACAAAATTCTTGATCTGGCGCTCGCGCAGCACCTCAATTTCTGGATCGTTCGTCTCCCCTTCAACGCCGCAATTCCAACTCCAATTATAATCGGTACCATCCCGGTTGTCTTCACCGTTGGGCTCATTGTGTTTGTGATCATAGGACACCAGGTCATTGAGGGTGAAGCCATCGTGACACGTGATGAAATTGATAGCGTTAATCGGTATATGCCCTGTCGCCTGGTAGAGATCCGCGCTTCCTGCAATGCACGAGGCGACCTTGCCTACCATCCCTGGATCACCCCTGACAAAGCGGCGGATATCATCGCGGTAGCGCCCGTTCCAATCGGCCCAACGATAACCAGGGAAGCGGCCAACCTGATAGAGGCCAGCGGCATCCCACGCCTCAGCAATCAGTTTGGCATCAGCGAGCACCTCATCTAACTCGATGTACCACAGGACCGGTGGGTAGGGCAGGGTTCTGCCATCTCCACCACGGGCCAAGATAGATCCCTCATCTAAGCGGAAGCCATCCACATGCATCTCTTTTGCCCAAAATTCCAGGCAGTCCGTAATCAGCTTGACCCCGAGTGGATGGTTGCACTTGAAGGTGTTTCCGCAGCCAGAATAATCCACATAACGCTGTTTGTTCGTAGGGTCGAGAACATAATAGATCCTGTTGTCGATACCCTTGAAACTGATCATGGGGCCGAGATGATCGCCCTCACCGGTATGATTAAAGACCACATCTAAGATCACCTCTATCCCCGCTTTATGCAGAGCCTTCACCATATCTCGGAAATCCTGCGCGTGGCTCCGCTCTCCATGAGAAAAACAATACGCGGGGTGCGGGGCAAAGTGACCGACAGGGTCGTATCCCCAGAAGTTCTTTAGAGGTTTGCCATCAATCGGACTCAAGTAACCATTACCATGTTCATCGAAAGCAAAAATCGGCAGAAGTTCAACGGCTGTTATGCCCAATTCCTTGAGGTATGGAATCTTCTCGACTATTCCAGCAAAGGTACCCGGATACTGGCAGCCAGAGGAAGGCGACCTGGTGAATCCACCGACATGCAACTCATAAATGATCGTTTCGCTCATCGGCTTATTGAGGGGGTGATCACCCTCCCAATCATACACTGATACGTCTACAACCGCACTACGCATGCATGTGCGCACATTATCATCTGGCCCTGACGCATCAGCTCGGCTCCAGAGTGTCGCAGTGATTCCCCTCGCGTAAGGATCAAGGACAACCTTGTTCCTGTTAAAGCGGTCTCCTGTCCGATGCGAGTCATCTCGTGGACCATCAAAGCGATAGGCATAGTGAATCCCCGCTCTCAGACCTCTTACAAAGACATGCCAGAAATGAAAGGTGCGGTGTTGTATTGGATCCAACGAAATTATCTGGTAAGGCACCGGATCGTCACGCTGAACAAACAACAGGAGTTCAACATACGTCGCATGCTCCGAAAAGATCGAAAAGTTTACCCCATGTTCATCTGGCACTGCACCTAAAGGATGAGCAACTCCCGGTTCTATTTGATACATGTCCCTGGTCATTTCTCCTCATTGCGATTGATCATTTCCTTACGACACTCCACCGAGTGCAATGGTACAGTTATCATCTCACAGAATCCTCTCGGATTGCAGAACAACGATCACAAAAGCCTCACAACAGGCTGTGCTGGCTACTTTTTGACCTCTTACATCCGTCGCAGGAAACCCATCACGTTCATTTCCAACCTACTCGCCAACTCGGACATCAAGCTGAAGCGGGTACAGGGAGTACACGAGACCCGTTTCCTGAAGGTATGAGTAGTGGGCATTCCGGTTTCGCATGGCGTATAATGAGAGACCTACGGCTACTCTGAAAGGCTAACGCCAACGCCGTGCGCTGGGCTGTCCCAAAAGTGAGCAGGAGATTGAGATGACGATTCGTCTTATACAGGTAGGTATGGGTGGCTGGGGACTGAATTGGGCTACCAAAGTCGTACCGTATAGTAAAGATGTTGAATTGGTCGCCTGTGTAGACATGGAAGCAGGGGTGCTTGTGCAAGCGCAGCGGCTCCTCAACGTCTCACCAAAGCGTTGTTTCCCGACACTTGAGTTGGCCTTGGAAGCTGTTGAGGCCGATGCCGTACTCATCACTGCCACTTTGCCAGCGCATGTCCAGCTTGCATTGGAGGCCCTCAACGCAGGGAAACATGTGTTACTCGAAAAACCGTTTGCGCCAACAGTGGCTGAGGCACAGCAGGTCGTTGAAGCAGCCGCGAAACGTAATCGAGTGCTCATGATCAGCCAGAATTATCGTTTCTTTCCAGCCATTCGAGCGGTGACTGCGTTGGTTCGCGAGGGAAATCTGGGATCGATTGGTTCTGTCAGTATTGACTTCCGGCGCTACAAGAACGCTGCGGAACCTGAAGGATACCGCTATTACCAAATATGGCAGCCATTGCTCGTGGATATGGCCATCCACCATTTCGACCTGATGCGTTATGTGCTCGCTCAGGAGCCATCTCAGATCTCATGTCAGACCTGGAACCCTCCTTGGAGCAAGTACGTAGACCCCCCGGCCGCTGCTGCCACGATCGTCTTTGATGGTGGAGCAGTGGTGAGTTACCGTGGAAGCTGGGTAAGTCCTGGCCCGCGGACCTGTTGGAGTGGAGAATGGCGCATAGAGTGTACTGGGGGAGAGATTGTATTTACAAGCCGGGACGACACTGCACCCGATCATGTCACCATTCGTCCTTTAGGAATGCGCGCACGTCAAGTGAAGTTGCCCGAGATGCCGCTCACGGATCGGCGTGGGAGCCTGGAGTCCTTTGTACAGGCTGTTCGTACAGGTCAAGAGCCTGAGTGCTCCGGGCGTGACAATCTGCACACCCTTGCGCTCATGTTATCGGCCTTGGAGTCAGCGAGATCTCATTCCCTGTGTCTTTTTTCAGTGAGCACGCCTGCTTCACACAGGTGAAATGGCAATCTCGATCAAAGCGTCAAGGCTGAAAAATGGGCCTGAGTCTGTTTGACTTGACAGAGAAGCATCGATGCGGGTATCTTGTATAGACAAAGCAATAGGGAATAAGTGGTTTCCACCTGTACTGTAGCGAAAGGGTAACTTCGTGTCCAACATATTCCGTTTCCTGGCCGATGAAGACAAATTGTCGCCGAGTGCATGCTCTTAGATGGCGTCGAGGAGCGGCACTACGTCGCCGATTACGTACATGCCGTCCTCAACGGTGCTGACTACGAGTAGCCAGCACCACTCTATCGGTCATCCTGGATTTAACTCACCTTAATAATAGTACGGCCTCGCACTCCACCCTTGAGAATGGCAGCCAACACTTGTGGAAGTTCCACGAGTGGAGCCTCGTGCCCAATGAGATCGAGCAGGTGTTCCGGCCTGTAATCGCTGGCCAGATGTTCCCAGACCTGGCGACGCAACTCCATAGGGCAGTTTACCGAATCAATGCCCAGCAAGTTAATGCCGCGTAAGATGAAAGGGAAGACAGTCGTGCCGAAATTCGGTCCCCCGGTGTTGCCACATGAGGCGATTGAACCACTATATTTGGTAGTACGGAGGAGGTAGGCCAACGTAGTACCTCCAACAGCGTCAACGCCCGCAGCCCAGCGCTCTTTCTCTAGAGGACGGTTGCTCTCAGCTGACGTTTCCTCACGAGCCAAAATATCATTGGCACCCAGTGCTCTGAGATAGGCATGCTCCGACTCCTTGCCAGTACTGGCTGCTACAGTGTATGCCCGGTTTTTGAGGATACTGATAGCTACGCTCCCCAGCCCTCCCGTTGCCCCCGTGACCAGTACGGGCCCGTTCTGCGGTCTGAGACCGTTGTACTCCAGCTTGTGTATCGCAAGGGCAGCGGTGAAGCCGGCTGTACCCAGGGCCATCGCCTCTTTGAGGGTCAAGCCAGAAGGCAAGGGCACCACCCAATCGGCCTTGACGCTGGCATATTCACTGAACCCTCCATAGTGGGAGACGCCCAGTTCATAGCTGGTGGCAATCACTTCGTCACCAGGTTTGAAGCGCGCATCACTGGATTCGACCACCACTCCCGATAGATCGACACCAGGCACGAAAGGATAGCTGCGTACAATTCTGCCTTCTGGAATGGAGGCCAGACCATCCTTGTAGTTAACGCTTGAGTAGGCTACCTTGACCAGAACCTCACCAGGTGGCAGGTCAGCCTGAGTTAAATCCCTGAAGGATGCGGTAAAATCTTCTTCCTTTTTATTAACAACAAAAGCCTTAAATGTTGCTGCCATATTTCTCACTTCCCTTCAAAGACCGGCGGACGTTTTTCGCGGAAGGCCACGGTGGCCTCATGAGCATCAGCAGTACCAAAACAGCGCATGATCGCTTCAATCTCGTTCTGGAAAGCCTGCTCCAATTCGGTCTCTAGCGGGCGGTTGAGCAGCCGCTTACTCTCGCGCAGGGAGAGTGGCGCACGGCTCAACATCTTGCCGGCCAGTGCCTGCACCTCGGCGGCCAACAGTTCCGGCTCGACCAATCGGTGGAGCAACCCGGTACGCTGGGCAACGGCGGCATCAAAGATGTCGGCCATCAGGATGATCTCCCGCGCCATCCCTTGTCCAACCAGCTGTGGGAGCAGCGCAGACGTGCCGCCTGTGATAACCATGCCCACACGCGCTTCTACACACCCCATACGTGCACGGGTGCTGGCGACACGGAAATCGCAGGCCAGAGCCAGCTCAAAGCCCCCACCCAGGGCATAGCCGTCCATCGCCGCGATGCTTGGCTTCTCGCCAAACAGCAGTAAGCGGGTGAGTCGTTGTAAATCCAGAATCAGTGCCAGGAAGTCTTCAGCGGTCTGGTGCTCGCTTTCCTTCAGGTCATCGCCTGCACAGAAGTTCCCTCCTGCGCCCGACAGGACAATGATCAAGACGTCTGGATCGCTCTGGACACGCTCCAGAGACTGGCGAAGCTCCGTAATCATTGCTCGGCTCATGGCATTCATCGCACCTGGCCGGTTCATCACCACATGGGCAATGTTATTGGCAACGGTGGAGAGGACAAGTGGTTCGCTACTCATAGTGACTCCTACTCTTCTTGTTGAGATGGGTTTGCATCTTCAACTGCCAGCCTGCTCGTAGACCTTTATGACACGGCGGGCCTTTTGTTCTGTGCGCGGGATTGTCCCGTAAGGAACCAGATCTGGCTCAGCACGGAAGTGAAGTTGCTCGCGGAGTGCCTGGATGATCTTCTGTGGTAAATCCCCTGCTCGATCGGGGGCCAGGTCCTGTGCCAGTTCCACACGCACCCGTAGGTATTGGTGCGGTGGAGGATGATCGACGATGATTTGGAACTCGCCGGAGAGCTGGTCCGAGAGGTAGGCCAGCGTATTGCCCACACCAGTGGGAAAGATATTGACACCGCGTACCTGGAGCATGTCATCGCTGCGACCCAGGATACGGAAGCGAAAGCTCGTTCGCCCACAAGCACATGGTCCGGTTCCCAGGATGTGCACCACGTCGTGGGCGCGGTAGCGAACCAGGGGCTGTGCCTCCTTGAGGAGGTGGGTGTATACTAACTCGCCTTTGACCCCCTCGGTGAGCGTAAGGGGAGTGCCGGTCTCGGGTTCGATCAACTCGACAGCCACTGCCCCTTGTGCGTGGAAGTGCAGCCCCTGGCGGTATTCGCATTCCGACCCCATGATGCTCAGAATATCAGCCATGCCAAAATTCGCATCCATTGCACGCATGCCCCAGGTCTCTTCCATACGCGCACGTACACTCGGTTCGCTCATGCCTGGTTCAGATCCAAAGAAGCCCTTACGCAGACCAAGATCGCGAGGGTTCAGCCCCTGCTCCAGTACGGCTTCACTCAGGGGAAGCATATACGAGGGAGTGGCACTGATAGCGTTGATCCCTAGCTCGCGGATAGTCTGGATCAGCATGGCTGTCTGGCCGACTCCAAAGGGCACAACGGTGGCTCCCGTAGTCTCCAGGCCCTCATGGTCTGAGAAACCGCCCACCCAGAGGCGGTAATTGAGACAATGAACCACCATATCGCTCGGGCGCAGTCCAGAAGCCCAGTAGGAACGGGCTGCGCATTCATTCATAAGGTTGCGATCATTGCGGGTGAGGGGGACATAGAGCGCTCGCCCCGTCGTACCAGAGGTTTTGTGCGCCCGAATCACCTCCTCCAGACTGGTCGCTAGATAACTGCCAAATGGAGGGTGTTCCAGCTGGTTGCGGCGGCATTCCTCCTTCTCAGTAAAGGGGAGGAGTGGCAGATCGGCCATATCGCGAATGGCTTCGCGCTTTACACCAGCCTCAGCGAACTTGGCTTGATAGAAAGCCGAACATTTCCAGACATAGTCAAGCTGAGTTCGTAGGTACTTATTCTCCAACTTACGCAGCGCCGCTGGCTGCATCGTTTCCATTTCTTCATTCCAGTAAAGCCGTTC
>VBHI01000295.1 GCA_005881495.1 Chloroflexota bacterium
TGACCAAAGTGGGACCTGGTTACTCCTTCACGACTCCAACGTTCTACACAGCAGGACCATTCATTCGAACATTGGACAAGGTCAGAGAGCAAGGGTTCCCATGTGTTTCTGCATACCCTTCTTGGTGGGGCCATTCCTGTGAACTGCCTCGAAAATGAGCGAACCGTGAGTCAAAGAGACGGCTGATGGTATTTTTTTCTCCTTTTTGTCGTTGGCTTGACGGATCAACCAGAAAAAGGATGAGCATTCCGATGACCGTGTGCAGGGAGGGAGACCTTGGTAACATCGTTGTATTGCCGCATATGTGGGACCCGTTTGCCCACCGACAGTTCGTTTTGTCACACGTGTGGTGTGTCTCAAACGGGGACCGATCAGGCCCTAACAAGCTTGCCGCAGCAGGAACCCGTCCAGATCGGCACTGGCAGGCAGTCCGCAGGACACCTGCTCCATCAACGCTATCGTCTGCTACGCGCCGTGGGACAGGGCGGCATGGGAGCCGTCTACGTGGCCCAGGATACCCAACTGGGAGATCGTCTGGTTGCTGTCAAAGAGATGAGCATGAGTCGACTGACTTCGCAGGAGGTGCCGCTGGCCGTCGAGCAGTTTCGCCGCGAAGCCCATTTGCTCGCTGGCCTGCATCATCCCAATCTGCCCGTCATTCATGAATATTTTTCCGAGAACGACCGCTGGTACCTGGTGATGAGTTTCATCGAGGGCCAGAATCTGCAAGCGGCTTTAGATGCCACCCCTGGGCACAAATTTCCCCTCCTGGAGGTGGTGCGCATCGGCATGGAATTGTGCGACGTGCTGGAGTATTTACACACCCATACCCCCCAGATCATCTTTCGCGATCTCAAACCGCTCAATATTATGCTCACCCCCAAAGGACATATCTGCCTGATTGACTTTGGCATAGCACGCCACTTCAAACAGGAACAGACCAAAGATACAGCCTACTACTATTCGGTAGGCTACGCGCCCCCTGAGCAATATGGGCAGTCGCAGACCAGCCCACTCTCCGATATCTATAGTCTGGGGGCAACCCTCCATCAGATGCTTTCCGGGCATAATCCTGCGAGCAAGCCCTTTCAGTTTCCGAACTTACAACTGGTGGACCCTACCATTCCCGTGCCGCTTGCCAAGCTGATCACACAGATGCTCGAAATGAACGAGCAGGCACGTCCAGCCAGTGTGGCGGAGATCAAAGTGCAATTAGAGAAGATACTCGTCTCAACTCCACTTTCAGCGACGGTGCCAGTAAAATCTGGGCAAGCAGAGAGCAAGGGAGAGAACGGGAGCGAGAAAACACCCCTTCCGCCTGAACCGCTTCCTGCTCCACCGCAGGCCAATCAGCCTGCTGAACCAGCAACGCTGCCTGCGACGGTCATTGCTTCATCCAAACCCTTTCCCGCGCCCCCCACAGCGCAGAAGGCGAATCCGCCAATGCTTGCTCCCAGCCCTGCTTCTATAGCCCCTACTCAGCCTGCAAGCTTCCATGCTGCGGTCATTCCTGATCTCCTTGATGCTCCTACTCCCACTTCATATGTTTTAATGTACTTTCGCCTTAGCGGAATAGTGCTAATCATCAGCGATATAATCTTTGCTGCCATTGGCTTACTACCATATTCTTTATACACTACACCCACCTTTATTAGTAGCATCAATTTGATTTTAGGAATTACAATCCTTCTGTTTTCATTAGGGCTGCCTGCACTACACATGAAACAATCTTACCAAACACGTTGGTTAGGCCTATCTGGTGTAGCGGCATTATGTACTAGTTCTCTTCTCTTCGCCATTAATTACTTCCTTACTAGCATCAATCCTTATCAGATCAACTATCCTCTTTTCTACGTCGCCAACGCTCTGCAAGTTATCGGCAGCGTTCTCCTTGGTATGGCTATCATTCGTGCATCTACTTTTCCACGTTGGACAGGCGTGTTACTTATCGTCTCTGGAATCATCTTTATAGGAAGTTTTATGGCTGCTTCCTTACCCGATATCCCATTGTATATTATTAACAATGCCGCTACGCTACTAGGTTGTATTGCTTTTATAGGTTGCGGATACACTCTACTGAGACTAAAGTAAAGGGAAGGCTAAGGCAATTCGTGCGGAAGATGAGAAAGAGGCACGGTCGGTCAGGGTATGTCCAGGAGATCCCTCTCTCAAGGAGTATAGAATTGCACCTCCGGGTAGGCGCTCGCCGGGCCACGCAGCAGCAGTGAGGGCGCGCTGTTGAGATAGGTATCGAAGAAGGCGCGCACGTAAGCGCGTGTGATCTGCAGCCCACGCTGACCGTCGATGGAGCCGAGCAGCCCGAGGGCGCGCAAACCCAGCGGCAAGGAATGGACGGCGTAATCGGAGAAGTTGAAGTGCTCCGTGCCTTTGATGCTCATGAGATAGCTCGCGCCTCGTGGCACCGTGCGCAGGATCGCGTGGATGTCGTGCTGGAATGAGTGGCAATCGGAGTCCGAGCAGGAGCCCATATCGTGCTGAATCACCATGAACGGCCTGGTGAGGCCCGTCTGCACCACATCACCGGCCAGGTCGCCATCGAGATTGATACCGGCCTTGCAGCGCGCGTCCATATGGCAAACCTGTGCAGCCGTCGCTCCTCCGAAGGAATGTCCGAAGATGCCGAGACGCGCGAGGTCGAGACGCCCGCTGAACATGTTTCCTGGTGCCGTGTTCAGCCTGTCAAGCTGGTTCATGACAAAGATCACGTCCTTTGCCCAGACCGTCACGAGCTGATTGGCGGCCGCCTGCGGGTTCGCGCCTGTGTCGAGCTTCCCGGCGGGTGTCGCTTCTACGACGCGTCCATTGGGAAAGACCACTACATCAGAACTATAGGTAGGCGTGATAGCAAAGATGATGTAGCCGTGGCTCGCGAGATCCTCGAGCAGCGTCGTGTACTGCGTCGGGATGTCGCCCAGTCCTGGCTCGAAGATGAGCACGGGATAGCCCGCCGCAGCGGGGGCAAGTGGGGCGCGATCGAAGCTGTGAGTCTGGATGGAGTCGCTGCTCTGTGTGAGCTGCTGTCCGATGAAGCCATGCTGCTGATCGCTCAATTGCCCCCACTTCGACGGAAGATAGGGCGCGGGTTGCACTCCGGACACGCGAACAGCGCGCACAGCGGGATACCAGGCCCAGACGACAAGCTCTCTTTTCATTCCTGCATGCGGCGCGAGGGGATCATTTCGTGGCTGGTCGGTCCAATCGTACTCCATCCTACCGACGGCATAGGGGCCGGTCGGCGCGGGCAGCATGAGCGCTTGATGGCGTCGAATCTCGACAAAGGCAACACAGGAGATGGTGACGATAACGAGAATGAGCAGCAGGATCAGGAGAATCCTCGCAAGTCTCTTCAACCATGTACGGAAAGGTAAACGCGAAAGCATACAGTTCCTCCCTGATATTTTTGTCATTGAGCAGAATAACATGCGCGTTTCTGCCAGACATACTGCTTAAGTGCATGAATACCGATTCCTGTGTGTATGCGAGATGAGACATGAGTGTAGAGAAGCTGTGCTTACCGGTTTTTGTTCCAACAGCTGTTCGCCACCAGCCATATGCCAAGGTATGAGGATAAAATAATCTGCTGATGGTCTCCTTATAGGGCTACGACAATTTCCCCAAAGAGTAATTTTGGCAAAGATGCCACGATAATTGTAATCGATTTAAATTTTTTGAGCGCGATATATGCTTAAAATCTCTTCCAGACTGATGTAATAAGCCCTCCAAGAAAGCTTCCTCTCTATATGAGGGCTTGACAAAATTATTGTAATCGATTACAATTATTATGACAACGCCGAGATGATTTTTGCAAAGTGACCGCACATAGCGGTGGAAGGATAGACGTATGAATATGCAAGCTTTAGAACCAGGAACTGGTGCTTATGATGCCAACTCGGAAACGGAAGCGCTAGCTGAAGGCGAATTCACTCAAGATGAGATTGCTTCCCTCTTGACACTCAGACAGTGGTATCAGAACGGGGGAAGTGATCGTGTGAACGTTGTACGCCATCTGGAGTTTCTCAAGTTTCTCATCATGCATGGAAAACTCGAGGCATAACAGGTGTACGAGGGCGAGGCTCTGGAAATCGAGGCAGAGGGGAAAAACGATCGCCAGGTCAGTGGGAAAAGCTGCCTTCTCATCAAGAAGATAAAAAAGAAGTCAAAAATACAAGAAATGAGGAGAAATGAGTATGAAGAAAAAGATTGTCCTCGTCGCACACGACGAGAAAAAGAAGGATCTGCTGGAATGGGCCCGCTTTAATCAAGTGATACTGAAGCAGCACGAACTTTACGCGACAGGAACCACGGGCATACTGTTGGAACAGGAACTCGGGATTGAAATTAACAAGCTGCAGAGCGGACCCTTGGGCGGGGATCAGCAGATTGGGGCCAAGATTGCAGCGGGAGAGATTGATCTCCTGATCTTCTTCTGGGATCCGCTCACCTCACAGCCGCACAATGCGGATGTGCAAGCGCTCTTACGGCTCGCGGTCGTGTGGAATATTCCCGTCGCCTGCAATCGGGCGTCTGCCGATTTCATGATCTCATCGCCATTGTTATCGAATACCTATCAACGTTCCTTACCCGATTATCACGTGTACGCGGAGCGAATGAATACTGATGAGGCGGAACCGCAGAAGAAACCACAGGTCGCTTAAGAAGTGCATCAGCGCGAGGCAGTGTGCCTCGCGCTGATGCGTCCAGATGGTGAGAGTGGATAAAGCAAGCTGATTGAATAGATGACCTGGAAGAAGGCTGCTTTGCGCTCGTCGATATCAACGCACAGCGCCTGGAGCTACATCCAATCTCTGTCTAATTGTACCTTTCAGCGGAAGGACGAGAGAAGAATGTAAATAGACCAGCAGCTATAACGATGACACCTAAAACGATGAGCCCTATCCCCGTTTTCATGTGGCCGTTAAGCAGAGTAAAACTGCCTCCTGCTACGACTATGACTGCTCCAATCAACAGGGCGATCCCCATTATTTTTTTTCTGCTCATTTGTTTTTCTCCTATGAACATGCTCAAGCTTATTAACTTATTCACCTGGCCAGTAAGGGCCGATAATGGACTTTCAATAAATAAAACGGATGATGGAATCGGCCCCTCCACTGTCAC
>VBHI01000346.1 GCA_005881495.1 Chloroflexota bacterium
CATGGCACCAAGAGAGAAGTTCCCAACCGAGACGGAAGTGCAGCAGCTAGAGCAAGAAGGCTTTTCGTGTGAGCAGATTGACAGCCTACTCACACTCAGAGCCCTGTATACCCACGGGGTCTATCATGAGGATAACCCGGAGCACAAGCGACAGGAGTTTATCCGCTGGCTCTACCTCCAGGGTCGTCTGGAGAGCTAGGACGCCATCTCCAGGAGCAATGTTCCACCAGGAACAAGAGGATCATATGGCTGTTGCCATGAGGAGGGTATACTCATGTTACCGTTAGAAGGAATTACTATCATCTCACTTGAACAGGCAGTCGCGGCCCCGTTCGCGACGCGCCAGCTGGCCGACCTGGGAGCACGCGTGGTGAAGATCGAGCGTCCCAGTGTTGGGGACTTTGCACGTGACTACGATGAGACGGTACGGGGAATGGCGAGCCACTTTGTCTGGCTCAATCGCTCCAAGGAGAGTCTCACCCTTGACCTCAAGCACCCGCAGGCTCGGCAGATTATCCACCAGCTGCTCGAGGACGCTGATGTGTTCATGCAGAACCTTGCCCCGGGGGCCGCTGAACGGCTGGGGCTCGGTCCTGAGGTGCTGGCCCAGCACTACCCGCGCCTGATTGTGTGCGGCGTCTCCGGCTACGGTGCTTCGGGACCCTACCGCGACAAGAAGGCCTATGATCTGCTCGTGCAGGGTGAAACGGGGCTCGTCTCCGTGACAGGGACACCGGAGACGCCAGCAAAAGTGGGCATCTCAATTGCGGATATCGCGGCTGGCATGTATGCCTACACGGGGATTCTCACGGCGCTCTACCAGCGCGAACGGACGGGGAAAGGGACGGTACTCGAAGTCTCGATGTTCGAGGCGCTTGGGGAGTGGATGGGCTATCCAGCCTACTATGCGGCGTATGGTGGCCCCCCGCCGCCCCGCGCCGGAGCGAGCCACGCAACCATCGCACCCTATGGCCCCTTCCACACTGGCGATGGCAAGCAGGTCAACCTGGGCCTACAGAATGAGCGCGAGTGGGCACAGTTCTGCGCACTTGTGCTCGAACAGCCCGAGATGGCGACCGATCCACGCTTCGATGGCAACGCCAAACGGGTTGCCAACCGCGAGGCGCTGCATGCCATGATCGACGCCGTGTTCAGCCAGTTCACCTCCGAAGAGGTCGTCGCTCGGCTGGACCGGGCGCAGATCGCCAACGCTCGTATGAACACGATGCAGGAGTTCTGGGAACACCCGCAGCTCCAGGCACGCCAGCGGTGGCGTGAGGTTGACTCTCCTGTAGGGCAGCTTCAGGCATTGCTGCCGCCCGTCACGATGTGTGACGTCGAGCCGCGAATGGACCCCATCCCGGCTCTGGGGGAGCAGACGGAGCAGATTCTGCGCTCGCTTGGCTACCAGGACGAGCAGATCAGCCAGCTGCGTGCTGGGCGTGTGATCTAACACGCGTGAGCAAGCAAGAAGGAGGAATGTACGCATGACAACGAAAGAGGGCTGGCATGGCCGGTACTTCGAGGACTTCGAGACTGGCGATGTGTACCAGCATCCACTAGGGAGAACAGTGATAACGACGGACAATATGTGGTTCACCTTGCTGACCCAAAACACCGCCCCGATTCACTTTGACCACCACTACGCGGCACAAACCGAATTTGGCAAGCCGCTCGTCGACTCGACCTTTACGCTGGCGCTGGTCACCGGGCAGAGCGTGGCCGACATTTCGCAGAACGTTTTCGCCAACCTGGGCTGGGACGAGGTCCGGCTCCCCCACCCGGTCTTCGAGGGCGACACGATCTACTCCCAGTCGGAAGTCCTGGAGAAGCGGGAGTCACGGTCGCGCCCGAATGTCGGCATCGTGACGGTCAAGACCAGTGGCTACAATCAGGACGGGAAGGTCGTCATCACGTTCAAGCGCACCGTCATGGTCTACAAGCGCGGGCAAGCACCCCAGATCCCACGTCTTCTGCCGGGAGACATGTCAAGAGTGAAACCAGGAGCAGAACAATGAGGACGATGGCCTCGTTACGTACTACCCGGAGGAGAACATGATGCGTTGCACCTATTTGTTCGTGCCAGGGAGCCGACCAGATCGCTTCGAGAAGGCCCGGCAATCCGGCGCACATGCCGTGATCCTCGATCTGGAGGATGCGGTCGAGGACACGCAAAAAGACCTGGCTCGCGAGAACGTCGCGTCATGGCTCTCGCGGGAGCGACCCGTCTACGTTCGCATCAATGGAACGGAGACCCCCTGGTTCGAGCGGGATCTCGAGGTGGTGCGCATGCCTGGTGTGCTGGGCGTCGTCCTCCCGAAAGCCGAGCATCCCGAACAGATCGCACAGGTAGCTGCCTACCTCACTGGAGAAGCGCTGGTGCTGCCAATCATCGAGACCGCCCTGGGCATCTGGAACGTGCGTGCGCTGGCACAGGCCCCGCGGGTGGAACGCCTCGCCTTCGGCTCGATTGATTTCCAGCTGGATACAAGCATTACCGGAGAGCAGGAGGAGCTGCTCTATGCTCGCTCACGACTGGTCCTGGCTTCGCGCATCACTTCCATCTTGCCTCCCGTCGATGGCGTGACGGTAGCGCTGGATGACATGGCCCGGTTGCAGGACGATGTGGCGCGTGCGCGTCGCCTCGGCTTTGGCGGGAAGCTCTGCATCCACCCCAGGCAGGTGGACACGATCAACCGCGGGTTTGCGCCCACTGAGAGTGAACGTGCTTGGGCCAGGCGGATACTGGGGGCGACCGAGGCATCAGGGGTAGGAGCGCTCCAGCTCGATGGTGAGCTGGTCGACCGACCGGTGATCGAACGCGCCAGGTCGATCCTGGCACAAGCAGACGCGCTGTGACCTGTGGAAGCTGAGCACAGGCTTGCGGGAAGCAGACGAGCAAATGAGCCTGTTCTATCCACAGGATAGTGTACAACACAAACCGCTCCACGTGAGCGTAGATTTTATCAGATGAGGATGTTGAAATGCAATCAAAAATTCGTACTGTGATTATGAGAGGCGGCACCAGCCGAGGACTCTTCTTTTGGGATGAGGACCTTCCGTCGGACCCCGAGGCGCGAACATGGGCCATCCTGGCAGCCTTTGGCAGTCCGGACGCGTATGGCCGTCAGACAGACGGTTTGGGAGGTGCCACCTCCCTGACTAGTAAGGTGGCCATCATCAGCAGAGGCACCCAACCGGGTATTGATATCAACTTTACCTTTGGCCAGGTGAGCATCGAGAAGCCCTTGATCGATATGCGTGGCAACTGTGGCAACATCTCCTCAGCCGTCGGCCCCTATGCCCTCGATGAAGGACTGGTCACCTGCCAGGAGCCATACACCCCGGTGCGCTTTCTCAATACGAACACTCAGAAGGTGACGGTCGCGCATGTGCCCAGCCGGAATGGTCGGTTTGAACCGGAGGGCGAGTATGCCATTCCGGGTGTACCGGGGACGGGTTCAAAGATTGTGCTGGATTTTCTCGACCCGGGCGGCGCGGTCACGGGGAAACTGTTCCCAACAGGACGGGTCAGGGATGTTCTCGCTGTGCCAGGAGTAGGGGAGATCGAGGTCTCGATCGTGGATGCCGCCAATCCCCTGGTGTTTTGTTATTGCTGCGGATCGCAGCGACGCGCGCAGCGGCCGGGGTGGCAATAGGACTGGCAGGGAGTATCGAGGAAGCCATACACAATGTCCCTTCGGTCCCGAAGATCGCCTTTGTGACACAGCCACGGCCCTACCTTCAACTGGATGGCGTGCTCCGTGAGGCCGCCGATGTCGACCTGGTCGCCAAGATCATGTCAATGGGCCGCCTGCACCGGGCCTATGCATTGACCGGTGCCATCTGCACCACCGTCGCCGCACAGATTCCAGGCACGCTGGTGTATGACGTCGTCTCAGACCAGGCACGAGCCAGCGGGAGCATGAGGCTAGGACACCCATCGGGAGTGATGGACCTCTCGGCAAGCATGCACAAAGATGGAGAAAGCTGGTGTGTCGAAAAGGCCTCCGCGGCTCGTACCGCACGGCGGCTGATGGAGGGCGACATCTATGTACCGGAGCGGTTTCTTGGCGGGAGAGAGAAGGTAGCTACCGCCCACCGCGCGTGAGAGTACACTTGCTTCTGGGATACGAGGAGGCACGGAATGGCGTGCCTTGTAACGAGACCCGTGAATGCTCGTTGGGATTCACGTGAGCTACGTGGACAGGAATGGGGCTTGTCCATGGTTGGAACAGAAAGTCGGAATAGGAATCTAGCCCAAATGGGCCAAACCCAGCGTCGCCAGCTGGAAGGCTACTGTGGTAGCTGAGGAAGAATATCCTCCTGGAACTTCGCCAACTGCGCAGCGTCATCGGCCACAGGAACACCTTGCGCACTCCCGCTGCCTGCAGGTTAGCCAGTTTTTCGATGCACTCGGTTGCTGATCCGACTAGCACACGTTCACGCAGGAGCTCCACGGGATGACCCAGAATGGGGTATGGCACCGATGTGTGTAGTTTGTCAAGAGGGCAAAACTTCTGCCGTGTGGAGGAAGAGAGCCGGAGGCTCATCAAGCATCCTGGGAGCTTGAGGCCCGATCGGGGAGCTGAAACGCCCGCGCGACTGGCTCGCAGAAACGTGGGGATGGAGACACAGCAGGAGCAGGCGATCACGATGCTGGCCTGGGATAACGCCGTGATGGGTAATCCAGTTCATCAGCTTGCGAGCAACGGCTTGTGCCTGAGCATTGGTATCGGCTTCCTGCTCGGTCAGGACATGCCAAACCGCGACCAGCAATTTGCGCGCGATGGCCACAATCGCCTTCTGTTTCCCGATCCGCTTGGTCAAGCGCGCAAATTGAGCTTGCCAAGGGGGGTGATGCTCCACCGCGACCCAGGCGGCTTCTACCATCACGCCGCGCAAATCACGTCTGCCCTCTTTGGTAATGTGTCCGCCCTGATGGGTTTCCCCAGAATCATGCACGCTCGCTACGCACCACAGCTGCGTCCCCACCCCTCAACGAGGGTAGGGTAGCATGCGACGTGCCTCACTAACAACATCCTAACAACGATTCGGACAAATTTGGGCCATTTGCTCTGTTATACCTCTTTTTACATTTTAAACGTCAAATACTTGTTTTTCACACTTGCACTGTTTCTCTTAATGCCCTGAGACCATATGCTGTTCAACGAGCGATTAGAGGGTGTGCGAGAAGCCTTGAGAAGCCGATTGGCGTTGATGAGTTACTTCGGTTTGTCAAGCTTTTTTCGGCACTGACAGCACGTGTTTTCGTCCCAAATGCCTTTCGCGAAAAGACTGGATGGCTCAGAATCTGATGGAACCTGAGCAATAGAGAAACGCTCCAGAAGCCTTTTTGTACATCCTCTACAGATATCTATAACTAAGATGAGCAGCATATGAGTAAGCTGCCCGATTCCTTATCACTACCTAAGCTCCTTGAGTAGGTCATTCCTGGCCTCGTAAACCATAGGTGCCTGGGGCGAGGAGGGATCTCGACGAAGACCCTCATCAATAGAGTACAGCGCTGCACCAAGGGAACCAATGCCCCAGTATGCAATCCCTCTAGAAAAATAAATACTTGAACTTCAGGAACACCTGCCCTCTGTTGAAATAAGATTGGGCGTCGCTGGGATCGAGCTGAAGAGCTCGCTCAATGGCTCTCGAAGCTTCCTGGTGACGTTGTAAACGTATTAGCGCGCTACCCGCAACCCTGTGGGCAGCAGTGTGGTTGGGGTCAAGACGAAGTGCTTGATCACAGGCACCCAGAGTCTCTTGGAAGCGTCCCAGAAGTCCGAGCGCGCTCGCAATGGTACTGTAGGTGTAAGCCGAGTAAGAATCAAGGCGGAGTGCTTCATTACAAGCAGCCAAGGCCTCCTCGGGGCGTCTCATATTGTTGAGGAGGTTACCCTTTGTAATATAAGCAAAGGCATTAGAGGGATCAAGGCGAAGAGCTTGATTACAGGTATCCAGGGCCTCTTGGAAGCGCTTGAGACTGTAAAATGCAAGGCTTTTGTGAAGGTAGGCGTAGGAAAGATGAGGGTCAAGACGAAGAGCAAAATCAAAGGCCACCAGAGCTCCTTCATAGTTCCCAGCATCGTCTAAGAGATTCCCCTCTTTGAGCCATCGCTCTTTCGTGTTAGGAGCTTCTGCCGACGGCTCTTCTTTTGACTGTTCTTTCACCGGTGGAGGTTGGGTTCGAAGCCAGTCAACAAGGCTACGAATGCCTTGGGCCACAGAGAGAAAGGCCTCATCCTGGTTGCTCCACGTTGTTATTGGTCGTGCATCGCGAGGTAAACACTGAAGGTGTGCAAATGGTGCTTTTTTCCAGTCCACCGGACGAAGAATGACAGGGAGAACCCAGGCCTCGCCAAGCTCATGCTGTTGTAAAGCACGTCCCATCTCGTCGCTATAGCAGTAGTCAGAGAAGAAAAAGTCGGCACTGATGAGCAACACAATGATGCGGGCAGAAGTGAGTTGCTTCTCGATTTCGGATTTCCACTCCATGCCTGGTAGAATCTGGCGATCGTACCAGCTTTCGATGAACCCTTGCCGCTGCAAGAGGACAAGGTGCTTGGCCAGTTCGTCGTGCAGGTGTTCGTCCTCATGTGCATAGGCGTAGAAGAGTTTGATGGGTTGAAGTCCTTCTGGTGGCATTGCCTGGGCTCCTTACCGTCACTTTGGCGTGACTCACTGCTATCAACAATTCCATTCGTTTTTATGTCCAAGCAATCGTCTCGACTGCTCGTTGGAGATCGCTACTGGTTCCCTGCACGTAGACCATCGTGGTATCCAGAGAATCGTGACCCATGAGTTGAGCCAGCCGGTGCAAAGGAACCGACTGGGCCATCCGATAGCCAAAGCGATGCCGAAGATCGTGAGGACTCACATCGTTGACTTTGGCTCTCTCTACATACTTTTTAATCACATAGCCTAATCCGCGTTCCGTCAGTTGTGTCTGTCTTTTTTCAGAAAGAAATAGCGGACTGGTACTGGTCCCATGGACGGTAATGGTCCCGCTACGCTTGCCAAGTTTCACCTGATGACGCGTAAGGCTACATACCTCTTGTACTCGTAATCCTGTGTGAAGCATAAGTATGATGATGGCTCGATCTCGTACATTTCCCGTCTCTGTGACAGTTGCCACCAGGGCCTGCTCTTCCCGATCATCAAGATGCCGAGGGGCGCTCTCCTCTTGTCCAACGAGTTTGACGGCGGCAGAAGGATCATAGGGAATGAGGTGCTGCTGAGTGACCCACCCGAAGTAGCGCTTCAAGCTGATGAGGGAACGGTTGACCGAGGCCGGTTTCTGTCGTTGTACAGTCTGCAAATAGGTCCGATACCGCGTCAGTGCTGGAGTGGTAATTCCTTGCGGTGTAAAGCAGTCCGGTATATGCGCTTCTCGCTCCGTTTCATACCATGCGATGAAGTGGCGTAGATCGCTCAGGTAATTGCGAATGGATGCCGGCGTGAGATCTTCTCGCTCGCGCAACCAGTGCTCGTACAAAGCGAGTGCCTCAAGGCCTGCGTGCGAGAGTGGTGGATGTGCCGTCCGCTTCATATACCGCCTTGTCTTGTCCTCGTGCCAACAACCTTAGCAGAAAAAAGTCCCATGCTCTTGACCGCTTCATTTCTGCAAAGGTATCTTAGCAGAAATCAATCGAAATGTACAGATTATTTCACAGGACATGTGGAAAGAGAGAAAACTCATGCCAGTTGAGTTTTTGACGGCCGAGCAACGCCAACACTATGGATGCTATGTTGGGGAGCCATCCCCAGAACAGCTCGCCCTCTACTTTCACCTGGATGATCGCGACCGGGCCTTGTTAGAACCTCGACGTCATGATCATACACGCCTGGGCGCGCCAAGACGGATCGGCACGATGCGATGCGATGACGATAGCCCGCGTCCTCTTGAGTGGGGAGGCACGAGCTGGCTACATTCGAAGCCGAGCACGTCGCCACGTATCGGAAACTAGTGCGCTTACACACGCAGCTCTCCGATGAGGCCGCACGCTATCAAAACGAGATCCAGGCGAGGCTTTTAGTCCTCTTCCCGGAGTTCACGCAGGTCTTTGCCGATCCCTGCTTGCCAAGCGCGGCTCCGTTGTCAGAGCACACAGCCCACCGGTGGGCTGTGCAAGGGGGATATGGTTCGTCTCCAAGCCAGCGTCGACCTCAGGTTTCCCTCACAGGGGGCTTGACAAATTCTATAGCTTCTTGTGAAGGAGATAGAAGCAATGTTTGTTCTCCCACTTGCTATCATTCCTATGCTATCATTCCTAGTAGTAGATGTATTCTCGCGATACCGCTCGTCGTAGTAGATGTATTCTCGCGATACCGCTCGTCGAGAAACTAAGGAGGAAGATATGACTCCAACCGAATCGCATGCAGGACTGCGGCTGGCAGTACGCACGCTATGCCAGCAGTTTCCCGAGAGTTACTGGAGAGAGCTCGACCAGCAACGAGCGTATCCGGGAGCCTTTGTCCGCGCCCTCACAGAGGCTGGGTATCTCGGAGCGCTTATTCCGAGGGAGTACGGAGGCCAGGGTATGAGCCTCGTGGAAGCATCGATCATCATGGAGGAGATCAATCGATCCGGTGGCAATGCCGGGCCTTACCACGCGCAGGTGTACACGATGGGGACTCTCCTGCGGCATGGTTCCCAGGCGCAGAAGCAGCTCTATCTACCCAAAATCGCCAGTGGCGAGCTGCGCCTGCAGGCGTTTGGAGTGACCGAACCGGAAGCAGGCACGGATACCACGAGTATTACAACGACGGCGGTACGCCAGGGCAATCGCTACATTGTCAACGGCCAGAAGATCTACATCTCGCGTGTACAGCACTCCGACTTGATGATTTTGCTTGCCCGGACCACTCCGCTCGATCACGTCAAGAAGAAGTCTGAGGGGCTTTCGGTCTTTCTCGTGGACCTGCATGCAGCTCTCGGTCACGGACTCATCGTGAAGCCGATTCGCGTCATGATCAACAACGAGACCTACGAACTGCTCTTCGACCGTGTGGAGGTGCCAGCCGAGAATCTCATTGGCGAAGAGGGGCACGGCCTCCGCTATATCCTGGACGGCATGAACGCCGAGCGTATTCTCATCGCTGCCGAGTGTATTGGCGATGGACGTTGGTTTGTGGAGCGGGCAACGCAACGAGCGAGGGAGCGCCATGTCTTTGGTCGTCCTATCGGCCAGAACCAGGGCGTGCAGTTTCCCATTGCCCAGACCTACATTCATGTGGAAGCTGCCGATCTTATGCGGCTCCGGGCGGCGGAGCTCTTCGACCAGAGGGAGCCATGTGGACCCGAAGCCAATATGGCAAAGCTGTTGGCGGCTGACGCCTCCTGGGAAGCGGCCAACGTCGCCATGCAGACGTACGGAGGCTACGGGCTTGCCGTTGACTATGATATCGAGCGCAAATTCCGGGAGACCAGGCTGTATCAAGTGGCACCGATTTCGACCAATCTTATTCTCGCCTACGTGGGTGAACATGTACTCGGCCTGCCTCGGTCGTACTAATTTCCGTAGAACTATCTCAAAGGAGGTTTGTTATGGACGAGTTAATAGAGAGCCAGCAACCATTGTTTCAGGCGGGGACAAATGAGCAGTCTGTTCGTGCTCCCCTCTCTCCTTTTGGCCTGGGGCCGCAGGAGACGCTGGCGTATCGCAAGCGCTTTCGCGGCATGATCACTGTGGCCAGTAAGGTTCCGCTCAAGGACCGCTCTGTACTGAGCCTGCTCTACACGCCGGGGGTCGCCGCCCCTTGTCTTGCAATCGCGAAGGAGCCGCTCACCGCCTATGATTATACGCTTCGTGGCAACACCATCGCGCTAGTCTCCGATGGCTCGTCTGCCCTTGGTTTCGGCAACATTGGTCCGATGGCGGCATTGCCGATGCTCGAAGACGCCTGCATCCTCTTCAAAACGTTTGGAGGCGTGAACGCTTTTCCCATCTGTCTCAACACCCAGGATATCGAGCAGATGATCGCTACCAGTGTGGCGATTTGGCCGACCTTTGGTGGTTTCTGCCTGAGTAGCATTGCGTCCCCCCGCTGTTTTACCGTTGCCGACCACCTGGCACGGGCGGTGAATATCCCCGTGCTGCACACCGAGCAGCATGCGACGGCAGCTACCATCCTTGGTGCGCTCTCGAATGCGCTCAAGCTGGTGGGCAAGACAAAAGGAGCGGTGCGTGTGGTGATCAATGGTTCTGGCCCTGGTGGCATCGGTACGGCCCGTCTCCTATTGCAAGCGGGTTTATTGCACGGCAGACGAATCCCAACGATAGCAAAGGGGCGCTGGGTGATGCCCTGCACAATGCTGATGTCTACATCGGGCTGTCCTCCTGGAATACGCCCACCCCAGACATGGTCAGCGTGATGGCTACCCAGCCTATTCTCTTTACTCTGGCGCTTCCTGATCCTGGCATCACTCCCCAAGCGGCATTGGCTGCGGGTGCGGCTGTCGTGGCGACGGCGCACCCCGATGCCGCTCACCCGATCACGAATGCGCTGGTGTTGCCCGGCATTTTCCGCGGTGCACTGGATATCCGCGCCACGGCCATCACCCAGGAGATGCTGCTGGCTGCGGCATCCGCCATCGCTGACCTCGTGCCACTAGAGCAACTCTCCCCAGAGCATCTGGTGCCGTCGGTCATGGACTATGCCGTCGCCCCTCGCGTCGCAGGGACAGTTGCCGAGGCAGCGCGGCGAAGCGGAGTAGCCCGGGCCGAGAGTGACCCGGCGGAGATCGAAGCACAGACGCGGGCCACGATCTATGAAGGGCATCGACCCGTGCAGCCACCTTCGCATCGGTATACCAACCTGCAGGAAGAGGCGCTCGAACTGCACAAGCGCTATCAAGGCGTGTTGGAAATTCAGCCCAAGATCCCCATTCGTGATTCCCTCACGCTCAGTTCCCTGTATCTACATCCCGGACTTCCCGAAGCCACACAGCAGATCATTTCCCGACCAGATGCCATCTTTGACTATACCGGCAAGGGCAACCGGGTGGCGGTGGTGACCGATGGCAGCGCGGTGCTGGGCTTGGGCAACATTGGCCCACGAGCGGGACTGCCGGTGATGGAAGGCAAGGCGATCCTGTTTCACACCTTTGCCGGGATAGAAGCGTACCCTATCTGTTTGGCAACGCAAGATGTGGACGAGATTGTGGCGGCGGTGCAGCATATTACCCCGGCCTTTGGTGGTATCAACCTGGAAGATATCTCTGCACCGCGCTGCTTTGAGGTGGAAGAGCGACTGCGGAACACGCTCGATATCCCCGTTGTTCATGATGATCAGCATGGGACAGCGATTGTGATCCTGGCTGGCATCATGAACGCGTTGCGCCTGGTCCAAAAACAGAAACAGAACGTCACCGCCGTCCTCGTGGGCGCGGGAGCTGCGGGCATCGCGACCGCCAAACTGCTATTGGAGTGGGGCGTGGGCACGTTGGTATTGGTGGACCGTGTTGGTATCCTGCGTCCAGGTCTGGTTGGCATGACACCCATCCAGGAAGAATTGGCAGCCCGCACCAACCCTGAGGGCAGAAGTGGTGGGCTCGCCGAGGCGGTTGAGGGTGCAGACATCTTCATTGGAGTATCCGCCCCAGGCATCCTCTCGCCAGACATGGTGCGCTCAATGGCCCCACACGCCATTGTCTTTGCCCTGGCCAATCCCGATCCTGAGATTCTGCCTGATGCAGCCCTGGAGGCAGGGGCACGGGTAGTCGCGACAGGTCGCTCAGACTATCCCAACCAGGTGAACAACTCCCTGGTCTTTCCTGGGCTCTTCCGCGGTGCCCTGGATGTGCGTGCCCGCCTCGTCAATGAGGCCATGAAAATAGCGGCGGCGGAACGCTTAGCGGCACTAGTAAGCGACCGTGTGTTACAGGAAGGCCAGATTATTCCGTCTGCCATGAACTACGAAGTGGCTCCTGCTCTGGCCGCTGCCGTGGCCCAGGCAGCCATGAATACGGGGGTGGCCCGCCTGTACGTCGATGCGCAACTTGTCGAACGCTCCTGCCGTGATTTCATCTACGAAGGCATCATGGCCCCGATCCCTTCATTGGACGAAACATCAGGGAAGGAGATGCAGCAATGAAAGATGCATGGAGGTTAAGGCCGATGCAAGAGCGGAGGGAGGGCCGACATCGATACCGAGCGTGGGAAAAAAGTGCATGCTACCAACAGAAAAGAAAAACAAGCTAATTGGAAGGCAATTGCTGAGGAGCAGGGTAGACAGCCACGCTGCTAAACGAAGCTTTGACACCACCTGATGAATTGCTATTCTGTACAAACAGAGCTAGCTGACCAGTGGTATAGTCTGTATCAACGACAGAATTGATGAAACTCCCATTGATCTGCAATACAAGCACTGAACCTTTCATCGCCACAGTGACGTTATTTTGCTGCCTGGTCGGGTGAAGGGCATCTGTTTTGGTCTGACTGACAAGTGCCTTTACTTGAGGAGTATTGTTCCTATCCAAAAATTCTTTACTGATTGCATAGCTACTATCCCCAAAGATATCAATGCGATAATCATGATCAAGGTTACTATCGCCGCGAAGATAGAGTCCCACACTGTCATCATTATTCGCCTGAAGAAGAGTAAATGAGACAGTGATCATAAAATCGTTATAGAGGGTATTGGTAGGAAGACTTTCGGTCAGAACATTGTGATTGGCATCAGCTAAAGTCAAGGTATTATTGTCAATTGAACGTGTATAACCGGGGACATTACCCAGAGACCATCCCTTGCTGGCATTGGCAAAATTGTCGAAAAATAGTGGTTGAGGTGTTGAAAACGCGGTTGATGTTGGCGTAGGTGTGGCCATAATAGCTGTTTTGCTGGTACTATTTCCAACAGTTTTTGTGGCACTGTTGGATTGCTGCTGAAACAAAAAAGAGAACCTGCTACCGATAAGCGCTAACAATACACACATAGTAATCACGCTTAATCCAACAACAATACCCTTAGATTTGTATTTGCTCATCATAGAAAAGACTCTGTGTTTGTCTCATACGCATTTGTGAACCAGAAAGATCGCTTAGCCAGGTAGATAACTCGGGGCGGGATAGACCGCAACATAACTGAAAGAAGCCTGCGCACCATTTGATGATTGACCATTTTCGACGAATAGCTCGATAGTGCCGCTGGTGTAGCCATTATTGTCACGAATAGTACTGACAACCTTATTGTTGATCAGTAATACTATCCTGGGTCCTTTTGCGATCACTGTTAATATATTTTGTCGACCAACTGGATGAATGGAAGAAGAATTGGTCGGGCTTACCAGGAAAGAATCCTTATTGGGATCAGCAAAGATCTTTACGATATCGAAAGAATTATCTCCAAAGATATCAATGAAATAGCCCTGACCAAGATTACTATCGCCCCGTACGTAGAGGCCTGCACTGTCGTTTTGGTCAGCCTTTGAAAGTGTGAAGGTAGTTGTTACCACAAAGTCACTATAGGTAGCGGAAACATTGTTGCCAGCAGGGATAGCCACATCTAAGATTTTATGGTTGGCATCGGCCAGCGTCATCGTATTATTACTAATGGTGCTGCTGTATCCAGACGCGCTCGCAAGCCCCCAACCTTTACTGTTATCCGCAAAATTATCAGAAAACAAGGGCCTTGCCCCATTCGTAGTAAATGTAGGTATGCCCTTGTTTGTTATATTTGAATTACTTCCCTTGCTTTTCACAAAGTAGAAAATGCCTCCTCCGACTACCAGGAGCAGCAGTGCGATCATTCCAATAACGAGCGCAACGTTTGGCCTTTTTCTACGCCGGGGAGCCTGGACGTAGTCTCCTGGAGTTGGCTGTATTGGCGGTTGTTCTTCAGATGCTTCTTGCGCGATGTAGAGATGGGCCGACAATGATGGTGGGGGCGAATCACTGAGTCCTGTAGACTCAGTCGAATTGCTGTAAAGGAAACTACCGGAGGTTAATGGTGACGAAGGTCCAGCATATTGCGTTGGTTCGATAATAGACAGTTGATCAGGATTTGAAGATTCTTGAGTAGGTGATGACGCAGAACGTGTCGGGCTTGTCACTGTCTGTTCTGTGTAACGAGTACCACAATTGTTACAGAACATCTCATTTGCAGTGAGTGGTACACCACATTGTGGGCAGATACGATTGAGTGATCCCATTTTTCACGTTCTCCTGATCTAAGTAGGAATAGAGCAAACGCTGCGGCATGCTTCCCGATGTAGGTGAACAAATTCTGGCGTGTTGTAATAAAAGTCCAGAGTATTATACTCTTTTGCAGAACCCTGAACAACTCACTAAGACTACCGGACTACCAGCTTGCTGTATAAAAGAAAGGATTCAATATGACCATGCTTGCTGCTATGTTTTATGGCCCGATGGATGTACGCCTGGAGGAGCGACCAATCCCCCTACCTGGAGAAGGTGAGGTATTGATACAAGTCGCCGCTGCTACGACGTGTGGCACTGATGTCAAAACATTTCGTCGGGGTCATCCTTTGCTCTTTCAACAGGTACCCGCTGGTTTCGGCCACGAGGTTGCCGGAGTCATCGCGGCAATAGGCAAAGATGTGACAGGTTTTCATGAAGGGGATTCCGTGGTGGCGGCAAATTCGGCCCCATGCCAATATTGTTTCTACTGCCGGCGTGGGCGCTATAGCTTATGCGAGAACCTGCTGTTCCTGAACGGAGCTTATGCGGAGTATCTCCTTGTCCCTGAGCGTATAGTTCGTCAAAACCTGTATAAGCTTGAGCCAGGCACATCGTTTGTTGCCGCGGCCATGACGGAACCACTGGCTTGCGCTCTCCATGGTATTGAAGCCAGTGACATTCATCCTGGGGATACCGTTGTGGTTATAGGTGCTGGTCCACTAGGGCTATTACTGGCGGCAATAGCTAAACTGCACGGTGCACATGTGGTCATCACAGGGCGAGGAGCTCAACGACTTTCTCTGGCCCATTATTATGGTGCAGATGTGGTTATTGACGCAAACGCTATGTCTTCTCAAGAACAAGAAGCTGTTGTTCGCTCTCACACAGATGAACAACGTGGTGCAGATGTGGTCATTGAAGCGGTAGGTTCTCCAGAAACCTGGGCACTGGCAGCCAGGATGGCCCGCCATGGGGGACTTGTCAATTTTTTTGGGGGGTGCCCGTCTGGAACCGAGGTATCTCTTGATACGCGTTCTGTACATTATGGAGAACTAACGGCAAAAGGCATTTTCCACCATACACCGGCATTTTTTCAACAGGCGTTAGAGCTTATAACCGATCACCGTATTGATGTAGAGGGGTTGATCACCGCCCGGTTTCCTTTAGCTTTCACTCTGGATGTGTTTGACATGTTACTACGAAAGCAGGGAATTAAGTATGCGCTGATTCCTGCGGCGTTTGAGCTGTCGCTGGCAAAGTCAACAAGCCTTGAGTAATCATCTGGCTGTACATATCTATCACTTCCTGTACGGTGAGACGACCACTGGGGCGAAACCATGTTGATACCTCCGTACACATGGCAATGATGGCATATGATGAGACCTTCGCATCGCTCACACGGAAGACGCCTCGTTCCATACCATCTCGTAGCAAGTCCTGGAGAAGTGACTCGTAGTGATCGCGTAAAGAAAGGATATAACGGCGATTATCGCCTTCAAGAGCACGTATCTCAGTATCAATAATAAAAAACTCGTTCTTGTAAGAGGTATGTAAGCGGATATGATTGGCAATGGCCTGGTAGAGTCGAATGAGAGGATCATGCTGTTCGCGTAAAATACGTTCCAGATTTGCATTCAAATGCCGCATATGGGTTTCCATGATTTCAATCAGCAAAGCCTCTTTATTGGCATAGTGGTAGTAGATACTCGCTGCCTGTATACCTGCGATCCTCGCGATATCACGCAGAGGAGCTGCATGGTATCCGTACTCTGCGAACAATTGCACGGCAGCTGTGAGAATACTTTCTCGCACGGAGCGGCCTTCTTGTTGTGTCTTTTCTTCCAGTTTTTTCTGTGTCATGCTGCTATTTTAGCAGAAATATGGCAGCATGAACACCCATTGAGACAAACTACTATCAGGCGGTACGAGTTTTACGCTGTTGCTCAGCCTTCACGACCGTTGTACCAGTGGCGCGTCCCACAACTATAGGGGCCTCTAACACATCAGCAGCAGAATCACTTATATCACGCCTTGCCATAATTACTTTCCGTGCTTCAAATTCTATGCGCCGCGAGGTACGTCCAATCCTGGTAATACGTCCGGTGACTTCGATAAAGTCCCCCGCGTACAATGGTGCTAGAAACTCGATGTTATCATAGCCAACCAACAGACCTTCGTCACCATCACAAAGAATGGCAAGCTCGGTGGCCACGTCGCCAAAAAGCGAGAGCATATGTGCTCCTTTGACGAGTTGACCTCCATAATGCGCATCACTTGCGCTCAACCGTACTCGAAGCGCAGATGTGTATTGATGAGAGTTCTCCATCCTATATCTCCTTCTCTTCATTCTGCCGGACTAACGAACGTTTGTTAGATCATTTGATTATGTGTACTCTCACATCGTAGTTGGGTACGTAATTAGTATGCCTGAAAAGCTTGAGAAACGCAAGGATGGTATCTAAGCGTGGTACAATTTGAAAAACATCGCTGCAACTCCGCTCTCTTGTAGTGCTTCTAACAAAGCTCAACAGCGATGCACAGCGATGTAAGGAAGTATGCGAAGGTCAAAGCGATGTTCGTAATGTATCTGGAGTTGTGCTATGCCACGTTATCATTTGGCTCCTGAACTGACTGACGAGTATATTTCTACGGTATGGATTGATCTTCCACGACATCTAAGACCCACTTTGCTGCTCCCCAGTGAGGCACTTTCTGCCCAACTCGGTTGTGACTTGACGGTCGCCAGTGAAACTTTTCAATTTACTGGCAGTTTCAAGTTCCGAGCGGCTTATAATCTTCTCTCAAGTATCCCCCAACAACAGGTTGTTGCTGCCTCTTCAGGAAATTTTGGACAGGCAGTTGCCTATGCCAGTAAATTATTGGGGAGGCGATGCATCGTCACTATGCCAGATACATCTGCTCGAGTGAAGATCGAAGCTATCCAATCTTACGGGGGTATTGTTGATTTAATCGATGTTCAAAAAATCAGTCGTATAGAGCGCATGCGACAACTGCTTGCTGAGCATCCTGAGGCGTTTGCCGCTCCGGCTTTCGATGACTATCGCGTGGTCGCTGGCAATTCGACGCTAGGTAAAGAGATTCTCAACGCGGCTGACTTTGACGTGGTTGTTGTCCCTGTTGGTGGGGGAGGCCTCTCTTCGGGACTGGTTATTGCGCGTGATTACTTGCAAGCGAATACAAAGATCATTGGAGCCGAACCTCAATTGGGTAACGATGCCTCTCGCTCTCTACGAAGTGGGCAATTACTCTCCAATGAACAAGAGCCTGACACTGTTGCTGATGGAGCGCGAACGTTGAGCCTTGGTCATCTCAACTGGGAGATATTGAAAAATGGCTTGACTGATATTATCGAAGTACCGGATGTACAGATATTGAACGCACTGCGGTGCTTTTTCCAACATGTCAACCTCAAAGTTGAACCAACAGGGGCCCTTGCACTTGGTGCTATGCTATTCCAACCAGAGCAGTTTTATGGGAAACGCGTCTGCTGTGTCGTCAGTGGAGGAAATGTTGATCCTGTCGTGTACGCGCAGGCATTGTTGGAAAACTCATAACGCAGACTATTTGAAATGAAAGGCAGGGACAACAGCGCCCCCGTCGTCCCTGCCTTTCATTTTTCTATGACTGTGGTGGATAAATCACAAGGTTTGAGAATGTTGCCTGGGCGCCTGGTGTTGTATGCGGGAGATTTGAAACAAAAAGAGCAATTGATCCGCTGCTGTATGTGTTGTCTGTAACAATTTTCAACGTCTGTCCGTTGACGACGAAGGTCATCGTCGGTCCTTTGGCGCTGATTCCAATGTGGTTCACATTTCCCTGCTTTTGTAAAGCGGGAGACTGCGAATAATTTACAAGGAAGGTGCTTGTGGATGTTCCAGTGCTGTCGACGGAGCCTTTGTATATGGCAAAGGTCCCATCGCCATAGAGCTCAAAACGATAATAAGTGGCTATATCAAATGACTGGTTTGAGGCGCCTCGAAAATAGATACCGTATCCATTACTCTGGGTCCCTTTTGAAAGGGTGGCATCAACTGTGAGGAAGAAATCGTTAAAGTTCCTCCCACCCGGGATCAACTCGGAGAACAACTTGTTATTGTCGTCCTCCAAAACCATAGAGCCATTGCTAATCTTGATTGAAAATTCCCCAGGCTTACTCGTCAGATCCCAGCCAGCATTGTTATTTTGGAAGGGGTCGCTAAATAAGGGTTTCCCTTGAGGAATAGGTGTGGAGGCGACGGTAGGAGATACCTGGATGGTCGTGCTAGCCGAATGCCTCTTCAGATAGGTAAATCCACCAATACTTCCCCCGACAACGACAAGCAGAATGACCAAAATGGTGAGGATCATACCAATTTTTGGACGGCGGCTGCGTTCTTCTGCCTGCGGTGCAAATCCACCGGATTGATACCCCTTCATCGCTGGTGTATTTGCGAATCCAGGTTGCTGATAGTCGTTCATAGCTGGTGGTTGGGCATAGCCGCTAGTCTGAAACCCACTTGCCGAAAGTGGCGGAGAAGGCTGAGGGTAAAAAGGTTGCTGGGGTGCCGGGGCTCCGTTTCCGTAGAAATTGTTAGGATTGGATTGTTGACCTGGTGAGCCAAAAACAGTATCGTTGCCCGCTGGATAGGGATTTGGTGGCCCAAATGCCTGTTGTGGAACGGAAAAACCGTTCAATGCATTATTTGGAGAAGGCTGGGCTGGAGATTGTCTCCATGGTTGTCCTCCAGGCTGATCTGTGCCAGGTGGAGTGCTACCCCAAGATATACCAGAAGGCGACTGCGTAGGAGCATTATTTGGCTGAGACGGAGTATTGACCAGGCCACAGTTGCTACAATATACTTCATTCGGGGGTAGCGGTCTACCACAATGCTGACAGAGCTGCGTAGGAGCGCTGCCATAGGATGGATAGATCGAGGACATAGTGAAAATCCTCCAACAGTACTAGGCGATACGTCCTGGTGAGTGTTTGAAATCCATCGCTGCAACGAAACTAGTGCTTCTACTTAACAGTCAGCAACGATTCAAGGAAGTATCTCATATAACTATTTGAACGTCTACTGACATAGTATTTTTGGTTAAGTCCTGTGCTTCCTTGTATCCCCGCTAACCATAGGTACTTCCTCATTTCCAGCTCTTCTCAGAAAACGTCAATGAGGGTGCCTGATGAAATATAGGGACACCCGCAATAGCTACACATTCCGTGATTCTGTAAGTAACTCATATACTCTACATGGGTGTAAAGGCATCTCGAGAACGCGTATGCCAAATGGCGAGAGCGCGTCATCAACAGCTGAGGCGAAAAGGGCAGGCACTGGAATGACTCCAGCCTCACCTGCTCCCTTCATGCCAAGAGGGCTGAGCGGAGATGGTGTCTCGATATGGCCAACGGCGATAGGAGGTACCTCCGCCGAGGTCGGTAGAAGATAATCCATGAAGCTGGCATTGATAAGTTGTCCATCCTCATTGAAGACGAGTCGCTCATAAAATGACCCTCCTATTCCTTGTGCGACGCCGCCATGTACCTGTCCTTCAACAACCATAGGATTGATCACACGCCCACAGTCGTGGACTGCTGCATATTTCACAAATGAAACCATGCCTGTTTTTGGATCGACTTCGATAATTGCGCCATGTACTCCGCTAGCAAAGCTGGCATGGAGAGGGCTGTAAAACTCTGTTGCCTCGAGACCTGGTGCGCCCCGTTCAGGCGGTAAGGCTGGTCCTGGACGGGGACCCGCAAGTTTCATTGACATCAGCTTGCGCGCATTCTCACCGTAAGAGTAGCGCAGCGGGTTCGCGGAAATGGCTAGCTGTCCCAGGGTAAGAGAACGATGTGGAGCATCTTTGACGAATATTTTGCCGTCGGCAATTTCGATGTCTTCTGGTGCAGCTTCAAAAAGGTCTGCTGCAACTTTGATAGCCTTTTCTCGTACTTTCACGGCGGCCAGGTGGAGAGCGGAGCCAGCAACTGTGGCGGAGCGGCTAGCGTAGGTCCCCACTCCCCAGTAAAATGCCTGGGAATCCCCTTCGCTAAGGAGAACATCGCGGGGATGAATACCTAGCTGGTCCGCTACAATTTGTGCAAACGTGGTGGCATGTGCCTGTCCTTGCGAGCAAGTGCCTGTTGAAGCAAAGACTCGGCCATCCGATTCCACCCGTATATTGGCTCCCTCATATGGGCCAATCGATGTGCCCTCAACGTAATAGCCAATGCCAATACCCAGGTAGCGTCCCTGTTGGCGCGCTTCGGTCTGTAACTTCGGAAAGTTATCATAGTCCAGCATCGCTTTCAGTTTATCGAGGCCAGCTTGATAGCTTCCGCTGTCGTATTTGGTGGGACCGCCGTCCTGGTAGACGAACCCGACATCCCAGGGAAACTCGTCTGGCTGGATAAAATTGCGTGAACGAACTTCGCTGCGATCTATATGGAGTTCGCGGGCGATGCGATCCATGATACGTTCCATGACAAAGACGGCTTGAGGGCGACCTGCGCCACGGTAGGGGCTTACCGGGACTTTGTTTGTGTAGAGGACAGTAAATTCACTGTAGTAATGTTTCAGACGGTACGGAGAAATGTGTCACGGACGGCGAGGAGCAAACCCTGGTCATCGAAGGCGTACTCGACTTCATGGAGCTGGCCGCGTTCCTGGTTGGACGAGATGAAGTTTTCGCGCCGATCCTCAATCCACTTTACAGGTTTGCCCAGGTGGATTGCTGCAAACGGCGTGAGAATCTCTTCTGGGTAGAACAACATAATTTTCGTCCCGAAGCCGCCACCTACGTCAGGCGCAACGACTCGTACTTTGTGTTCGGGAAGTTGGAATATTGCAGCCAGGCCATTGCGTAAGGGAATGGGTCCCTGCGTGGATATCCAGCAGGTAAGCATACCCTCATGGGCTTCCCAGCGTGCAAGTACGCCTCGGCCCTCCATTGGCATAGCAGCTCCACGTTCTATATTCATCGTTTCGCGAATGGTATGAGGGGCGGTGGCGAATATGCCATCTGGATCGCCAACGCTTTGTATGAAATGGGCTGCAACATTGCCAGGGGCATCTGCATGGACAAGGGGTGCATTTTCTACCGTGGTCGTAGTACCCGGGTGACCGCCAGGGATCCGCGCAGCCACCCCTACTAAAGATGAGGAGGCGACGTCGAGGTTGTGTACTACGGGGAGGGGCTCGTACTCGATATCTATAAGCTCAAGGGCATCTTCTGCAATGTAGCGGTCGTCCGCAACGACAAACGCTACAGCTTCGCCTACATAACGTACCTCGTCAAGCGCAAGGGGTAATTGTGTATGGGGATGTGTCAGGGCGTTGTGTGGGATAAGGAGCGGGGATGGCTCAAGCACTTCGCCCAGGTCTGCAGCGGTAAGCACGAGATGGACGCCTGGTAGTTCGCGGGCTGCGCCCGCGTCAATACTGACGATGCGTGCCCGGGCATGTAGACTGCGTAGTACTGCAGCGTGTAGTGTGCCGGGTAGGTCGATATCGTCAACGTAGTTGCCTTTACCACGGAGTAAGCGCGGATCTTCTGAACGCTGGACAGGGGCGCCAAACCAACGTGTTGCCATTAGTTAACCTCCTTGTTATGGCTCTCTCGTAAACGTTCTGCTGCGAGTTGGACTGCTTCTACGATATGCTGATAGCCTGTGCAGCGGCAAAGATTTCCTGAGAGTTCATGACGAATCTCTTGCTCAGTGGGGTTGGGATTCTCATGAAGCATAGCGTGAACAGACATAATGATACCGGGAGTACAGAAGCCACATTGCAGGCCATGTTTCTCTTGAAAAGCCTGTTGGATAGGATGTAATTCGCTGTTGGTTCCAGCCATTCCTTCAATGGTCGTCAGTGCCATGCCGTTGGCTTGAACTGCAAACATGAGACAGGAACGCACCGCTTCCCCGTTGAGCAACACAGTACAGCAGCCACAGACGCCATGTTCACAGCCAACATGCGTCCCTGTCAAGTGGAGTTCGTTGCGGAGAAAGTCTGAAAGCAGCATGCGCGCGAACACGTGCTGCTCGTAAATATGACCGTTGACAGTCATAGAAATAAACTGTTCCTCACTGAAGGTGGAAGTCTCTTGCATAATAGCCTCCCGGGCGACCACAAGGGATCGCCCCTACGTCGTTTTGCGCCGCGCCCAGGCAGCTCGTAATACTCGTTTGGTGATCTCGGCGGTGAGTGAACGACGATAGCTGACGGTGGCGTGGACGTCTTCCATATCATCGCTGACGGCAGATCGCGCTATCTCAGCTGCTTGTTCGAGGGTCTGTTCATCAAGTTGTGTACCAATGAGGATGTTTTCGACTTCGTGCATGCGAATGGGAGAACCGGATATGCCGAGATAAGAGATGTGGGCGAACATGCAATGGCCGTCCAGGCCGGGAGTGACAACTGCGGCAGCGCCAACCAGGGCGTAATCACCCGAACGACGAGCGAATTCTATGAAGGCCCAGCCTGATTGTGGGACGATCCATGGGAAACGCACCTCTGTCAGCATTTCTCCTGGATTCAGGGCTGTTGAGAGATAGCCGGTAAAGAACTCTTCTGCTTTCATGACGCGCTCGCCGTGGACACTTTGTGCCACTACTTCGCCATTGAGGCATGTGAGGAGGGCTGGTAATTCGGCAGCGGGGTCGGCGTGGGCGATGCTTCCAACAACAGTACCGCGATTGCGTATCTGCATATGGCCGATGTGTCTGATCACCTCAATGAGCAATGGGTGTCGTTCTTTTACCAGGGAGGATCGCTCTACCTGCCTCTGGCGCACTGTCGCACCGATCGCCAGGTAGCCGTCTTCTGGTTCGATGTAGCTGAGTTCAGAAATGTGGTTGATGTCAATAACGTATGCTGGCCCTGCGAGTCGCATGTTGAGCAACGGGACCAGGCTCTGTCCCCCTGCCAGTACCTTGGCGTCTTCCCCATATTGGTCGAGAAGAGCAAGCGCTTCGTCTAGCATGTCGGGAGCACAATAGCGAAATCGTGGTGGTTTCATGGTGGTGCCACCTTCCTCATTCCTGAAATAGATATTGATACATCCTGGTCACTGGGTGGTGTTTTGAACGGTATCAATAAGGTTAGTAACCTTCTCAGGAATAAGCATAAGAGTAGTAGGATATTGAGGTTCTGTCAAGCCCCCGTATACACTCATGTAAAATGTTACTAAGGCAGGTACACTTCACTCAAATGAAAATGTTACTGAGTGAGGGGAGCCTATGCCAACAGAAGATGAGATGACGCTAAATGAACGACGAAAGTATCTGAAACGGATGAAGCCACGATACCTGAAAGCGAAGCGGAGAGAACGCAGCCAGCTCTTAAGCGAGATGGAGCAGGTGACTGGTTTGCATCGCAAAAGCCTGACGCGGTTGTTGCATGCAGCGAGCTTAGAGCGCAAGAAACGCCAGAAGCCGCGTGAGCGCAGCTATGGAGCCGAAGTAGAAGAGGTGATCGTGTTGGTGTGGGAAAGCCTGGATTACATCTGTGCCGAACGTCTCACCCCCGTGTTACTGCCGATGGCGCAGCATTTGGCTCGCTTTGATGCCGTGAAGCTGAGAGAGGAGATCGAAGAGCAGTTGAAGACGATCAGCCGGGCCACGGTGAGTCGCATCCTGCATCGGTATCGCAGTCGACGTCGACGCTTGCCGCAGAAGGGAGCGGAGCGAGCGAACCAGGTGACCAAAGGAGTGCCCATGGGACGCATCCCCTGGAACACCACGGAGCCGGGGCATTGCGAGGTGGATCTGGTGTATCACAGTGGAGCCAGCGTGGCAGGAGAGTTTGGCCATACCATTCAGATGGTGGATGTGGCAACCGGTTGGAGCGAGCGGGTCGCGGTGATGGGACGAGGCCAACGCGCCATGGAAGCGGGGTTCAAGCACATTCTTGGTCGTGTCCCCTTTCCCCTCGTGGAACTGCATCCTGACAATGGCTCGGAGTTCTTCAACGCGCACCTGGTGCGATTTTGGAAGGAGAGCGTGGTGGGAGTGCACCTCAGCCGCAGTCGTCCGTACCAGAAAAACGATAATCGTTTCGTCGAACAGAAAAACGATACCTTAGTGCGCCAGTACTTTGGGGACCTGCGCTTTGATCGCTGCGAAGAGATCGAGGCAATGAATGCGCTCTACGAGCAGATGTGGGTCTACTACAATCTCTTTCAACCGGTGATGCACCTCATCGGGAAAACGGTGGTAGACGACAAGGTGCGACGCAAGTGGGATCAAGCCCAGACTCCCTTTGAGCGGTTGAAAGCTACGGGCAAGCTCAGCGCCGAGCGGCAGCAGCAGTTGCAAACGCTCTATGAGCAAACCAACCCATGGCAATTACGCGAAGAGATTTATCAGCAGTTAGCTCAGCTCTGGCAACAGAGCACCGCATCAGCCACACAGGTGGCCTAAGCAGCAGAAAGGAGAAGGCAGGGCAGAAAATTGTGGAGGGAAGCGAGGGGGCAACGGCGCCCTGCTCGCGAGCAGGGCGCCGTTGCCCCCTCGCTTCCCCCGGTAACATTTTCATTTGAGTGAACTGTCTTCAAAATCACTCGTTCGGTAACATTTTTATTTGAGTTGACACGGGGCAGGAACCACTGGTTGCCGGGAGGAAGTGGACATTACTAAGCTGCGTGAACTATAATTCTAGCAATCAACGCTATGGCATGGCACCCCTCGTGGATGTCAGGTTCCATCATACACACAATTCAGCTTATCTCTTTCGCATTAGTTTAGAAGGTTATTCATGTCAAAAGATTGCGATGTTTTAATCGTGGGTGGTGGTCCTGCTGGCCTGGCCGCCGCAGAGGCTGCAGCCACAGAGGGCATAGAGACGCTCGTTCTGGAACGCCAGCACGAAATTGGTTATCCTATTCATACAAGCGGTGGAAGTTGGGTCAGAGATATGCAGGCGCTGAACATCCCTCAAACGCTCTATCATCCCATCAATAGAGTCATTTTTGTCTCGCCACAGCGCGAAGTTCCCCTGGACTATCATCCGGCAGTCGCTTGTGTGGTCGATGTGCGAGGGCTCTATCAACACCTCGCCAGCCGCGCAATTGCCGCAGGCGCTCAACTGCGTGTGCGCCATACTGTCGAGCAAACACTGCTGGAAGATGGACGTATCTGTGGGGTGGCCGCGAAAAATCATATCGGCGAACGTATCACCGTGCGTTCAGCTGTCACAATTGACGCCAGTGGCTTTTCCAGGCATGTAGGCGTACGTACGGAGATGGGCAAGGCCTTCCGCCGCTACGGCTATGGGGCGGAGTATGATATGTACGCCCCTCACTATCCCCAGGATGAGCTCTATCTGATTATGGGGAGCCGCTTTGCCCCACGCGGTTACGCCTGGGCTTTTCCGCGTGGGAATGGGCGGGTGCGCCTTGGTGTTGGCGTCTTACATCCAGACAGCGAAGATGATGCACGCGTGTACCTGGACAGCATTGTGCAAGATGTCCCGCAATTGACTGGTAAATTCAGAGATGCCTGCCCTATTGAGTTTCACACAGGGCTTTTTCCTTCAGAAGGCCCGCTTGAGCGTTTTTCCCGCGCTGGTCTGTTATTGGCCGGTGATGCCGGCGGCCACGGCTCGACCCTGGTCGGAGAGGGAATTCGCTTTGCAATCTACTCTGGCCAGATGGCTGGGAAGGTTGCGGCTGAAGCCGTCAAAGCAGGCAATACTACTGCTGCTTTCCTTGAACGTTTCGATTACATGTGGCGTGCGCGCTTTGGGCGTGACATGGACATCGCCTATATGATTAATAAGCGTATCGCGCAGTATAGCGATCAGCAATGGGATGAAGCGCTCGACCTGATGAAGCGCCTTACCCCGACCCAGATAGCACAGGCGCTGCGGGGAGACTTTAGTGCTGGCCTGGTGATGAGTGTCCTGGCTCGTAATCCAGGGCTTATAGCAACGGGTGGCAAGAAGTTCCTCGACTTGATGTTAGCGCGCATTCATGCTCCATCACTGCAAGCGGTAGAGGGATAGGCACCCCTGGCAGGCTCACCAATGTGGGAATATTTCGCCTTGTCAGAGTGTTCTACAAAACAGAAATAACCTGTATCTTTACCCCAGAAACTGAAGGAGCTGTTTGTGCAGGATACCTTATTACCCTCGTCTGGGAAGCAAGAAATCGTAAAAATGTATGCCACAAGATGGTGTGGCGATTGCCGTATGGCGAAGCGCTGGTTTGAATCGCGTGGCATACCCTACGAATATATCAATATCGAAGAGGATGAACTTGCTGCTGCGTACGTATCTCGTGTCAATGGCGGCATGTATAGTGTGCCAACCATCGTCTTTCCAGACGGTTCCATTTTAGTCGAGCCAAGCCCTCGTGAACTTGCCGCAAAGTTCTCGTAGAAACCTTTGAAAGAGCTATAATACCTCCATCCCCGTGGAGGTTTTTTGCCCCCATCCCGGTGGGGGCTTTATTTTTGAGCGAAAAGGAAACATGCTATGGAAGAACAACAATCGCTTGACGTGGCTCAGCAAGCGGGTGCTGTAGGCGATATGGACACGGAGGCGTTTCGTCGCTATGGACATCAAGTTGTAGATTGGATGGCGGACTATTTGGCGAATGCCGTGCTGAAGCTATGGAAGATATCCTCGCTGATGTTGATCGCGTTATCATGCCCGGCATTACTCACTGGAACTCACCAGGATTTTTAGCGTATTTCAGTATCACGGGTTCCGGGCCAGGTATCCTCGGGGAGATGCTCTCTGGCGCTCTAAATGTCAACGCCATGTTGTGGCGTACCTCGCCAGCGGCGACGGAACTCGAACAGGTGACGCTTGACTGGCTGCGGCAAATGCTTGGCCTACCTACTCCCCTTTTTGGTGTCATCAACGACACCGCCTCTTCTGGTACGCTCTATGCCCTGGCTGCGGCTCGTGAAGCTATTCCCGGTTTGCAGATTCGTCAGGAAGGTATGTCTGGCAGACCTGAGGTGCCGCGTTTGCGGTACTATGCTTCACAAGAAGCACATTCCTCTGTCGAGAAGGCTGGCATTGTGCTGGGTGTTGGCCAGGAGGGATTGCGTAAAATTGGCGTAGATAGCTCATTTCGTATGGACGTGGCCCAACTGGAGCAAGCTATTTCAGAAGACCTTGCTGCCGGCTGGCGGCCCTTTGCTGTTGTTGCCACCGTAGGTACAACCTCAACTACCAGCATAGACCCGGTACCACAGATAGCCGCCATCTGCGAACGCTACGGCCTCTGGCTGCACGTCGATGGAGCATATGGTGGCTCAGCCGCTGTCGACCCATCGATGCAGTGGGTCCTCGACGGCTGCGAACGCGCGGACACCTTGATCGTAAATCCACATAAATGGCTCTTTACACCAATCGATTGCAGTGTCTTTTTCACGCGTAGGCCTGATGTGGTGAAAGCTGCATTCAGCCTCATCCCCGAATACTTGCGCAACACTGAAAGTATGGGAGATGAAGTTCCCAATCTCATGGACTATGGCATTTCGCTCGGTCGGCGTTTCCGCTCGCTCAAGCTCTGGATGATTATGCGCTATTTTGGGCAGGAGGGGCTAGCCGCACGCATTCACGAGCACATTCGCTTAGGCAAACTCGTTGAACAGTGGGTGAATGAATCTCGTGATTTTGAACTCATGGCGCCTGCTCCCTTCAGCACGGTCTGCTTTCGTGCGCATCCTCACCACCTGGACAATGAAGCTCAGCTAGAAACAGTAAACGAGCGTATCATGAACACGATCAATGCCTCAGGCCGTTTCTTCTTATCGCACACCAGGCTCAATGGTATCTTCACCATCCGTATTGCCATTGGTAATTTGCGTACGACAGAGCAGGATGTGCGTGATTTGTGGGAGGCGCTCCAGGGAGAGCTTGCCAGGATGGAGTAACTATCTCAAAATAGAGAGCTGGCTAGACTATCCCTCTTCAACGCAGAAATTTTCCTGGCGCATTCCCAGGTTTTTCCGCTTTTCCTTGTGATATTATGGAGAGAGTCGCCTTTGTCAATGAATCACTAGGAGGTACCCGATGGCAGCAGCAACAACTACAACTACCTTTCACCGGATCAGGTGGCGTACACTGTGGACAGTGTTGATAGCGGCGTTCTGGTCGTTAATAGTGTTAGGACTTATTGGAGGTTATGTCTTCAACTTGAACACAGGATTCCCGCAAAATGGGACGCTCTGGGACTGGCTGCAACTTCTGAGTGCTCCTGTTTTTGTGACGGCGCTGCCGTTTGTATTCAGCGGACCGCAAAGTCAGGACGATCACAAAGTTGCTGAACGGCAGAGCGAGGTTGATCTCCAGGTTGCAGATGACCAGAAACAGGAATCTGAGCTGGAAGCATACCAGAACTACATCTTAGAATTGCTCCTTGATAAAAACTTGGGCGGATCACAGCCAGGCAGTGATGTTCGGAAGGTGGCAAAGTCACGAACATTGACAGCACTGCGGCGGGTAGGTAAAAACCATAAAGGGGAATTGTTACAGTTCCTTTATGAGGCTGGACTCATCTACAAAGGCAAGGTTATCGTTGAACTGCATGGAGCCGATCTGAGAGGAGCCGACCTGAGCAATGCCAGGTTAAGCGGAGCCGACCTGAGCGGAGTCGATCTCAGTGAGACCAGGCTGAGTGGAGCCGACCTGAGCGGAGCTGATCTCAGTGAGACCAGGCTGAATGGATCCGATATCAGCAATGCTAACCTGAACGGGGCCAACTTGAGAGGTGCCATTTATACAAATGTCCCATTGAGCAATGCTCAACCACCTGGTAATAAGTACATAGCACAATGATACCGAAACTATCGTATCTCAGTGAGGAGGTATCATTTGAGATCACATCCAGGTTTGCAAGGCGGTCCCATCTATCTCGATTACAATGCCACAACACCGGTAGACCCGGCGGTAGTTGATGCCATGTTGCCCTATCTTTCTACGCAATTTGGTAATCCCTCGAGTACACATAGCTACGGTCGTACAACTCATCATGCCGTTGACATTGCACGGCAACAGGTAGCACAACTGTTGCATTGTTCGCCCACTGAAATTATTTTTACTGCTGGCGGCTCTGAAAGCGATAACCTTGCCATTCGCGGTGTGGCGCTAGCCAGGCGCGCTCAAGGTAACCATATCATCACCCAGATTACTGAGCATCCAGCTGTGCTTAATACCTGCCATGCGCTTGAGCGTTTCCACGGCTTTCGCGTGACGTATCTACCGGTTGATAGGAGTGGGTGTGTGAATCTGGCAGATGTTGAGGCAGCGATTGAAGAGCAAACCATATTAGTTACCATTATGCACGCCAACAACGAGACCGGCACATTACAGCCTATAGCCGAAATCACGCAGATTGCCCATCGCCACGGCGTGCTTATGCATACTGATGCAGCACAATCGGTAGGCAAGATTCCGACCTGCGTAGATGCATTGGGCGTTGATCTGCTAACCGTTGCTGGTCACAAGGTGTATGCCCCAAAGGGTATTGGTGCACTCTATGTACGCCAGGGCTTGCACCTTGAACCAATTATGTACGGCGGTGGTCAGGAATCTGGGCGTAGAGCAGGTACGGAGAATATCGCGTTTATCATGGCGCTTGGCACTGCATGTTTGTTAGCTGGTGAGCAACTTGCAGAGAGTCAGACACGCCTTCAACACTTGCGAGACCTCCTTCATCAACGCCTCGAAGCATATCTTCCAGGGGCATTACATCTCAATGGGCATAGGACCGAGCGATTGCCTAATACACTCAACGTCAGTGTAGAGCGTGTTATGGGTGAGGAGGTGCTTGCCGCCACATCGGAGATAGCCAGTTCTACCGGTTCTGCTTGCCACGAGGGCAATACTGAACCATCAGCGGTACTGTTGGCTATGGGAATCTCTCGCGAGCGGGCACTCGGCGCGCTGCGATTGACCTTGGGACGCTGGTCAAGCGAAGAAGAAGTTCAGCAAGCGGCAACTTTGCTGGCAAGAACTATAGCAACTATGCTCAATAAGCGGTAAAATACAGGATATAATCTTTCGCATTGGTACCATCGGTATTGGGCAAACAATCGGTCAAAGTTGCTTGTAGGAGTAAACAGAAGTTGACCATGAAGGAGTCCAGGATGCAATATCCTGTCCCAACCGCCATCGAACATCCAGAACTATTGGCATATCGTTCGGAGTTTCCCATACTGCAGCGAAAAACATATCTGAACAGTTGCTCCCTGGGTGCCCTCTCGCATCGATCAATGCGGGGCCTGGAGCAATTCATGGAGATGTGGAACGAATGGGGGGCGCATGCATGGTATGAGATCTGGATGGGAGAGATTGCCAGGGCGCGACAAAAGTTTGCCACCATCATAGGTGCACAGCTACACGAGGTAGCCATTGCCCCAAGCGCCTCTGTCGCGCTCAGTTCCATTGCTTCAGCGTTAGATTATAGCAAGCGTAATAACGTCGTGATGGCTGATATGGATTTCCCTACACTGACGTACCAGTGGTTAGTAAAAAGGCGCCTGGGAGTTGAGTGTCGATTTGTTGAGAGCCCTGATCATATCTATACGCCGCCAGAATTATTTGAGCGCCAGGTTGATGATAAAACTGCGGTACTTGCTACTTCGCGTGTTTTCTTTACCAGCGGCTATGTGCAGGATGTACGGGCCATTGCAGATATTGCACATAAACATGGCGCATACGTATTGATTGACGATTACCAGGGTACGGGCCAGATACCGATAAATGTCATCGCCCTGGACATTGATTTCCTTGTAACGGGCACGCTCAAATGGTTGATGGGCGGCCCGGGACTGTCATTTGTCTATATTCGTGAGGGTTTGTTGTCACAACTGGAACCTACAATCGCCGGGTGGTTTGGCCATCGTGACCAGTTCCAATTTAAGACACGGGAATTCGACTTCCGTCCAGAGGCTACCAGGGTCGAAATGGGAACGCCTGCTGTTCCCACAATTTATACGGCGATTGGCGGCCTTGAAATCGTTCAAGAGATCAGCGTAGAACGTATTTGTGAGCGAACACGTTATTTGACCAATGATCTGATTGCCCAGGCTCGTGAACATGGCTGGAAAGTACGTGCTCCATTGGAACCAGAGCGGCGTAGTTCCATTGTAATGTTGGAAATTGATCGTCCTGAAGAAGTTGTAAAAGCACTCATCGCTCGTAATATTATTACGGACTCGCGACCAGGGTTACTACGTGTCTCCCCATACTTTTACAATACTATTGAGGAAAACACTCTTGTCATCGACGCAATCGCGGAGATTTTGGAAAGCAGGAAATAAATATGCGTTTGCAAGTCATCGAGGAGGAAAAGACTCATGTTATGTCCCAAATGTCGTTTTGGAAACTTAGAAACTGATCTATATTGCCGCCGTTGTGGGTCAGATTTGACATTACCTTCTACAAGTCTGGTAAAAGTACAAAACCGTACTCCAACTCTTCTGCGCCATCCACAATTACCTCGTGTTGCAGCAGGTATCGGAGCTGTTGCTGTCGGTGTCGGAATTGAATTGGTGCGCCGTGGCCTGATAGCTCGTATCATGCCAGCTCCGAAGCCACCTCAACCAGTCAGTAACTCTCTACCGGCACTGAACAGGCTACGAGATGTGCTGTTTCCGCAGAACGATAAGAGGTTTAAATTACCGAAGAACTATGAAATTGAAGAGACGGTTGTGTTTATGCGGCGCGTCATCCGTCGTAAGAGTTAGTTAAAACTTGAGAACACTCCTATGGCTTTAGTATTGCGTGAGGAAGATGTACGAAATCTTTTGCCAATGCCTGATACTGTAGAAGTGTTGGAGCAGGCGTTTGCTGCGTTAGCAGATGGTAATGCAGTAAATCTGCCGCGTAGCCGTATCAGGCTGGCAAATGGCGTATTAAACATGCTTGCAGCTGCCGCGCCAACCCTCGGCGTTCTCGGCTATAAATCGTACACGGCATTTCGGAAAGGAGTGCGTTTTGTGGTAATGCTCTTTAGCGCACAAGACGGGCAACTCCTTGCGATCATAGAAGCTGATTGGTTAGGTAGGATGCGTACGGGTGCTACCAGCGGACTGGCTACGAAGTACCTGGCGCGGTCCAATGCAACTATCGTCGGCCTGATCGGCTCTGGCAATCAAGCTGTCACGCAACTGATGGGCGTCTGTGCCGTACGCCCTATATCTATCATCTATGTCTATAGCCGCAATGCGCGGGTTTGCAAAGTCTTCTGCGATGAAATGGCCAAAATTCTCAATATCGAAGTGAGACCGGTTCCCAGCGCTCGCCAGGCAGTCGAAGTTGCGGATATCCTGATTACTGCTACCTCGTCCTCAGACCCGGTCTTCCAGGGCGAATGGCTCAAGCTGGGTTGTCATATCAACGCCATTGGTTCAAACTGGCATACAAAACATGAAATTGATCTATCCACCTTACAGCGGAGCTTTCTGATTGTCACTGATTCGCGAGATCAAGCTCAGGACGAGGCTGGTGATTTTATCATCCCTGCCGATCAGGGATTATTTGATTGGAATAGAGTCTTTGATCTGTCTGAGGTTGTTGGTAGACAGGGGCCGCAACGCATGGCAGCAGAGAATATTACCCTCTACAAGGGCCTGGGAATAGCACTCGAAGATATCGCCGTCGCTGCCCAGGTCTATTTCCAGGCAATTGAAAGGGGCTTTGGCCTGGAACTACCACTCCTATCTTGATCTGAGGAATCTATGCGTAAAACAGCTCCGAAAGTTGTACTGCTTTCAGCGATCATCCTTCTCTTTCTTTCAGCTTGTACTTCCAATTCAGGTATTTTTGCTGGCGGTAACTGGCAATCAAGTGGGCTTCCGCATCAGCATATCCGCGCTCTAGCCGTCGATTTTAACAATCCACAGGTAATCTATGCTGCCAGTTCGCAGGGGAAAAATTTTACCAGTAACGATGGCGGTCAGCACTGGATCGAGCGGAGTTCTGGTTTACCAACAGACAGTTCTATCAATGTCCTTTCTTTCGATACTACAGGAAAAAAACTCTATGCTGCGACCGGCGCAGGCCTTTTTGTGAGTACAGATGCGGCGCTCCACTGGAATAAAGTCGCAGCGAGAGGGCCATTTAACTTTACAGCGCTGGCTTTTAACTTCAGGGAGCCACACACTATGTACGCTGGTACGGCATTTCAGGGTGTCCTCAGGAGTAGTGATGATGGTAATACATGGTCTTCTGCCAATACTGGCCTGCCTCCCGGTATAGCGATCAATTCCCTGACTTTTGATTCTGAAAATCAACAACTCTGGGCTGCCACATCCTCGGGTGTTTATCGTACTGATGATAAAGGCCTCGGCTGGCAAGCCGTCAATACTGGCCTACCGACTTCCATTGTGGTGTACTCAGTTCAACCAGATACAATTGTACCTGGAGGAACCAGAGGCCTCATCTTTGCCGGTACTAATCACGGTTTCTTCTTTTCGCAAGATGCGGGAGCGCACTGGACAAGCAGCCAGGATTCACTTGTTGGAACCAATGTGCGCGTTATCTACGTTGATTTCCACAAACCTACCACGTTGTTCGTTGGAACCGACGTTGGAGTTCTGCGCAGTGATAATAGCGGTCAAAACTGGGGTGGTGTTGGCTCCGGTATGCCAAGAAATCAATCGGTGTACGCGATTATGTGGGGAACTACTGGTTACACGCAACTCTTCGCTGCCGCTGATGATGTCTACATGTATCCAGGTACGGGTGGCGGATTCGGTTTCAATCGGCTGATAGAGCTGCTTATAGTCGCAGTTTTTTTCTATGCGCTTTATCGCCTGGCCAGGCGCAGGCGAAGAACATCCAGAACAGATCGTAATGCCGAACAGTCGAAAGTGGAGAAGGGGAGCGACCTGGCCAAAACAAGTAACTTGACATAAAGCTATGGAAGTGTTTTATACCAATCGCGTAAAATTTGTATATCAGTGGGAAAGGCCAGTTGAGGTGCCTCTTCTGGTAAAAAGAGGGCCAGTTCGCTCACTTCATCGGGTTGGGCAATCATTTCGCTTACATCGTTATTGGCCACGCTGGCCCGGAATGCTATTACCACGTGTGGGTTATCAAGCTCGCTATATATGCCGATCAAATTCCCAAGATGTACATCCAGGTTTGTCTCCTCTTTGACTTCGCGAATGGCTGCCAGTTCGACTTTTTCTCCACGTTCCATATAGCCACTAAAAAAGCTCCACAATCCCTTACCTGGATCTATATTGCGCCGGCCAAGCAGAAGTTTACCCTCGTACTCGACCACCACCACCGTTACTACCTTCGGCTCTAGATAAAAGATAAAGCCACAGGCTGTGCAGGCGAGCCGGGAAGCATGGAAAAGGTATTTTTCTATCAGGGGAGCTGCGCAAACCGGGCAATATTTAAAAGTGACAGCGAACAAGCTTAGATTTCTCCTTGGTAACTCATCAACCACTGTAATAGAGAACGTACATTTGCGTCGTGCGCCCAATTGTAATAGATGCGGTCAAATGGCTCTGTCGAACCTCCAGTCACCTCGTCAAGAGAGTAGTGAATAACCTCAGATGCATGTTCCAATTCATCGTCCGTTGGACGACGTCCCTGTAGGAGGGCACGACTCCGCCGTTCTATTTCACGTAAATACTCCAGGTTCTCTTTGACTAATGCAAAGCTCGTTGACTTTCCGTGAGAGCAGAGTACGCGCTCTGGCAGCATCGCGACAAAATGTGCCAGCGTCGCAAACATCGCTGGAACAGCGGCCGCGTTTTCAATGCTGGGGAAAGGTTTCTCCACTGCGTCGAAAGCCAAGAGCAAACTCAATTGAGGTATCCAGGCAGCGATATGACCTGGCTGATGGCCTGGAGCTGGGATCAGTTCAATAGTCAGATCACCGCCGCGAATCGTCAGCCCCTCGTTGAAAGTGATTGTTGGCGAGATCAGTTCAACAGTATGAAAGACAGGATAGCGCTGCTTGTAGTCTTTTAGCTCTTGACGCGCCTCTTCTGATTGCAGTCGTGTGAGACTATGGTGATGGGCAATGATGGGGGCCGCGTGCTCACCCGTAAAATACACGTTGCCCCAGCAATGATCCCAGTCAGCGTGACTATTCACAACGAGTATTTGCCGCCCGATGCATTGATCTTCGACCATGTGCATCATGATGGCGCTGTCTTCGGGGCACAGTAGAGTGTCGAATACGACTAAGTAGCGCTCAGTGATGACGATATAGGCATCCACTTCCAGGCCTTCAAATTCATCCAAGTCGTGTATGATGCGTCGAAACACGTTGACACGGCGATCGGTGCTCATTTCAGGAACAAAAAAAACTCCATCGTTTATGGGCACTGTAGACCTCGCTTTCTAACGCTATTAAGGATGGTGTACGCCGATAAATACGACAATGAGGTAGAGTAAATAGAGCGAAATACAAATCAGCGCTATTGCGCCATAGCAGGTCAACGTCCATGCCCGGCGGCTGTTCAGCGCTTGCCGTAACTGTTCCCCCATATCGGGTGGGTCTAGCTGTAGGTCTGGGCAGAGTTCGATCAGATGTGGGAGCATTGCGCGAAAATCTCGTGCATTGCTCATACCTTCCGCCAGTATGATGGTGGTATCATCGTCCAGGTCGGCCATCAAGACTAATTTTGCTGGATTTGGATCGCCAGGGACCAGCGTCAGGCGTTTAATGGCCTCCAATTCTACGCGTATCTCCTGGTTTTCCTCTTGACCTGTTACAGCCAATTCATCGGTATAGAGGCGTATTTCTTTGCCCATGCCGAAGCGCACCGTGCTGATTGGGTGTTTTTGGGTATCATTATTATCTGTCATTGTCAATCTCTAGTAAGTTTATCGTATGTGTGAGATGGTATTTCGACGTTTTAGATTGTACAGCATCCAATGAAATGCGTCGAGGTAATTTGGTATATCAATAGAGCCGTGAAACTTGACAGATCGCATACGTTACCATTACAATTTGGAAGTAAACAATACCAGAGGAACAAAGGATGAGATAATTTATGGCTATCGTGGGGTTGCTAGAAGATAATGATCGCATCGCGAAACTATGCGCGACGATTTTACACTTCGCAGGCCATCAAGTTACGAGATATGACACATCTCTCAAATGTCTGCGCGCGTTATTCTCCTATAGCCAAAGCCAGGACAATGTCTTATCTTCTCAAGAATCTGCCGGCAAAAGCTCATTGCCTGTCGAGGTTCTCATCCTTGACCTCTCTCTCCCTGACATCAACGGTATAGAAGTTCTGCGTTATTTGACGACTCACCCCCATACTCAATCATTACCTCTTATCGTGTGTACTGCCTCTACCGGCTCTGATATTGCGAAAGCCAGGCTGATAGCGCCTCATGCTGGTATTGTGGAGAAACCCTTTAAGTTGCAGACGCTTGTTTCTGCAATCTCTACAGCCCTGGAAACGGCACCGGCGAAATAGGGGATCTGGTCAACAATCACGGTGAGGTGGCATCGCTTTGCTCTCCTTGGAGGTATAGGCTTGCTCTGGGTGGTCATCTGGCTGCTCGTTGGGCGAGAGCTTCCAGAAAAGAGCAGTCTAGCTGGAGATGAAACGTACGTTGGTTATCCCTGGACGCGCTGATCACAGATCCTACCCATCATTTTCTCCCGCACGGTTATTTTCTCAACCCTCGCAGGATTCAGCGTCTATTGGGCCAGTGCGCTGTATCTCAGTTGGAACCCAGTCTACCTGGTCACTGTGCGACACCTCAAGCTCAGTGATCCCCTCTACCTTGCAGGGATTACGCTTCCTTATGTGGTAGGAGGGATCGCCCTCATCGCCTTTGGTGCGTTTGCTGACCGTGTCTTCCACCGGACGGGGAGTAGTCGTCGATCGTATGTGTAGCTGGTTACTGCTTTGCTCATGGTGAGCGCTCTTTGCCTGTTCCTGGCGGTGAGCGTTCCTTCAGCGCTTGGAGCAGTCTTCTTTTTCACCCTCGCACCCATAGGTGTTGTCATCCCCATGGTATCGACCATCTTCACGGGGGTGGCACCGGAAGCATATCGTGGGGCAGTCCTGGGCATTGTCGTGGTCGTATTGACGCTGCCCGGTATCATTGCTCCCTTGGTCACGGGGTTGCTTATTCAGTCGTCAGGAAAGAACGTGGTGGCTGGATTTCACAATGCGTACCTGCTAGCAAGCCTGTTACTCCTGGTTTCCGGAGTCGCTTTCCTGGCATTTGCGAGGCCCGATGATCAGCAATTCGAAGAGAAGAGGAGTATAGGTGTTGTGGGTTTGCACGAGTAGTCAGTTCACAGGGGGCCAATCAGCATCAATCTGAGACACAGGTCCTGGATTCCAGAGGGCAGAGGGGCAGAGAGTGCACGTCGTTGCATGGGATGGCCCTTTCTTGTCACCCTGAGCGCTCCCTTGTCACCCTGAGCCGCAGCGAAGGGTCTGTCTCGATGGGCGTCAAGATGCTTCGCGGAGTTGACACTGAGCGGAGCGAATGTGCTCAGCATGACCGTGCTGTCCTCCTGCTGCGCCATCGCCATCTGAGAGCGTTCCGCTTGCTCTCACCCCTTCTGGCCTTTCCTCCAATCCCAGCCACTCTTCACCACATTCGCCCTTACAGCATTTGATGGGCTTTTCTTAGGCTGATGCTTATTGGGGGCCTATCACAGTTGGCCTACCTGTCCAGGTCTAGTGTAGTCAGCCCAAGCTTTCGATCAGAGGACCAGGGAGCCTGAGGCGCAGACACGAGGTGAGCAAGGGCTACAAGGACGAAACCGTACTGGCTGCGCATGCTGACGAAAGCACGCCAGCTTTCCTCTCGATCCGCTTTGAGCGGCACTCCGGCACGAGAGAGTCGAACCTTCTTACGCCCTGGAAGCACCGTCTGCTTGATGGCCGAAAAGAGCGTGCTCAGGGTAATCAAGGGGCCGAGCAAAAAAATACAATGATTTGCACTACTACCATAGTTCCCCTGGTCCTCTCCTAGTATTTACTCTGCTTCCATGCGCTCCACCGAAAGAATGGGACAGCCGATGTCATGCAGCGAATTGAGTATTCCAACCAATGCAGATTGGTCCGCCAATCGACCTGTCAGGATCGTCACCGCATGATGATGCGGATCGCGTTCGTGCTCGATCGCCATCCCACCGCAATAATCGGACCAATTCTTGTCCAGGGTACCCTGGATACAGATCCGGTACATCGCCGGTTTAAGCAAACTGGCGCCTGGGCGATATTTCTCCATGACACGTTCCTTTGGTAACTAGCGCTGTTCCTCTCGGGGAGTCAATACGCAACAATCATCGGAATACTGAAAGCAACCAGTGCCACGCACAGGAGATGCCTACTTGTAGACAGCCTCCAGGTGATGTGCGTTCCTGAGAACCACTATAGCCGAAGATGCGCACGAAAGCTATTCCCTGTGGGGTATAGCTTTTTCGCACGTTTTTGAATATTATTATTCTTAACCAACATGATGTCCAGGTTTTCCGATCAAGCAATCGGCCTATCCAACTGGAATACCGGGAGGTGCGTGATTCTGGTTTTTTGAATTGCATCACGCACCTCTCGAGCCTGATCCCCGACAAGGAGCTAGAGGCCGAAACCATCAAGCAAGGGAAACGACAGCATCCGAACGGGTAGAAAGAACCGGAGAGAGCCTCACTTGGTTCCTGAAGTGTATTAGAGGCTATGTGAACTTTTTAGCATACAGGAGAAAAGAAAGGAAAAGCATATGAGCAGTCAAGAAGTATCTCGCGATCAGAAAGAACACTCGGTACTGAGCCCCCTCGCTTCACTGGAGTTTACCCGCAAGAACTTCGACAATCCCGCGTTAGAGTGGCGGCGCCTGTTCTCGGAGGTCCTGGGAACGTTCTTGCTCGTGATCGTGGCAGCCGGTGGAGGGACCATCAACGCGGTGAGCAACGGGGCCATCAGCCGGACTGCAGCGGTGACCGCACCGGGCCTGATGGTGTTGGCAGTGATCCTCTTCATGGGAGCTGTCTCTGGGGCCCACCTCAATCCTGCGGTCAGCATTGCGTTCGCCACTCGTGGCGATTTCCCGTGGCGGCGTGTTCCCGGCTATATCATCGCTCAATTGATCGGAGCCACCCTCGCGTGCCTGCTCCTGGCGGCATTGTTCGGCAAGGTGGGGATGCTTGGCGCAACTGAGCCGGGTCCGGGCATCAACGACTGGCAGGCGTTGATTATGGAATTTGTGCTGACTGCCGGCCTGGTCAGCACGATCCTGGGGACGGCCTCCAAAGCGCAAAACCTCGGGCCGATCTCGGCGTTCGGGGTGGGTGCGTACATCATTCTCGCCGGGCTCTGGGCAAGCCCGATTAGTGGGGCGTCGATGAATCCGGCGCGTTCGTTCGGCCCGGATCTGGTGCTCCTCGACTTCTCCCACTACTGGGTGTACATCGTGGGCCCGATCGCGGGTGGGCTGCTTGCCGTCGGCATCGCCTACATCTTGCGAGGTCGTGGAACCGGCATTCAGGCAGCACAGGGCCGATTGGAGGAGATTGTTGCTGAAAACATGGAACAGCCACGCGGGAGCTCGGAGACCAGGTAGAGTTGGCGAGGGCGGGGTATTTTTCATCCCGTCCTCCGCCCCCTCTTCCTGACGCGTGTTGAGAGTGCTTGAGACTTCGCCCTTTACCGGTGGGACGAACCATCAGAGCGCGACCAGACACATCGAATAAGAGAAAGGACATGGGGATGGCGAAACGCAAAGGTCGGGAACGTATTCAAAGGGAGGAGCAGAAGGCGAGTCGCCATACGAGCGAGGGAGTCTTTCCCAAATTGACCGAGGTGGTTGACGGGCAGTACCGTATCAAGGATGAGCCATCGCTGATCGTGCATGTTGCGGATCAAGGCGCTTTATTCACATTCACGAGTTAATCGGGACATCCGTAGGTGCCGATTTATCGCGCACACCGCCGATTTATCGGCCTATTTCATACACCTGCAAGTGAAAAGCAGGTTTTCATGAGTATGTCATAAGGAGGGTACCATGGCAAAAACAGCAAGCGACAAACCATCAGCATCCGCCGACGAGGCATTGAAGCAACGAAAGAAGCAAGCCAGGCGAGAAGCGAAACTGATGCTGGCGATCGAGGAAGCGAAAAAGGATCTCAAGAAGGCACAGAAGAAGCAGGCGAAAGCACAGGCGCGTCTGGAGGCGCAAAGCACCTCTCTACACACACTTGAAACGCGTCTGGCGGAACTGCGCGCCCCAGGCCCGGAGCCTGCAATTGAGACGCCTCCACAAAGTGCAGAGCTTGAGCACCAACAAGAGCCATCCGAGCTGGAGAGCAGCATAGGTAGCTCTGATGGGAAACAACCGGCTTCGCCAGAAACAGGGACCTCGACTTCCACCCCAACACCACCGGCGCCAGGGAAGGCACCTGCACATCAGACGGCGGCGCGAACATCGACTGCCACGAAACGACCAGCCAGTCGTAGCCAAAGTACCAGGCAGCCACCCTCAGATGCTGAGTAAGAGGAAACTCTATCATGGAAATCACCGAACAAGCAATCCACCTGCTGGCAAAGATGGCGACGGAGGTACAGGCTCGCTTCGTCGATTTCAGCGACCTGGCGCACGGTTGGGAGCATGTCCACCGGGTCTATCATCTCGCCCTGTACCTGGCGGAGCAGGAACACGCAGATGGCTTGATCGTCGGGATGGCAGCCTTGCTGCATGATCTCGGACGCACCACCCGTGGCCCTACGCGCTCGCATGCAGAACGCTCCGCTCTGCTGGCGAAGAAACTGCTGGCTTCCTATGACCTTCCCTATGAGACGCAGCACGCGATCCTCCACGCGATCCTGGCCCATAGTTATCGTCATGGCGTCGAGCCTGCGACGCTGGAAGCGCGTGTGCTGTATGACGCGGATCGCTGGACAGCCTGGGAGCGAGTGGGGTGATGCGCTGGGCCATGACCGCGAAGCACGGGCGCTGGCCCGAGATCAAGACCTACCATCCTGACGACCCGTTCGCGCTGTGGCGCGTTCCGGATGGGCAGCGCTATCTGCTCGACCGCTTCTTCACAAAACTCTTGAAGCTCCAGGAGGCGATGACGACGGCAACGGGGCGGGCCATGGCAGAGCGCCGCATAGCCTTTCTGCGCCTTTACTTGCAGGAACTCCAGCAAGAAATAACAGAGGGAAGATATGGCTATGACATGCCAGCAGAGGTCACGTATCGCTTGCCCCGGGACGAGAAGAGTGCAGAAGAGCAGAAGAAGGAACAGCCAGCGGAAGACCTGCAAGGCGGGAGAGACGTTGCAATCCATCGTATCTACGATGAGCAGCAATCGGCATGATGGGTATGTATTCTGCACTCGGGAAAGAGTCTACTCTACATCCTAACGTTCTCTCTCTCAACCGCGAATTGTCATGCTGAGCGGAGCGAAGCATCTGTCTGTTCTCCCTGATAACGATATCTGAACTCTCTCAACCCGCTTCGTTACCTCTTGCCAGGAGTGATGCTGCATCCCGTGCGGGAATGCCAAGTGTGCCACACCGGTCAAGGCTGTGCAAGGATAAACCTCGCACCACATCACCGTAACCGCACCCCGCACAGCCTTGACGCGACGTGTTCAGGCTGATCCAGGCGAAGAGGCGATGCTTAATCGTGGGCCATCTGGTCGATGCACGCGGTAACCGCCAGGATGAGGATATCGTCTTGCCCGGCTTCGATCTCCACACCGTAGGTATCGCGCAATCGGAACCACTTCTTGGAAACCTCGGCCACCTTATCCCGGCCCTCGCCGATAGTGTACTCATGGTCGAGAATATTACCCTGCACCTGCAGGTCAGGCCCGCCTTTGATCTTGACAGTCCAGCGTTCGCGCAAGGGTGCAATCAAGGCCTTCTTGACCATAGCCATTTGATCGCCACCGGGGCCCTCAACTTCCATGCTGTCCTTGACGCGTAGCATGCGCTCCTGGATCTTGGCCAACTCCCTGCCACTGCGGTCCTCGAAGATGAGCGTCTGGCGCACCCGCAAGGCCTTACCATCTACTTTGAATACCTTCTCACCTCTGTTGTTTTCGATCCAGTAATCATCGCCGATGGACACCAGCTTTTCTCGCATCTGATAGTGGGTTTTGTCCCCGCCACCACCGCGCCTCTCCCGGCGCTCTTCTCTTCTGTTGCGCATAATTGTATCTCCTTTGTGTTTGCATTTAAATGCTACTTTGAGCAATCCCTGGTATCATTTCCGGGTTATGCCCTGCTGCTGAAATCTTCCATAACTTTCTGCACGCTCTCTTTGAATGATAGCATATTTTCTCCTTTTTCTTTTTTGAACCGTATTGGGGCAACCCCCGCCCGCGTCGTGTTCAAATGAGCGTCTCACAACCTCCGTCAGCGCATGCGACGGCGCTCACGGCGGCGCACGCCCATGACCGAAACCGGAGACAACGGCCTGCCGATCGGGTCAATGAACAGCGAGCACGGTCCCGAACTGACCGGTAGCGTCCCATCAAGGACCTCGACTTTGTAGGTGAGGGTATTCCCATCAAGTTGCGGATCGTGCAAGACCACTGTCACTTCTTCGGGGACCGTGTCCCCATCCTCCAGGAAGGACACAACCGCGTTCGGCGGATCGTCGGCGAAACTGTTTTCGCCATCGCCCCACTGCTCGACGAACTTCCTGGAGTGCAGGTGGCCCACGACCCGCTTTGGCCTGTCCGCAAAGAACAGGGTCGAGTGTGCCAGCCCCTGAAATGTCACGCTGCCGTCGCTGCTCGTCAGCCCTCTGGCACTCTGCACAAACATAGCCTCGATGTTCTCGACTTTCGGCTCAGTATGTTCGCTCATAATTTCATTCCTTTCGCATACACATATGTTACACGCACATCAACAGAGAACAGTCCGATGTTTTCGCTCATGAGTTTGTTTCGTTCGTGACGTTCTTTTAGTATAGTCGAAGATGCGCGCGAAAGCTATACCCCATAGGGGATAGAAATGGGGATAGTTTTTGGCCACTACAGGTGCTCTTTGCTGAAGACGCAGGAAGACATCACAAAGTGCACCTGTAGTGTACCAGCAAAACGCCCAAAACTATCCCCTGATAGGCATCAACCTAAGACACAGGTCCAGGAATCCATCGGGCGAGGACGGCTGGACATATGAGCAGAGATTACACGTCGTTGCATGGGATGGCCCCTACTTGTCACCTAATAGGCATCAACCTAAGCTGCCTCACAGTGTCATGTATGAGTTACCAACCTCATGACCGGAACGGTGTAGGAACATCGTAGCCTTGCAAAGAAAGGAGGAGGAACGGTACACTCCTAGCAGAATGAAGAACTGTTAGCCAGGAGGTCCCGTCATGGAAGCAGTATACTACGCCGCGCGGGCCAATTTGCGTCGCCTCATGCGACTACACCCGCAGTGGACGCACCAGCAGTATGCCCAAGCGGTGGGCATGTCGCGAGGGTGGGTCAAGAAATGGAAGCAGCGTCTACAGGAGGCAGAGCCAGCAGACGAGCAGGTGCTGCACAGTCGCTCACGGGCGCGCAGGCACCCGCCCGAGCGCATCAGCCAAGCCGTGATTGACCGCATTATCCAGATGCGCGATGAGCCGCCCGAGGGCTTGCGGCGGACGCCTGGGCCCAAAGCGCTCCTCTACTACCTGCCCCGCGATGAGCAGGTGCAAGGGGAGCGCCTGCCCCGCTCGAGCCGGACGATCTACCACATTTTGCAACAAGCTGGACGCATCGCCCACCGGCTGCCTCACGTGCAAGAGCCGCAGGAGCGCCCCGCGCCAATGAGCCGACTTTCAGCTCGATTTTAAGGATGCGACCACGGTGCCCCCCGAGGTCGACGGCAAGCGGCAGCATGGGGTAGAAGTGCAGAGTGCTCATTGATGAAGGGACCTCGGTGTTGGTCGATGCGCAGGTGAGCGCCGATTTTCACGCCGAAACCACCCTGGAAGCGGTAGCCGACCTGTTCGTGCGTCAGGGGCTACCCCAGGTGGTACGCATGGATCGGGATGTGCGCTTTGTGAGCAGTCCGAGCGGCAGCGACTTTCCTTCGGCCTTGGTGCGCTTTTGCCAGTGTTTGGGGGTCGGCGTCCTGCTGTGCGACCCGCATCACCCCGAGCAGAATGGGTTCGTCGAGCGCTACCATCGGACCTACCAGGAGGAATGCTTAGCGGTGCAGCGACCAGCAACCCTGGAGCAGGTGCGCGAGGTCACCGCTGCGTTTGTACAACACTACAACTGGAGCCGTCCGCACCAAGGGCGCAGTTGCGGCAACCGCCCGCCACGGGTGGCGTTTCCGACGTTGCCCGAGTTGCCTGCGGTGCCTGACCTGGTGGATCCGGACCGCTGGCTGCAGGTCAGTGATGGCCTGCATTTAGTGCGCCTGGTGCGCCGCGATGGCACGGTGCGCGTCGATCTGAAGAGTTATTATGTGGGTCGTGCCCTGGCTGGCCAGCACGTGGCATTACACCTGTCGGCGGCCAAACGCGCTTTACTGGTCGTCCATGAGTCCCAGGTGATCAAAACCCTGCCGCTCAAAGGACTCGCTGGGCAGGCTCTGCGCTTTGAGGCGTTCGTGCAGCTCATGATGGGCCAGGCCCGCGCTGAGCGTCGCTTGCGTACAGCGCAAGAGCGCCGGGCTCGCTTGGGCGGCTCTGCCTCGTTCTAGTGCTACGATGTAGGGAAACCGCAGCGGTCACGAGGTTGGTAACTCATACATGTCACCCTGAGCGTAGCGAAGGGGCTGGCTGGGTGGGCGTCGAGATGCTTCGCTGCACGCAGCATGACCGTGCTGTTCTCCTGCCGCGCCATCGCCATCTGAGAGCGTACCGCTTGCTCTCACCACCCTCGCCCCAACAGCATTTGATGGGCTTTTCTTAGGTTGGTGCATATCGGACACCCAAAACTATCCCCATTTCTATCCCCTGTGGGGTATAGCTTTCGCGCGCGTCTCCGACTACATTTCTTCTTAAGGGCCCATCCGCAAATAACTTCCTGTTTTAAGGGAAGGCAGTGTCTTGAGGTTTGATGGTGTAATTCCACTCCCCATGAAAGGGATCGCGGACGATGTTGAGGGCCTTGAGCTCAGCGTCGCTGAGGGTGAGGCCGGTCGGATAGGTGTGGCTGTCCTTGATGGCCGTGACGTGCAATCCTTGCTCGGTGGTCGTATGAGAGATCAGCTCAATGACGGTTTCCAGAGACGCGAGCGGCTTGGCGCGCCAGTTAATGGAAATGAAAGAAAAGAGGCGATGCTCGATCTTGTTCCATTTGCTGGTGGCAGGCGGATAATGCGCCACCGTGATCGTGAGCTGTTCTTCATTGGCCAGGGTCTGCAAGGCCTTCTTCCACCGCTTATTGCGTACGCCGAGGCTTTCTCCCCCATCGGCGGTGATCAGCAGTTCGGATGCCTGGGGATACAGCTCTTTGCCGCAGTGCTTCCACCCCCTCCTGATACTCTCCACCGCGAACTCTGCTGTCTCATGATCGATGCCGACATTCACGAAGCCCTGATTCTGGACCAGATCATAGATCCCCTACGGGATGGCTTTGCCATCGGCTAACGAGCGGTAGTCGTAGACGTGGACTTGCGTCTCTTGCCCTTTCGGCTGCCATTCTCGCCCCTGGTTCTTAAACTGTCCCAGCAGTTCTTTCTTCTTACAGTCCACCGAGATCGCTGGCGCTTGTTTCTGCTCGAACTGCTTACAGAGGGCATTGATGTGCCTGAACTGTTGATCGCGGTCAGCATGAGAAGTGCCTTCTCTCGTTTTCTTGTTGACTTGCAGTGAATAGCCCTGCTCGTGCAGTAAGTCGGCCAGCGCCGTCTTCTTGATGTGATGTCTCGGCTCGAGAAAGCGCCTTGACCAGGTGTGCCAGCGAGTGTGTCGTCCATTTGACCAGGCTCATCGGATCCCCTTTGGGCTCCAGTAACTCCTCCAAATCCCCTTGCAAGCTCGGATCGCTCTCCGTTGCCTTCTTCCTCCCTCCTCCTGTTTGGCGAATTCTCCCCTCGATCCCGGCCCGCTCCCCTTTCAGTTCTTTGATCCCTCTCTGCACTGTTTTCCAGTCCGCTCCCGACTGCACAGCCACCTGGCTGATGCCTCCATAGCCGATCTTAAGCGCTTCGGTTCCCAGATACAAGCGCCATTGCTGTTCATTCAATTCGTTCCGCAGGATTTCAGACTGTTGTTGTGTCGTCATTCCTCGATTATCACTGATTCCTCTAGAATATGGAAGTTATTTGCGGATGAGCCCTAAGGAACGTGATGTGCACGATTTGCGATGAAACGTTCTTCATTTAAGGAGAGAAACATGGCAGAAAAAAGCAAGCAAGGAACGGAAGAAAAACGTGGCTCCAGCAGTGCGAATCAGGAACGTGAGACGGCCGATCAACTGCAAGGCGCAGCAACCACGATGGCAGCTGCTGGTGTGTTGGACGCGGCCGGTGGCGCCGAGCAGTTACAGGCTGCCAGCGATGTGGCAACCGCAAGCCGGGTGATGCTCGCCGAAGGAGCCAGCGATGCGACGAGAGGAATTGATGCGGCCAATGCCGCGCGACTCGCTGGCACGTTAGCTTTTGAGGCCGTTTTTCGCCCCGTTTTCGCTCAAGAAAAAAAGTTATCTGAGAAAAACGAAAAGTTACGCGAGAAAAGCTGGCTCTGTGCGAGGCAAAACGGATATACTTAAATCGGGAAGAGAGCATGAACGCTCACCGAGCAGCGAGAAGGGAAGGAACGCCGCGTGTTGACTGACGATGGTTTTCAGGTCTGGTGCTTGCAGAATAGGATTCCTGCCCAGACCAAAGCCTACATTGAGCGGATTCGTTCGTCGCAGCCTGTGCGAAAGGTGCGCAGCCGCGCTTTTATGCATCGTTCAAGGAAGTGAGATGTACGGAGGAAATCGGGATGACGAACACGACAGACCCCTCGGCCACCGTCAATGAGAATCCGCCGACGCTGCGTCTGGTCTGGCCGCAGTGGCAAGGTGCGAGCGTGGAAGCCATTCGCGAGTTATTCGCGGAGGTTCCCTTCGAGGAAGCTCGCAGAGGCTATGCCGGAGGAGCTGCCGTTCTTAACGCCGTGCTGCCGGCGCACACCGGACCGACTGCTCTCGTTCCGGTCGAGTCTGGCGATCGTGGTCTGGGCAAGCAGGACGGGATCGAAGCGAAGGAGGCCGTGATCGCGCAGCTGGCCGGAGCATTGGAGGTGATAGGCCGCCACAGCCCTCAGCGAATCCTCACGCTTGGCGGAGAGTGCTCAGTGAGCGTAGCGCCATTCTCCTGGCTGGCCGACCGCTATGGGGATGATCTTGCGGTGCTGTGGATCGACTCGCACCCCGACGTCGGCACTCCCGCTAGTCACTACTCCGGATACCATGCCATGGCGGTTGCAGTCCTCACCGGCCATGGAGATCCGGACGTGCTTCGCCTTCTGCCTGCCATGCTTGATCCAAGTCGAGTGGCTCTTGTCGGTCTGCATTCCTGGACCGAAGACGATTTCCCCAACGCAGCCCGTTGGGGGATCAGATCGTTTAGCCCTGACGATCTTCACCTCTCCAGTCAGCCTCTTCTCGAGTGGCTCAAGGTATCGGGTTGCTCGCGTGTTGCCATTCATCTCGATGTCGACGTAGTAGATAGCAACGAGATCGTCTTCGGTCTTGGCGCGGAGCCTGACGGCCTGACGAGCAACGAAGTGCGACGACTCGTCGCAGACGTGAGTGCCGTCGCCGATGTCGTCGGATTGACTATTGCAGAGTTTGTTCCGCGTCAGGTCATCCGACTGCAGCAGGTGGTGCGCGACTTCCCGCTCATCTAACATCCCTGCAAGGAAGCCGGGGCCTTTGGGCAACTGGGGAGGTGCGGTCGGTCCCTCGATACAGATGGTTTGTTTCGCTGGATCGGATGTCACCGCGATGATCGATCCCGTGACGGGAGAGGTTGATCGATCAGCAGCACTTACCTTCACCTGAAACGAAAAGTTATGCGAGAAAAAACAGTCATACGGCATCATTTGCAAAACACAACATGCCAAACACAACATGGAAAAGTTATGCGAGAAAAAGAAACAGCACCGTTCATTAACGATGCCGCTTCTTAGGCTGCTTGAAGAAATCCTCTAGAAAAGGTTATCTGAGAGAAAAACGAAAAGTATTCTGAGAAACGTCACTGTGTGATTAGAGCGGGAGACGGGGCTCGAACCCGCGACAGCCTGCTTGGAAGGCAGGGTGCCGCACAATCACCACTCGCCTGTTACAAAATGGCTCCACGAGCGGCTTTCGCATCACCGCATACAATGTGAGTGCGCCCAACAAAAGTGTTCACAAGCATGTTGAGACATGACAACCTGCCTTTACGTGTTCGCAAATACCTGCTTCATGTTCCCACTTCCTGACAAAAGTGTTCGCAAACTCGCAGAGGCAGATTGTTCGTCACTGGAACTGCTGCTTGAGCAACTATATACGATGCCTTCAGAAAAAACAAGTGAGGCAGGTGTTCCCTCGGAGATTCTGACCAAAATCCGTATAACCTTAGTAGAATAACCAGCATTTTTGCAACACAACCATTCATATCTCGTAGAACAAGGGGACTTGCATGGCAGATGACAGCTGCCTATGCTATACTTACTAGGACAAAGGAGGTAGAAGATACCCAAGATGGCGGAGCAGATCGAACAAGCACCACCACCCAGCAGTGATTTCGGCCAGCCCTTGATCGGCATTCCGTTTTCGGAAAACGGGCACGAGGTCATCCGCTATTTTACCGATGAGGCAGCTGCAGATGCGGCGGTCCGTGAGCAGGCGATTCAACGGGCCGTGAGTCTGGCTGGCAGTTGGGGCGACCTGGATTGGGTCGAGATGGAAGCGGCCCTTGACCGTATTCGTCACGAAAGCCCGCCGACCCCACCCATCACGCTATGAGACGCTACCTCCTCGACACTGGCCCTCTTGGGGCCTATCTCCAAGGTCGGGAGCCTGCCGTTGACCTCATTGTTCCCTGGATCAGGCGCGGAGAAGCAGCAACGAGTATCCTGGTCTATGGCGAGATCATCGAGTACATCAAGAACTTGCACGACTATCCCACCAAGTATATGGGGCTCAGGGGTCTGCTCGGCGCAATTTATCCGTATTTCCTCACCTACTCCATCCTGGAACGCTATGCTGAAATCCGCCGTACTCTCCGACCTCCCCACGGCCCTGGACTGATTGGCGATATCGATACGCTTATTGCAGCCACCGCTCTCGAACGCAACCTGAGGGTCGTGACCACGGATGGTGATTATGAACGGGTACCCGGCTTGAAGGTCCGGCGCATCTCGCTCAAACGCGTGTAGGGAGTGTGGAGAGCATGATCCCTGACCGTTTCAAGCAGCTGTTCTCTCTCATGAGCCAACCCATTGCGTTCCCGTCAGCCTCTCAGAGGGCTGGGTTGCAAAAATGCCGGTGAGATGGTAGGCTCTGCTCCTCATCGAATATAGTTTCACTCGTATCCATACCAGGTCTCACAGTCGTACTGATTACTCTACCTCGTGTTCTTCTTCTGCTCCAGAGAAGCCGAGCGAAGTCAAGGTCTTGAAGGAAAGACAAGAGCAAAGTCGTAGGAAAATGGATGCTTGAAGAGGAGAAAGGAAGATTTTTGTGAGGCAATGCGCAGGTAGAGGCAGGATGTCACGTGCGCCGAGACAGGATGTCGCCTGAAAAAGAGGCAGGATGCCGCTGCACGCCTTCTGGCACATAAAAACATCGTCCCCTTGCTTTCCCAAACGCTGCCTGGTTGTCGCCAGGCGGGATCTCACCGGCCTGCAAAGAGACGATGTACAAATGGGAGCGGGAGACGGGACTCGAACCAGGAGATCAGCCTGCTTGGAAGGCAGATGGTCGCAGAATCGCCGCCAGCCTGCCATAAAATGGCTCTGGGAGAGCATTCATACATTTTCACTGTAATCACGCTCATCTGCGGCAGATAGTCGCTTACATTTTGAGGCAGATGGTTATGGATCATATGCACTGGAAAGAGTATACGCGCCACCTTCTCGAATGGCAAGGGAGGCAGATGGTCAACCACGCAGGAACGAAGCGCTGCCCTTCGCTCTCATGCTCTGTGGCAGCTTTTGGAAATCCTTCACATCCCAAAGCTTGGCGCATTGCCTTAAGGAACAGCTGCCTCTGTTTTTGCAACGGACATGGCTTACTGTTGTTTCAAGAGTGGGGAAAAGACAGGTCTGGTCCTGCTGAATCTCCCCACGCTCCTTCGCGAGGGATGAAGTTTGAAACGGTTGAAAAGGCAGATGTGAGATGAGGCAATGCGATGCAAAAACGTCCGATGGCCTGAAATCCTGATAGTGCGCTACCTCCCCTGCACGAAGGATATCCTCCTTCCGCACGAAAAGCAAGGCGTTGAACCAAACTGTGACTTTTCGTGAAGTCGGTTCATCTTGCCGCTCTCAGGTTGTGCCCTCCCACAGCACGTGTGCCAGCTTGGGCAGCGAGACGTTGTAGCGGTAGGCGATGTTGGTGTGATCGTCGTCAAACTCCTCGTATTCGTGCAGGATACCGGCCTGTGTCAATGTGCGAGTCAGCAGGCGCGCACCGAACTGCAGTTGATACTGGTCGCGGCTGCCACAATCCAAGTAGAGCAACTTGAGGGAGCGCAGGGCCTCCTGAATACGCGGGTCCTCTACCATGCGTACGGGATCGTTGGCCTGCCAGCGCTGCCACACGTCCGGGAGCCGTTCGCAGGTCTCCAGGTCGAAGGGGAGGCGAAAGGGGAACGGCGCCAGCTCAGGATCGGGCGAGTAGCAGGCCGCCATGGCGAGGATATCGAGGGCGGTCATATCCTCTTCAGTCTTCTGGATGCGTGTCTGGAAAGTGTGATACCAGGCCTCCAGTCCCCCTGCGCTGCGGATGATGTTGCAAAAGGTAGGGAAATCGCTGGCATAGCACAGCTCGAAGAGCAGGTCGCCGCTGTGGCAGGCCACGGCGCTCCAGATGTCAGGATGCAGCATGCCCCCGCGCAGCGCGCCGTATCCGCCACTGGATTTGCCAAAGATTCCACGCCTGCCCCCTCCCAGGGTGCGATAGGTGCGGTCAATGTAGGGCACCAGTTCCTGGACGAGGTAGTCGTCATAGTTGCCGACCGCGGACGAATTGAGATACTGGCTGCCTCCATAGGCCGTGAAGCATTCCGGCATGACGACAATGAGGCCTGCCCTGGTCCGTGAGCAGATCCAGTCGGTCGGAGAGCGTGGGTTGAAAGGGCAGCCAGTTCTGCAGTGAGGCGTCGCTCTCCGAGTAGCCGGCCAGGGCAAAGACCACCGGGTAGCGCAGGTTCGGAGAACGCTCATAGCCCGAGGGCAGGTACACCAGCAGGTCTCGTTCGGCAGGGTCGCCCAGCGGGTTGCTCGAGAGCAGCTGACTCACGAAATGGTCCCTGATTACCTGTCCCCGCTCGTGTAATTGGCAGATCGCTCGGTGAGTGAACTGTTCAGGCATCTGTTTTCCTCGCTGCTGGTTGAGAGGCTACAAGACCGCTCGATCCTTCTCAACCTTGAGAAGAGATCCTCTCATCGTGAAGTATACCCCGGCCATCTTAATAGAGCCAGCGGGAATAAAGGCAGCGCTCTCGGTTGTTCTCTTTTCAGGAACGTGTTCATGTTACTTCTATTTGCAATTTGAGCTTCCCCATCGCGCTCTTTCGCCATCAGTTGAAGATACGAAAAATGGAGCGTATTTGTCTCTGAAAGAGTCGTCCACACATGACAGTCAGAAATTTCTCCTGTGAAGTAAAGGGAAGGGGTGGTGCAGTTGTATGCCTCAAGCTAACATCAGTATTCGCAGTGCTCGCGTACACAACCTTAAAAACATCGATGTGACAATTCCGCGTGACAGGCTCGTTGTCATTACCGGTCTGTCTGGTTCGGGCAAGAGTAGCCTGGCTTTTGATACCATTTTTGCCGAAGGACAGCGCCGCTATGTCGAGTCGTTATCGACCTACGCGCGGCAATTCCTGCAGAACATAGAAAAGCCGGATGTCGATGCTATCGATGGTTTGTCCCCAGCTCTGGCGATCGACCAGAAAGGGGCGACGCAGAACCCGCGTTCAACGGTCGGTACGATGACGGAGATCTATGATTACCTGCGCCTGCTCTATGCGCGGATTGGTCATCCGCACTGTTCAAAGTGTGGGCGCGAGATCGGCCAGCAGACCGTTCAGCAAATGGTCGACGCGGTCCTCACCTTGCCGAAAAGTTCTCGTATTATGCTGCTTGCGCCGCTGGTCCAGGAGCATCAAGGCACGTCTGAACATGTCTTTGATGAGATGCGGCGCTCCGGGTATGTGCGTGTGCGTGTCGATGGCGACATTTTTGACCTGAGTGACGAGATCAAGCTGGATCAGCAGAAAAAACATACGATAGAAGTCGTGGTTGACCGGCTGGTCATACCTCGTGAGATTGACCTATCGTTCCGCCAGCGGGTGACGGACTCGCTGGAAACGACGCTGAAGCTCGGCGCTGGCATTGTACAGGTATCGATCATTGGGGGCGATGAGATGCTGTTCTCTGAACACCCGACCTGTGCTTTTTGTGGGATCAGCCTGCCGGAAATCGCGCCGCACACCTTTAGCTTTAATAGCCCGCATGGTGCCTGCCCTACCTGTGCCGGTCTTGGTGTCCTGCCAACCGACGAGCCCGACCACCTGGTCGATACACCGACAATGGGCGCTAAAGGCTCGCATCTGGAGCGCGTTTCGATGTCCTGGCCAGGGCGCTCGGTTGAGGGCAAGGAAACTGAAAGTTCAGTCTCCACACACATCTGCCCTGATTGTCAGGGTACCCGACTCAATCCGGAAGCGTTGTTGGTCACAGTTGGCAGGCGCACTATTGCTCAGGTGACACACCTCTCCATTGAACAGGCACAGCGGTTTTTCCAGGAGTTAGGGTCTGATACGCGGACTTCCTTCGATCCGCATGAACTGCCGGTCGAGATGGTGCTGACAGAGCGTGAACGGTTGATAGCGCGCCAGTTACTCAAAGAGATTGTGGCACGTCTGCAATTCCTGCTGGATATGGGCCTGGATTACCTGACACTGGACCGGGCAACAGCCAGCCTTTCTGGGGGCGAGGCACAGCGCGTTCACCTGGCAACCCAGATCGGCTCCGGCCTCTCAGGAGTGCTCTACATTCTTGATGAACCGAGCGTTGGACTCCACCAGCATGACAACGCGCGCCTGATGAAGACGCTGACACGTCTGCGTGATCAGGGGAACAGCGTGCTGGTGGTCGAGCATGACGAGGAGACGATGCGGGCGTCCGATCATATCGTTGAGATGGGCCCTGGCGCAGGCGCATATGGTGGACGGGTGGTCGCCCAGGGCACCTACCAGGAGATCATGGCCAATACGCATTCGCTGACCGGTGATTACCTGGCGAGGCGCAAGTCGATTCCCTTGCCCGAACAGAGGAGAGAGGGCAATGGGCGATCACTCTTGATCAAAGGCGCGCGCGAGCATAACCTGAAAAATGTGACGGTCGAGATTCCGCTCGGGAAATTCGTGGTGGTGACCGGCGTTTCCGGCTCTGGCAAGAGTACGCTTATCAACGATATCCTGTACCGCAAGCTGGCCAGGACCTTCCACCGTGCGCATGAGCAGCCAGTTGCGCATGACTCCATTGAAGGTCTGGAGGAGCTGGATAGCGTGATCGGGATCGATCAGTCGCCCATCGGAGGCACACCGCGCTCGAATCCTGCAACCTATACCGATGCCTTCACAGGTATACGAGAGCTCTTCGCGAAGGTACCGGAGGCGCGCATTCGCGGGTACCAACCCGGTCGCTTCTCATTGAATGTGAAAGGTGGGCGCTGCGAAGCCTGTCAGGGCGAGGGCATCGTCAAAATTGAGATGAACTTCCTGCCCGATGTGTATCTGCCGTGTGACGTGTGCCACGGCAAGCGCTACAATCGCGAGGCGTTAGAGATTCGCTACAAGGGCAAGCATATCGCCGATGTACTAGAGATGCCGGTGGAAGAGGCGATGCGCTTTTTCGCGAAAGTGCCTGCCGTCTACAAGAAGCTGAAGGCGCTCTCCGATGTCGGCCTGGGCTATATCCACCTGGGTCAACCTGCCACGACGCTCTCTGGCGGTGAGGCACAGCGTGTCAAGCTGGCGAGTTCCCTCGCCAGGCCTGCAACAGGTCGCACCATGTACATCCTGGATGAACCCACGACTGGACTGCACTTTGCCGATATTGAGCGGCTCTTGCAGGTCTTGCAGCGCCTGGTAGAAGCTGGGAACTCGGTCATCGTCATTGAGCATAACCTGGAAGTAGTGAAGAGCGCCGATTGGATCATTGATCTAGGGCCGGGAGCAGGCGACTCTGGTGGTCAGGTGATTGCTGAGGGGACACCAGAAGACGTCGCGGAGAATGCGCAGTCGTTAACCGGTTCCTTCCTCAAGCGTCTGTTCCTTATAGATGCGGCGAGGGCATATGCTCGTCAGCCGAGCGAGAGGGCGGCGTAGTCTCCTAAAAGCCCTGCGGGCGACCCTCAAGGGTCGCCCGCTTTTGATTCGATGGTCACTCAGCTCAGAGCGATCGTATGATCCGACATAGCACTATAAGGGAGGAGAGGAGGGCTTAACAGATCAAGCAGGAGTGCTGATCAACTCTTTCTTGTTCTCTTCACTGAACAGGGTCGTCGTCACCCGACGAAGCAGGGAGGCCAGCTCCGCTTCCTGTTCTGGCGACCAGCCGTCAAGCAGCTCGGCCAGGTTATCATGGCAGGCGGTCGCTAATGTAGCGACGGTCTCCTGCCCGGTAGCAGTCAGTTGGAATTGGCCATCTGCTTGACCCTCCACTGGTGCTGTTGTGGTGATCAGCCCGATCCCTCACAGCGCTTCGATGGAAGGCATCAGCCTGGCGGCCAGCACGTGGAATCGCTTCGCCAGAGTCGCCCCAGCAATCGGGGCCTGCTCCTGGAAACGGAACAGGAGCCAGGTAAAGAGCGGATCGAGCTCAATGCCAGCGCGGGCTGCGAGCCGACGGTAGAGCTGGTCCAGGCTGTCACGGCTGGTCAGCACGTGAAGTGCCCGCTCGATCTCCTGCTGGGAAGTGCGAGTGGTTGGCATGGCGAAGGTATGGCCCATGTCGGTCGCCTGGGTGGTGGTGCGCAGTCGCACCTCAGGTAGCAGCCAGGACAGCAGGAAAGCCAGAGCCACCATGGGCACCGTCACCAGGAAAACCGTCGAAAGCGATTGGGCGTAGGCATGCACCACCTCAGCACGCAGGGCTGTTGGTAGATGTTGGATCGCGGCCACACTCTCCGCGCTGCTGAGATTGATGCCGGACGAAAGTCGGGAAGCCAGGGAAGCGAGATGTGATGCCAGTTGGTTGGAGAAGATGGCCCCAAAGATGGCCGTGCCGAACGCGCCGCCAATAGAGCGGAAGAAGATCACCCCAGAGGTCACCGCGCCCAGGTTGCGGTAATCCACGGCGTTCTGCACGGCCATCACCAGCACCTGCGTTACCAGCCCCACTCCCAGTCCCAGGACCGCCATCGACAGCGATTCCACCAGCACGCTCGTGTGCTCGCTCAGGCGTGAGAGCAGGAACATGCCCAGCGTCATCACGGCTGTGCCGGCAATCGGGAAGGCTTTGTAGTGCCCCCAGCGGCTGATGAGCTGCCCGCTGGTGATGGACGTGAGCAGCAACCCCAGGATCATGGGTAAGAGGCGCAGGCCGGAACTGGCGGGGGAGGCCCCATTTACAACCTGTAAAAAGAGCGGCAGATAGGTGGTCGCCCCATAGAGCGCGAAGACGACCACAAAGCCAATCGCACTGGAGAGGGAGAACACGGCGTTGCGGAAGAGGGGCAGCGGCAGCACAGGTTCGACAGCGCGTTGTTCAACCAGGACAAAGCCCAGCGTGAACACGCCGGCAACAATGGCGAGCAGGATGATCGGCGCCGATCCCCAGGGAGCGATGGTCCCGCCCAGGGAAGTCAGCAGGATCAGGCTGCTGGCCGCGACCGTCAGCAGCACGGTGCCCAGGTAGTCAATGGTGTGCTGACCCGGCTGGCCCGTGGCAGGCAAGGCTAGCGCAAGCACGAGCAGAGCAGCAGCGCCAATAGGTAGATTGATGTAGAAAATCCAGCGCCAGGAGAGCGTCTCGACAAAAAAACCACCCAGGAGGGGTCCGGCCATACTGCTCACCCCAAAGACGGCGCCGAACACACCCTGATAGCGTCCGAGCTGCCGCGGAGGCACGACATCGGCGATGAGGGCCTGGGAGAGCACGAAGATGCCCCCACCCCCAAGCCCTTGCAAGCCGCGGAAGAGAATGAGTTCGGCCAGGTTCTGGCTGATCCCGCACAGCGCGGAACCGAAGAGGAAGAGCACAATCGCCGCCTGGAAGAGCCGCTTGCGGCCGTAAAGATCACCGAGCTTACCCCACAGTGGAGTAGAGGCCGTTGAGGTCAGCAAATAGGCAGTGACCACCCATGAGAGCTGGCTGAGCCCCCCGAGATCGCTCACAATCGTCGGCAACGCCGTTGCCACGACCGTCTGATCGAGCGAGGCGATCAGCAAAGCCAGCATCAGCCCGCTGAAGATGACCCAGACTCTGTGCTGATCTGCTGTTTGCGCGAGTCCAGATTGCGTCTGCTCTAGAGCCATGGGAAGTATTCCTTTACTTCTTTTCGAGCCAGCCATTGGTTAACCGAAGCGGCGGGGTTGCCCCCGCCGCTTCGGTTAACCAGGTTATGGGCCAAACGACACCTGGCGGCTTCCCGGCTCTGGAGGGAAGCGCGAGCAGTCCGCCATGAGACAGAGAGGACCAACTCTTCGCCCGCAGCGGTCTCACGACAGCAGCTTATCCAGGGTGATCGGCAGATCGCGGACGCGGATGCCCGTGGCGTGATAGACAGCGTTGGCGATGGCGGCGGCGGTGCCGACGATCCCGATCTCGCCAATGCCCTTCACGCCCATGGGGTTGACGTGGGGGTCCTCCTCGTCGATCCAGGTCACGTCGATGGTTCCCACGTCGGCGTTGGTGGCGATGTGGTACTCCGCGAAGTCGTGGTTGACGTAATCGCCGAAGCGCGGGTCCAGCACACTTTCCTCGTGCAGCGCCATCGACAGCCCCCACGTCATCCCGCCCAGGAACTGCGAGCGGGCCGTCTTCGGATTGATGATGTGACCGGCGGCAAAGACCCCCAGGAGGCGCGGGACACGCACCTCGCCGGTATCCATGTTGACACGCACCTCGGCAAACTGTGCGCCAAAGGCTTGCATGGCGTACTGCTGCGCCTCGGGGTTCGCCTGGAAGGTGCCGGTTGCCTCCAATCCCTCGGCGGGAACACTCCCGCCGAACTCCTCCTGCAGCCGTGCGCGGAGCGCACTCGCGGCATTGAAGATCGCCCACCCCCACGAGGCGGTGCCCGTCGAGGCTGTGGCCCAGAGCGCCTGCGGTAGGGAGGTATCGCCGATCCCGAGCTGCACGCGTTCAGGCGGCACCTCCAGCGCGTCTGCCGCGATCTGGGTGAGCGCCGTCCACGCTCCGGTCCCGATGTCTATGGCGTCGATACGAACCTGGTAGTTTCCCGCCTGGTCGACCTTCACGAGCGCGGCCGCTGGAAACTGGAGGGCCGGATACGACGAGGCGGCGACGCCGGTCCCAATGAGCCAGGGGCCAGCGCGCCGCAGGCGCGGCGTCGGGTCGCGCGGCTGCCAGCCGAAGCGCTGCGCCCCTTCCCGCAGGCAGGCGACCAGGTTGCGGCTACTGAATGGACGCCCGCTCTCGGGGTCGACCGCAGGCTCGTTGCGTATGCGCAACTCGATGGGATCGAGCCCACAGGCGATCGCTAGCTCGTCCATCGCCGATTCGAGGGCGAACATCCCCGGACACTCACCGGGTGCGCGCATCCACGCGGTCGCTGGGACGTCGAGCCGTGCCAGCCGGTGCGTGGTGCGGCGGTTCGGGGCCGCGTACATCACCCGCGTCGGGACGGCGGTCGGATCGGCGAACTCGTGGATGGTCGCGGTCTGCTCAACGATATCATGTGCAATCGCCGTGAGCTGCCCATCGCGCTGGGCACCCAGCTGCACCCGCTGGATGGTCGGCGAGCGATAGCCCGCCAGCGCATACATCTGCTGCCGCGTGAGCGCGAGCTTAACGGGCCGTCTTGCCACCTGCGCGGCCATGACAGCGAGGATCACATGCGGGTGCGTGTCAACCTTGGAGCCGAACGCGCCGCCGACATACTTCGAGATGACGCGCACCCGTTCGGGCGGCAGTTTGAAGGCCGTGGCCACGGTATCCCGGATCGGGTGCGGGCCCTGGTTGGCATCGTACAGGGTGACGCTGTCCTCGTTCCACACAGCAACCGTCGTGTGGGGTTCGAGCGGATTGGGGTGCTCGGCTGGTGTCGTATAGACGTAGTCGAGCGAGACGGGAGCCTGTGCAAGCGCGGTCTCGACATCACCGCTAACCGTGTCGCTCTCGTAGAAAGGATTGACGATCTGCGGTTTGTAGAGATCTGTACGATCCGCGCGCAGCTCGACATCATGTGGCTGCTCTTCATAACGGACCACGACGAGTTCAGCAGCCTGCCGCGCCATCTCCAAGGTCTCGGCGACGACGGCCGCCACGAACTGACCGCGGTACGCGATGGCCTCGGATTGGAACACGGCCAGTTTGGCATCGTTAACCGGTGCAAGCTGTGGGGCATTCTCGTGCGAGAGCACGGCGATGACACCGGGCAGCGCACGCGCGGCACTCGCGTCGATCGACACGACTCGGCCCTTGGCGATCGTGCTCTGGACCGGGAAGACGTACGTGACGTGGTCAACCGGGTATTCATAGGCATATTTTGCCGCACCGGTGACCTTCTGAACCCCGTCGAGACGGTTGAGAGGCGCGCCGGTCGCGCGCGTTATGAGGTGATTCTTCATCGTTGCTTTTCCTCCCCTGTCAAGTCAAGCAGCGTCCGCACCAGGGTGTTGCGGGCGAGCGGAACCTTGAACGCGTTGCCGGGCAGGGGCTGCGCCTCGGCCAATTCCGCCTCCGCCGCTTGCCCAAACACTTCCTCGGTGGCTGGTGCGCCGCGCAGCACCGCCTCCGCTTTCGTCGCCCGCCAGGGTCTGGGTGCCACGCCGCCGAGCGCAATGCGCACATCGCGGACCACACCGTCGGTGACGTCGAGCGCGGCAGCCAC